>JAKJGK010000098.1 GCA_022704435.1 Synergistota bacterium | reverse complement strand
CCGTGGCGGTCATGGGGGATACGGCCTACCATGCGGTGGCCCATCACGAGCGTTGCGGTCTCGGCGTCATGCACATATGACATCTTCGATCGGGGGATACACTCTTGCGTCTCGGGCCTTCCTGTGCTAAAGTTCTCTTTCGTTTGGAGGTCTTTCTCCATGTGTTTACATTTTTTTGGAGGTGCCCATAGATGAAGAAGGATATTCACCCGAAGTACGAGAAGTGCATCGCGACCTGCGCGTGCGGCAACACTTTCGAAACTCGTTCGACCCAGAAGGAGATAAGGGTGGGCGTATGCTCGTCGTGCCACCCGTTCTTCACCGGCAAGAGGGGGGCGCGAGTGCTGACCGAGGCGGGCCGCCTTGAGAAGTTCCAGAAGAAGTACGAGGGGATCAACTACGGCCAGCGCCCGAACGCGGAGTAGAATCGAAGGCGCAAGAGAGATGTCCGTCGCTGAAGGAGGCCGGGTCGGGTGAGCTGTTGCGTTTTCCTGCTGTCCTTTACTCCCAGGCCGGACGATATCGTGGCCGCGGCCGCGAGACTCTGCTACAGCGATGTCTCGGCCGTCGACCTGCTGGAGGATGAATCGCAAGAAAGAAAGAGCTCGCTCCTGCGGCATATCCGCAGGAGCGGGCACTTTTCGCCGTTCGAACACGCCTCGTTCACCTTCGCCATAGACGGGTTGAGCCGCATCGCCTCGCACCAGCTCGTTCGCCACAGGATAGCATCCTACAGCCAGCAGAGCCAGAGATACGTGGAAATGCGCGGACCTGACGCAATCACTCCCCCCTCGATAGGGGAGGTGCCGGCCCTGAAGCGTAAATTCGAGGAGGCTGCGCAGACCGCCCACTCGTTATATACCGAGTTGATCGAACACGGCGTGCCCAAGGAGGATGCCAGGTACATACTCCCTCACGGGTGGAGCACGAGGCTGGTTATGACCATGAACGCCAGGGAGCTTCACCACTTCTTCACCCTGAGGCTCTGCCGCAGGGCGCAGTGGGAGATCCGCGATCTGGCTCGCGGCATGCTGATAGCCGTCCGTTCGGTCGCACCGAGGCTGTTCGAGGAGGCCGGGCCCTCCTGCCTTCTAACCGGGCGCTGCGAGGAGAGCAGCCCGTGCGGCCGCCCGTTCTCCTCCCTGGAAGAACTTCTGGATGAAAAGAGTGTGTGAGGTGAACATGAAAAAGTATTTTGCATCGCTTCCGCTCGTCCTCGCCGAGGGGGCGGAGCGGGACCGGATGCCCGTAGGTGGACAGGCAGTGATCGAGGGAGTCCTCATGAAGGGGCCCGAACGCTGGGGACTGTCCGTTCGCAAACCGGACGGGCAGATCCAGAGCGAGACCTGGGAGAGCTTCTCAAGGACGAAGAGGATGCCCTGGAAGCTGCCGATAGTGCGTGGAGTCGTGACCATGGTCGAGATGATGACCATCGGCTTCAGAGCGCTCAACAAGTCCGCCCAGATCGCGGTCGGCGAGGAGGAGAAGATCACGGCCAAGGAGCTTCTTCTCTCGACACTGGTCGCGATCGCCGCCGTGGCGGGCCTTTTCATAGCCTTGCCGCTTTGGCTGTCCGATATAGCCGTAAATGCCTGGGGGCTGACCCAGACGGGGAAGAACGTCCTGGAGGGGTGCGTCAGGGGATTGGTCTTCCTGGCCTACGTGGGGGGTATCGGCATGTGGAGCGAGATACGACAGGTCTTCCGCTACCACGGGGCCGAGCACAAGACGATCAACGCATTCGAGTCGGGTGCCGTAATGACGCCCGAGAGCATAAAAAAATTCTCGCGCATTCACCCGCGGTGCGGCACCTCCTTCCTGCTGATAGTCGTCGCCGTGAGCATAGTCGTCTTCTCGGTCGCGGGGAGCGGCTCGATTCTCTGGAGGATAGGCGCCAGGATAGTCCTGCTCCCGTTGGTCATGGGGATCTCCTACGAGATAATCAAGGGGGCCTCCTGTGCCGGCATCATCGGCAAGGTTCTGATGGCGCCCGCGCTATCCTTTCAACTGCTGACGACCCGCGAGCCCGATATCGGACAGATCGAGGTGGCCCTGCTCTCGCTCGAGACGGCGCTGGGGCGAAAGCTGTCCCCGTCGGACGCCGGTGGTGACCGGGATTGAACTTCCAGGACAAGCTGCTGGAGCTGGAGAAGGACTACGACGAGACGGAGGCGAAGATGGCCGATCCGGCCTTTCACTCCAACATGAAGGAGCTGCAGGCGCTCGCCAAGCGCCACGCCAAGCTCTCCCCGGTCGTCGCTAAGTTTCGCGAGTTCAAGAAGGTGACCGAGGACCTGAAGGAGGCACGCTCGCTGATGCACTGCGGGGATCCGGAGCTCGAGGCCCTGGCCAGGGATGAATGCTCAGGCAAGGAGGAGCGCCTGCAGCAGGTGGAGGAGGAGATGAAGATCCTTCTTCTTCCCGAGGACCCTAACGACGAGAAGAGCGTGATGGTGGAGATACGGGCGGGCGCCGGGGGCGAGGAGGCCGCGCTGTTCGCCGCCAACCTCTTCCGCATGTACACCCGTTTCGCCGAGAGAGAGGGTTGGCGCACCGAGAGCGTCGACTACAACGAGACTGGAATCGGCGGCTACAAGGAGATAATCTTCCGCATCGACGGAGACGGGGCCTACAGCAAGCTGAAGTTCGAGAGCGGAGTCCACAGGGTCCAGCGCGTCCCGGTAACCGAGGCGAGCGGACGCATCCACACCTCGACCGCCACAGTGGCCGTGCTTCCGGAGGTGGAGGACGTGGACGTTGAGATCAGAAGCGAGGACCTGAAGATCGACACCTACCGCTCAAGCGGCGCGGGAGGGCAGCACGTGAACATGACCGACTCCGCGGTGAGGATCACCCACCTGCCCACCGGCGTAGTGGTGACCTGCCAGGACGAGCGCTCTCAGATAAAGAACAGGGTCAAGGCCATGGCCTACCTGAGGGCCAAGCTCTACGACCTCGAGCTTCAAAAGCAGAGCGACGACCTGGCGTCCGAGCGACGGGGCCAGATAGGCACGGGCGACCGCTCGGAGCGCATAAGGACCTACAACTTCACCCAGAACAGGATCACCGACCACCGAATAGGCATGACCCTCTACAAGCTCGACCAGTACCTGGACGGCGACCTTTACGAGCTCATCGACGCGATGACCATGGCCGACCAGTCCCAGAAGCTCCACGCCATAGAGGCAAAATGAGATGAACACGGAGGAGACCGGCAGAAGGATCGCCCGCGCCCTTAAGGAGGCGGGGGCGGTCTCTCCCGCTTTTGAGGCCGCCGTGATCCTCCGCTTCGTCCTCGGAGTTCCCCAGACACGGATCATGGCGCACCCTGATGCCGAGATCTCAGCGGAGGACAGCGCCGCGATCGGGAGGATTCTCGCGCGACGTCTGAACAGGGAGCCGCTTCAGTATATCCTGGGGTCGTGGGATTTCTTCGGACGTGTCTTCGATACTCCACCGGGTGTTCTAATACCCAGGCCCGAGACTGAGTTGCTTGTTGAGAAAGCGCTCGAACTGGCTCCGGGCGACGGCGGGGCTTTTTTGGACTGGGGGACCGGTACCGGGTGCATCGCCCTCTCCCTGCTGTGCGAGTCCAAGGGCCTGACGGGAGTCGCGGCTGACCGGAGTCCGAGGGCGCTTATCACCGCCTGGAACAACATGAAGCGCCACCAGGTGCTGCGCAGATGCCTTCTATGGCACTCTCGCTCCCCGGACGACATCCCGATTTCCCCGGCCTCTCTGGACCTCTTCGTGAGCAACCCCCCCTATATAAAGACCGGACACCTGCCCGCCCTTATGCCGGAGGTGCGGTTCGAGCCCGCCGAGGCCCTGGATGGGGGTGCCGACGGGCTGTACTGGTACGAGAGGCTGTTCCCGGCCGCCGAGAGACTGCTAAAGCCGGGAGGCAGTCTGCTGTTCGAGATCGGCGATGCCGAGCAGGCCGAGTCGCTGGTCAGGCTGGCTCCCCCCGCCCTCGCGCATGCGGCGACGCACGATGATTTTTCCGGCGCGCCTCGCGTTCTCGCATGGCGTCGTGTATAATTTCGTTGCTAGATCATGTGTCTTCTGGAGGGATGATTCCATCATGGAAAAAAGGGAACTTGTCATCGTAGGTGCAGGTCCGGCCGGCCTTGCTGCCGCGATATACGGAAGAAGGGCAGGTCTTGACGTGCTTCTGCTCGAAAAGGGCGTCGCCGGAGGGCAGATCAACACCACCGAGGAGATAGAGAACTGGCCGGGGGTCGAGCACGCGTCGGGGCCCGAGCTGTCCCAGATGTTCAGAAAGCACGCCGAGAAGTTCAACACCGAGTTCCGGGACGTTGACGTGTCGAAGGTAGAGGTCCGCGGCGACACCAAGGTGGTGGTGACGAACAAGGGCGAGATCGAGGCCGAGGCGGTGATCATAGCCACCGGCGCCTACTTCCGCAGGCTTGGCTGCGAGGGCGAGGCGGAGCACATAGGCCAGGGCGTAAGCTACTGCGCGGTCTGCGACGGCGCCTTTTTCGAGGGAGAGGAGATCGCGGTGGTCGGCGGCGGCAACACGGCCGTGGAGGAGGGGGTTTATCTAACCAACTTTGCCTCCAAGGTGTACATCATCCATAGAAGAGACGAGTTCAGGGCCGACCGCGCCGCCATCGAACACGCCCTGTCCAACCCGAAGATAGTGCCGGTATGGAACACGGTGGTCGAGAAGATCGAGGGCGACGGGCTGGTCGAGAACCTCGTCATCAAGAACATTAAGACAGGAGAGGTCTCCAACCTGCCGGTGGCCGGGGTGTTCATGTTCGTCGGGCAGCTTCCCCACGACGAGTGCGTCCGCGGGCTTGTCGACGCTACAAAGGGGGGCTGGATAAAGACCGACGACAACATGGAGACCTCCGTGGAGGGCATATTCGCCGCAGGCGACGTGCGCGACAAGGGCCTGCGCCAGGTGGTGACCGCCGCCTCCGACGGAGCCATAGCCGCGATGAGCGCCTCCGCCTACATAAACGAGCAGGTGCACCTGCGCTCCGTCCTTCTCGAGCCCGAGCACGTCGTGGCCCTGTTCTACTCCAGCATAGTCCAGGAGCAGGTCAAGCTCTCCGACGAGGTCGACAGCCTGGCGAAAAAGAAGGGCGGCAAGGTCGCTCTCATCGACGGCTACAGGAACAAGCGGATGGCGGACAAGCTGGGTATAGAATCGCTGCCCGCGCTCGTGGAGATCAGGTCCGGCAAGGTGACCGGGATCTCCCCGGTGAAGGTCGCCGACGACATCGCGCCGTTTTTCAAGTAGGCGCGGGAAGCACGCCTCCGCCGAGGTCTCGACCGTCGCGTCGCGCACCTCTCCACTTGGATTCCGCACCGCCGCGACAGGATGACCGGCGTGTAAGGTTTCGCGCCGACACGGCCGAAACATAGCGTGAAGGGAGTGATCTCCGGTATGGACTCTAAAAACTCGCAGCACGCCCAGGCCGTGTACATGGCCAACAAGGTTAACACGGCGTCCAGGGAGCAGCTTCTGCTGTTTACGTATGATATAGGCATAAGGAGTTGCATCGGCGCGGAGAACGCCCTTGAGGCCGGTGTGGTCGACGAGGCCAACAACAACATCCAGAGGGCGCAGAACGTCATCCGCGAACTGATGATCACACTGCGAGTGGATGAGGGCGGCGAAGTCGCTCAAAATCTTATGCGCCTCTACGACTTCATGTACCTGATGCTGGTGGAGGCGAACGTGGCCAAGGATCGCGAGAAGGTCTCCGTCGTGAGGGGCATGCTCGAGGAGCTTCGCTCCACCTGGGAAGAGGCGATAATCAAACTTGCCGAGGAGTCGGGAGAGAAGGCTGCTCCCCAGTTCCTTCGCGGCTCCGCCTCGGCAGTTAAGGACGATGCCAAGGCCGTGCCCGCCGGAGGGCTCAACGTTGCAGGCTGACCTCGAGGAGGTGCTGTCCAGCCTGGTGTCCTCCGAGCTGGCCCTGTTCAACGAGCTCGCCCTCCTCGTGGAAAAAGAGGAGGAGCGGGTGGTCGCGGAGGATATGGAGGGCCTGCTTCAAGTGCTTCAGGAGAAACAGGATGTCATCTCTCGCCAGGAGAAGATCCAGGAGGGGTGGAGCAACCTCGCCTCCTCGCTGGGGCTGTCGGAGGGCAGGAACGGGCCCGCCTTCTGGAGCGACATAGGGGATATGCTGGGGGACGGGGCCGAGGACCTCAAGGCCTCGCTTTCCGTTATCCGCGACGTGGCGGGAAAAGTTCTGGAGCAGGAGTGCCGCGTTCAGTCGATCCTTGAGAAGCACGTCGAGTCCCTTCGCAAGCAGATGGCGTCACTGAGCAGGGGCAAGAAGGCCCTCCAGGGTTATTCAAAATCAGGAGGAGTATGAGGGGGACAGGGGCGATGAGAAGCATAAGCTTCCGCTATGCGCTTTTGCTCCCCCTCTTTTTGTTGTTCGCGCCCGCAGCCTTTGGCGCGGACGACATGTCGAAGGAGATAGCACTGGGCAAGAAGGCCGCCGCAGAGCTTGAGCAACGATGGGAGCTCGACTCCGACCCTGTCGTGGCGGCCCGCCTCGATATGATCCTCGCGCGACTGGTCCCCTTTACGAGCCGACCTCTCCCCTACGAGGTCAGGGTGGCCAGGGAGGAGGAGAAAAACGCCTTCAGCCTTCCCGGGGGGATCATCTATTTCACCGACGGCATGCTCAAGTTTCTAAGGTCCGACGCGGAGATCGCGGCGATAATGGCCCATGAACTGGCTCATGCCGATCGTCGTCACGTGATCATCCAGACCGCCCGCTCGTCAAAGATATCCCTGGCAGCCATAGCCCTTATGGTAGCCTCGCACGGAGCGGCAGGCCCCATGATCCTGACCAGCCTCCTGCAGGTGGCCGTGACCAACTCCTACGGGATGGACCTTGAGAGGGAGGCCGACAGGGAGGGGTTCCGGATGCTCGTCTCCGCCGGCTTCCCTCCGGCAGCGATGGTAACGCCGCTTGAGGCCATGATCTTCGACCAGATGAAACGCCCCTACATCGACCCCGGTGTCTTCATGACGCACCCCGAGCTGGCCGAGCGGGTGGACAACATCCTGAAGCTGGCCGAGGAGATGAGAGCCCCCATCGAGAGAAAACGCGCACTCCACCTGCTTCGACCCTCGACTTCCGAATCAGGGGAGACGGTCCTGCTGGCCGTCGACGGGGTCGAGATATGGCGCGCAAAGCGCAGCACGGCCGCGGAAGAGGCGGCAAAGGCTGCCTCGGCGGCGATTGAAGGCTTTTTACAGATGGAGACGCCCCCTTACGACATCCAGATGATAGATCTGGGCGGGGAGAGGGCGCTTCACATAGGTCCGGCAATAGTGATGCGGGAGCCCTTGCCCGAGGGTGCCACACCTCTGGAGACACTGCGCGAATCCCTCGTCGCCGCCCTGGGCGCCGCCAGGGACAAACACCAGGGAACGAACTACCACCGGTAAAAAAATCTGATGGTACAATAAGAACCGGGGTGGCGGGCCCACCCCCGACTATTCACGGCTAATTGCGGCCGGGAGGATATGCTCCCTCGGCCGGGACGGTCGTTCGAAAGGGGTTCTCTCCGTGTCCGTA
>JAKJGK010000236.1 GCA_022704435.1 Synergistota bacterium | reverse complement strand
CGGGCAGGTGGAGGTGCAGAGAGTCGCGAGGCCTGTGAAGACCGTGATCCTGGCCGCGGCCGGGAGCGGCGGCGAGCGGGTCTTTCCGGGAAAGGTGACGGCTGCCCAGAAGGTGAACCTGGCCTTCCGTGTCTCGGGGCAGGTGGTGGAGCTCCCCGTGGTCAAGGGCAACTACGTCGACAAGGGGACTTTGCTGGCGCGCCTGGATCCTCGCGACTTCGAGGTGCAGCTCGCCAATGCGGAGAGCGAGCTGGGCAACGCCAAGGCCAGGCTCGACGCCATGAGGGCCGGTGTCCGCAAGGAGGAGATCGCCATGCTGACAGCGAAGGTGAACTCCGCCAGGGCGCAGATGGACGATGCCCAGACCACCCTGGAGAGGGTGGACAAGCTGTACAAGGCCGGAGGATTCTCCAAGTCCGAGTACGACAAGGCCAGGACCTCCTACGAGGTGGCCCGTGCGGCATACCAGTCGGCCACCCAGGAGCTGTCGGCGGGCAAGAGCGGCTCCAGGCCCGAGGACATCGCCGCGATGGAGTTCACCGTCCAGGGCATACAGGCCAAGGTGCGAACCGCGGAGAACGCCCTCGCGGACACCAGGCTCGTCGCCCCGTTCGGCGGAGTCGTGATCGACCGCTACGTGGACAACAACCAGAGTGTCCAGCGCGACCAGTACATCGTCAGCCTGCAGGACATCGACACCCTGGAGGTCACCATTTCAGTCCCCGAGACGCTGGTAATGCACACCAGGAAGGGCTCGATCGAGGGGATAGAGGCGCGCTTCGCTTCGCTCCCCGACGACCGATTTCCCTTGGAGTACAAGGAGGCCTCGGCGGAGGCCGACCCTCAGACCCAGACCTACCCGGTCACCCTCTCCCTGACGAAGCCCGAAGGTCTCACCGTTCTGCCGGGGATGACGGTCGACGTGATAGTACCGCGCTCCGCCGCGGAGGAGGGCGCGGAGGCGGAGCTGCCTGCGTCCGCGGTCATGGCCGGGGAGGGTGTCGGTCATTTCGTCTGGCGAGTCGAGGGCACGGACGAGCTGAGGGTGAGAAAGATCCCGGTCGAGGTCACGGGATTCAGGGGCGACATGGCGCTTGTGAAGGGCGCCGCGCCGGGAGACAGGATCGTCACTGCCGGAGTCTCCATGCTGTTGGAGGGCGACCCGGTCACCCTCTATACGCCTCCCGGTATGTAGCGGAGCGTTGTCATGAACCTGGCAGAAATTTCGATCCGCAAAAGCACGGTGACCTGGTTCCTAACCATCCTGATCGCCTTGGGGGGCATGTGGGCGTACAACGGCCTCGGCAAGCTGGAGGACCCGTCCTTCACCATCAAGACCGCCGTGATAGCAACCCCCTACCCGGGGGCCTCCTCCCTGGAGGTCGAGAACGAGGTCACCGCGCTGATCGAGTCCGCCGCGCAGAAGCTCGGGCAGACGGACAAGGTGCGATCGCTCTCCAAGGACGGCCTCTCGATGGTTTATGTGGATATCAAGCCTGCGTACACCGCGCGCGACCTG
>JAKJGK010000097.1 GCA_022704435.1 Synergistota bacterium | reverse complement strand
GTGAACGCCTCGCTTTCGGTCACCACCGGCGCGGGGAAGTGGTGGGGCTTCTCCCCGGATGCGGACAGGACGTTCAGCTACGGCCTGGCCGCTATCGGCTTCCAGCCCGGAGGGCCGACCCCAATGGGCTGGGAGGGGCTCGACGCCTCGCTTTCGGGCCGCGCGGGCACCTCCTCCGGCCCCGACTCCTCCGGCACCCTGGCGCAGGCCGCGCTGGTTTCGCGCGTCGATGTCTTCGAAGGCCCGGTGGGTTTCGGAGGGGAAGTGCTCGCCGGAGGGATACTGGAGGGCGATGCTCTCTATGCGAGGCTCACGAGGCTGGGCGGCCAGGAGACCCTGCGGGGCTTCGCCGAGAACTCGTTCCGAGCCGTCCGGTACGTCATAGCCCGCCCAGAGGTGTCCCTGGGCGAAACGGCCACGCGGCTCTATGCCTTCTGCGACGTCGGGTTCATCGAGGAAACCGGGGGCACGAGGCGGCCGGCGGGCGCCGGAGGGGGCCTGCGCGGCTCAGCCGGGGGCTTCAGGGTGGACGCAGCGGTCGGTGTGCCCTTCGGGGGAGGGCCGGCGAGGTTCTATCTGTCGGCGGTCGCCGAGATACTCTGAGGCCGGTGGAACCGGATGATCGATACGCGGCTCCAGTCGTTCAGGACGCGGTAGGAGACGGGCCCGTAGGTCGCGCTGTGATGCGGCGAGCCCATCGGGACCTGGTATCCCTCGAGGTCGAGGCCTCGCAGCGAAGGGGGCAGCAGGTCGCCTGCCGAGGCGACCCTCCTCCAGAGCGACGCCAGGGCATCCGGCGAACCTGTTCTCGACGGCTGCTCCAGCACCGCCTCCAGGACCGAATCCAGCTCGGCGCCCATCCTTCGGAACGGCCCGAGGTGCAGCCTGGATACTCCGCGCACCGGATCGAGCACCTGGATCGGGATCTCGGCCATGTCGGGGGTGTCGATCCACGCCGTTTCCCACTCCGCGGCCAGGCAGGCTTCGGCCTTCCTCCGGGGCACGGAAAGCAGGTGATCCGCGCCCAGTGCGGCCTGGAACACCAGCTTGTAGACGTCGCACGGCTGGAGCCCCGGCCTGATCGCCGCCTCGAGCGAAAGCGCCCTCATCATCCAGCCGAAGTCCACCATGCCTGAAAGATTGTCATGGAGAGCCCCTGCGTCCAAGCCCGGCATTCCAGGTAGGGTCGCCGGCGCGAGCCTCAGCGCTTTTGTCATTCAGCGGACTACAGTGTTTCGAAGATTGTCGAAACTAGTTCAGACGGGACGAATCCTGCCGCTGACTCCGACATAGAAACCGGATCCACCTGCTACCCGGGACGAATAGTCGCGTATCGCCGGCCAATGCTTGATCAGATGCCATGCCTGATCCCAGAACTTCATCCTCGCCCAGCCTCGTTCGAGGAAACAGACAGTCAATCCCGTCTCTCTCCAGGCTCTGATCTCACAGGGTTTTTCCCGATACCTCTATCACCCGTGATAACGACCCACGAATCCTCGCGATCGGAGCTAAGACTGCCGATCCAGTCGGTATCGGAAGCCGACTGCGGGAATCTGTCACGAAGCGCCGCGACTTCGTCGCCGTCGTTTGCAGCCAGTTGATTCAGGGCGTGAGCTATCCGGAACGAAAGGTCATTGTCGAAGAAGAACCTCATCCCGTCAGGCTCTTCTCGAAGTCCACCGCCTCCACGACCTGATCCGCAGTGATGCCCAGCCAGTGCGCAACCGTGGGCGCGGAGAACGACTCCGCCTTGAATGAGTCGTATATGACCCCGGTCGGGATACCGGTGGAGGCGATGATGGGTTTCTCGAATGACCGGACAGGATCGATCACTATGTCATGTTCCCTGCCACATGGCCACCACCTGCTGGCGATGTCGTCAGGAGTGAACTCGAGGCCCTCGTGCAGATACCTGTCGAGCAGTTTCTTCAACTCGTACTGGTCGTTCACCAGGTTAATCAATCGAGTGTCGCGGCATTCCTGCTCAACCTGATAGAGGATGCTGCGTCCATCAGTGAGGAACTTCTTCGACGAGAACGGATGGGTTTCGGAAAGCAGTTCGCAGGCCTTTTCCATCGCGGTCCTGATCGTCTTCCAAGAGACGCCGTATCCCCTGAAGGCATGAACGAAGCGGATCTCGATCAGGTCGAGGAAACTGAGGTTACTGCATTCATCTTCCTCGAAGTCGCCTTTGAAGACAGGCTTGCCTTCTAAACAGACCCCGTGAGCGGATGACCTGTACCCGTGAACCCACCTGGATATGCTGCGGGATTGGACGCCCGAAAGCCGCGCCACCTCAGGGATACTGTAGATCCCTCTCCCGACATATCGATATCCGGTTTTCACTTCGCGCCTCCCACAGTAGTCTGCGACACCGGGGCGGGATTCGCAAGGCTCGGCTAGGAATTGCACTCATGCAACCGGAAGCGATACGCGCCTGCGGGAACTTGGACGTTTCTAACTGAGGGAATCCGATTGTCCTTTGACGCTAGTTGCCATTTCTTCGTTGTGATGGTTCACAGCGATTCTGATCAACCACAGGATTATCCCTGCAAACGAAACAGCAAAAACACCAAGAGGTGGAATAATCAGGATGAATCCAGCTAAACAGCCAAGCACGCCGCCCAGGAACTCTATACCGGCAAGGTTCTCACTCGTGACCCTGTAGATGAGGCTTTCGAGCTCATCGAGATCGAAACTGTCGACTCGATCCTCGACTATCGCGGCTACCGGGATGTGGGAAGCGAGCTGTCTGAGGACAGGCGTCGCCTGACCTCTGAAGCCTGCCGAATCAAACTTCGCCTGCGCCCATGTCACAAGAGCGGGGATGCCCTTGTCGATCTGTCTGTCGATGGCGCTCCAGAACTTTTCGGAGTCCAGCGCTTCTAGAACGGCTGCTTTGCCTTGGGCCAGGCCTTCGGTCTCGAGCCAACGCGTGAAAGTCTCCTTCCGGGAATCGAAGTAACTCGATGCAGCTTTCCTGAGCTTCGGGTTCTCCATCAGCTTAGCAACTTCAGGAGCCGTGGACTCGATCGCCCGCAGGACGGACGGGCCGAAGTCGGGGGATTCGACTCTGCAAAAGATGTAGTCGGTGATCCTCTCCTCGTTCACTCTGAACGCCCATTTACCGAGTTTCAGGGCCTGACGAACAGCCCAGTTCTGTGAATCGATGTATTCATCGATCTGGTAGTTGATCCACTCGGCTGCGTCGGGGGAGTACCTTTTCGCGAGCTTCATGGCGATACCGCCCAGGGCGTCGTGGAGTGGACCGCTGCTGAGCTGGATTTCGAGTTCATCGCGGATCGCAGGCCAGATCCGGGCAAATGAGAGTTTGTCGCCAGCCATCAGCTTAGCCTTGGAAACAGCAGCCGCCAGGAAATCCTCGATGTTTTCTGCAGTGGCCTTCTGGAGAAGGCGCCCGGCTCGTTCCTTGAGCCAGGCTCTCCGCTCGGGTTTGTCAAGCTCCTGATGGGCCATCCGGAGAGCTTCGCTCCCGAGCCGCTTGATGATGTCGTTCTTCTCGATGAAGCCGAATACCTGGTCGGGAGCGAGCAGTTCTTCCGACACCGCCTGGCCGATCGCTTCAGCGAGCTGCTTCCTGTTGGCGGGGATAAGCCCTTGAATACCGAAGACAGTCCGACGCTTCGGGCGGAAGAGCATCTTGATCGCGAAGTAGTTGGTCCAGATGCCCACCGTGCCCGAGAGCGAGATCTTGAAGAGCCAGTCCAGGAGATCGATCGTGGGGAAGAGGAAGTGGAGGATCGACGATGCTGTCGACAGCAGGGGAAGAAGCCAGAGCGAGAGGTTTCTGAGAGTCTTGATCATGAGTCCATCTGCAGGTCACTTGGTGCAATCTGGGGTACAGATATTGGCACCAAAGCAGGTTCAATTCTCATTTGCGTTTTACAGCGCTTCCTCATTGCGAAGCGCCTTTTCGTCGCAAGTGTCACTCCTCGAAGTCCCTGTGGGTGAAGTGGAGGGCGGTGCAGTTCTCGTCGATGTCGCGGCGGGTCTTCGCCGGGATGCCGTCGGGGGCGGTGGCGTCGATCTCCAGGGTGATGCGGACATTGGCGCCAGGGAGCGAGAGCAGGTGGGTGACGACCTCCTCGGCGATCTGGGAGGCGTCGCGGATCAACCTGTCCGCCCTGATCTCGACCGAGCCGTGGAATGACGTGGGCAGACTGTCTGCCGGTACAGCATCCCTCGGCCTGTCGGGAGAAACCTTGTGTTCGTCGGCATCCTGCCCATTCTTCCCGTTCTCTCCATCCCGGTCAGGACCGGGCTTCCCGTCGGCGACATCCAGCAACCTCTCCGCCACCTCGGGCCGGACTACAAGGTAAGACGGTCTGACCTCGGGAAGCAGACTACCGGAATGAACAGCAAGGTACTTGCCTGAAACCGCGTCAAAGGACTCGGCAACGGCAAAGGTTTCGGCGCGCCAGTTCATGTTCGCTACGCCCTCGGATATCGATTCGTGCAGCACACGCCTGTCGCGGAGCCTCGGGAGGTAGAGGTAGCGTGCGAAATCCTCCTCGAGCTGCTGAACTGTGACATGGTCGCCCCGCCACAGGGGGATCCTGTCGAGCTCCCGTCTGAGGCAGACGCTCCCGAACTTCACTATCAGACTGTCCTCGCCCCTGAGCTTGATGCCGGCCCTCGCCGCGAGGGATTCCGTCCCAGAAAGGCGCGTTTCCGACCATGTGATCGGGCCTTCGATACCCTGCGAAGGCACCAGCAGCCAGGAATAGGCCATGGGCAACTGCTGCATGACATGGCTTTTTGCAGTGGCAGATTGCGACTCGACCTGCCTGCATCCTGCGGCGTCGAGGTTGAGTGACTCCCTTTCGGCTCCGATGCCATGCCAGGCCAGCATGCGGCGCACCGAGCCCTGCAGGTCCTTCAGGCGGTCCTCGTCGGCGGCCAGGAAGACGATGCTGTTGCGATAGTGGCGAAGAGAAGACCCCCTGTACTCCAGGATCCTCCCGGCCTCCACGAGCGCACGGCTGTCGGTCGATTTGGCGATATGGGGAAGCGAAGGACCAAGTACGACGAGCCTCGCGTCGGTTTCGTCGGGCACGTCGCCGCTCTGGACACAGACGTGTATTCTGACGAAGTCGCCCCTCTGCCTGCATTCCTGCCTGAGCAGGTCTTCTATCTCCGAGGCGACCTTGTCGTCGGGGATCTGCCGCGCGCGGTCGTCTGCGAGCCGGTTCAGGGTCGGCTGAGTGCTGAACCAGAATCTCCCGCCGTCGCCGTACAGGTAGGTGGCGGAATCGTAGAGCCTTCGGAGGGCGTCGCCAACTACGGCCACGGTTTCCCCCGGCTGGATGCTGCCGAGCTTTATACTGCGGTCGTCTATGCCCTTGTTCGAGGCGCCTTCGAGGGGTGCGGAGCCGATGAATACCGTGCGCGCCACGCGGCGTGCCGTGCTGAAGCGGCCAAGGTTGGGGTTACCGGCATCGATGCGGCGCGAAAGGGAGTTCTCCGAGTCGACGTCCTTCTCGATGACGCCGGCCCACCCTTCGCTGAGATACTTCATCATCTCGGCCTTCACCGAGGCCTCGTCCAGCGGGATGCTGGCAGGCATTATCAGGAGGTTGCCGTCCTCCCTCTCCCACAGGCTGTGGATCACCGAAGCCATCAGCCGCAGCACGCCCCTGGTGTGCTGGAACCTGTCCAGCGTGGACCAGTCGTTGAAGAGGCGGTTGAAAAGCTCTGGATGGATCGGGTAGGCGGCCTTGATGCGCTCCTCGTAGCCGGCCTCGCGGCACTCCTGGGGAAACTCGGCCTGCTGCTGCGCGTAGAAGTTCACAAATGCCCTGGCAACGGCATCGCGGGCCTTGAACATCTCCGGATCGGTGATCGGGTCGAAGAGCCTCCGGCGGACTATCTCGAAGCCCTCCTCGGAGGTCGCGGGGCGCCATGACGACTCGACGCGCCCGATGGCGTGCTGCAGCCTCGACCTAGCGGTCTGGCCCCATTCGCCGCCGGCCTCGTTCTCGGATGAAGGGATACTGACGACCAGGAGGGTGCGGTCAGCCGCCTTGGCCTCCTCGCTCAAGGCCTGTACGAACGTGAACTGGGTGTCGAACGAGCCCGCGGGGAAGTCGGAGTCATCCCTGAGCTGACGGGCGTAGGCGACCCACTCGTCGATCAGGATGAGGCATGGCGCGAACCTGTTGAAAAGCTCGCGCAGCGCCTCGCCCGGGTTGGTGGCCATGCGGTCGGCGTCGGCCACCATCGAGTACCCCTCGGCACCACCGAGCTGCCAGGCAAGCTCGCCCCAGATGGTGCGGATCCTTGTTCCGTCCGGCTTCTCGTGGATCTGGCCGGGGTTGATCTTGGTGCCCACGAACACGGCGCGGGAGCAGGGGATCTCCGGCGTGCCCGCAGGCAGCCCCTTGAGCAGGGGCTCGAGCCCCGGGAGCGATGTCATGGGGACGCCCGAGAACATGTGGAAAAGGGCGAGCATGGAGTGGGTCTTTCCGCCGCCGAAGTTGGTCTGCAGCTCGACCACGGGGTCGCCGCCCGAGCCGGAGAGCCTCCTGAGGGCGTTCGAGAGGAGATTCGAAAGGCCGCCCGTGAGGAAGGTCCTCTTGAAGAACTCGACAGGGTCGCGGTAGGCCGCCTCCCCCTCCTTCCTGTAGACCTGCCAGAGGTCGGCAGCGAACTCCGCCTGCCGGAACATGCCCGAGGCCACGTCCGGATGCGGAGTGACGACCATGCGCCAGGGCTTGAGGCCCTCCTGGGGCCGGCCCGAGACGGCGGCCGTTTCGGCCTTCTTCACCGCACCTTTTACCTGCTCGTCGAAGCGCACCCTGAGGAGTTCGGCCTTCTGGCGGGTCAGCTCGGCCGACTGCTCGGCAGAGACGGCTTCGAGCAGGCGCTCCATTGTGTCGAGCGCACGGTAGGCGTCGTCGGTGTCGAAGCTCTTCTGATGGGCCCAGGCGTTGCGGATCTCGCGCAGTTCCGCCACCAGGTTGCGCTCGTTCTTGCCGAGCGTCTTGGCGAAAACGTTGTTCCACTCGTCCCACATCACGCGCAGGAGGTTGGCGACGTCCCAGTTCAGGCCGTCCCTGGGCGAGTACTTGTCCGTTCCGATGATCTGGCGGGCCACGTCCTGCCAGCCCTCGCCGTGCACCACGCGCATCTCTCTCTCGACGAAGGGCCTGAGCCCCGCGGACAGAAGCTCCAGAGCGCGGCCGACCCTCTCGTGATTGGACTGTGCCATTACTGGAAGACCTCCGACGGCGATGCCCCTGTTGGCGGACGACCAACTCCTTGAATCATTCCGGATGGCGTGCCGGGAAGGAAGTGCATACGGACGCCATGGAGAGTATCCCCCGCGGTCACAGCCCGAGTTCCCCCTGGGTCCGGGACGATGCGAGTTCGTCGGCCAGGCGGGTGATCTCGGGCCAGGAGACCACCAGGCCGTTGTAGAACGTGCCCTCCTGGGACCAGCCCTTCTGCTCGCAGATCGTATAGAGGCGGTAGCCGAGGTCGCGCGCCGGGGCGGTCAGGCTGCGGTCGAGGCTCGAGTAGAGCCTGGCTGCGCTTTCCTCGCCCGATGTGCCCAGGGCGCTTGCCAGGTAGTGCGTGGCCTCCCACAC
>JAKJGK010000013.1 GCA_022704435.1 Synergistota bacterium | reverse complement strand
TGACCATGATATCCTCGACCTGTCCCCCTACCCCCAGTGCATCCGCCAGCACCAACATCTTTTCCTCTTCTTCCCCCGCGAAGAGCGACAGAGTCAGCCCAAGCAGGATCGTAGCCGAGGCCAGCCAGTTGCCCAGCTTGATGTCATCTCCCGAGAGCCAGGCATCCTCGTAAAGCATAGCCATGTTGAAGGTCTCTATGATATCGTCATCCGCATCGTCCTCAGGCTCGTCGAGGTAGCCCATGATGTAGAACGGGACTTCCGGATCGGCGTCGATGGCGGCCCAGAGGGCGTCGTAGGCGCGGTGCCCCGCGCCGAATAGCTTGAACGTCGCGATCGCGATGGCATACAGCGTTCCGGCGGAGGGATCCGTCTCCTTCATGCCCTCCTCGAGAACTCTCCTGTACTCCTTCATCTCCAACAGGATGCGGTAGAAAAGGATCTTCGCGGGCGTGACTTCGTCGGCGTCGTAGCTCATTGCCTCCTGAGATTCGTCCAGGGCCTTTCCCAGAAAGCCCTCGGAGAAGAGGGCGAACGCCAGTCTCAAAAGGACAGAGACGTAAAGCATGCCTGTTTCACTGTAGATAAACTCCTGGCCTGCGTCCTGCTCGTCTTCGCCAATACAGACCTTCAGCATTCTCTTTACTAGCGCGAGGAGAGTGATCTTTCGCTCGGGGTCGTCCGTCACGTCGGAGAGCAGGATCATCCCCTCCATGTTAGTCGGGTCCAGCTTCAACACCCTCTCGGCCAGTCGCCGGACGATTTCGGGGTCGTCGGAGTCGTAAGCCTGGTCGAGCAGTCTCTCGATCTTATCGGTGGTTTTCATGTCATTCTGCCTCCAATGCCGCGCACGTCGATACCGGTGCCTGATATCACAGCCTCCGCAACAGCGAACCGGCCCGGCGCAATTAGTGCCGGACCGGCGGTCTGGTATGCGGACCATCCGCTAAATAATTAACTTGCCCCCGCCCTGTCCCTTCCCGCCCAGTCGGTTCAACTGCTGCAACACGGCGGGCGATGCCACGTCTATCCTGGGCTTCTGGGCCTGTTGCTTGGCCATAGCCTCCTGCAACCGCCGCTCGTACTCCTCCATTCCTTTTTTAAGGGAGGCCACGTCTCCTTTGATCCACTGGAGGATGCCGTCCGCGATTGTCTGAACAAGCTCATCCGACGGCTCCTCCTGTATGGCGCCCAGCTCCTTCAGCATCTTGTGCTCGTCCTTGATGGACTCGACTATATCCTCCTCCGTGAGGATGCCCTTCTTGTAGAGCACGCGAGCCACGATGTTGAACCTGCTCTTTGAGTTCTCGTCGTTGATCGTCAGGCTGTCAACCCTGGCCAGCAGCATGGAGATAATTTCGTCAAGGCCTATCTGTACAGGCATAGCCATGTTTTCAATGCGCCCCTTTCATCGGAAATTTCCATAATATATTGTATCACACTATACGTTGAAGCGGATTTCAATCATATCCCCGTCGGCCACTATGTAATCCTTTCCCTCGAGTCTCAGCACGCCCTTCTCCCGGCACTTGGGCAGAGACTGGTCGTTGGCCATGAAGTCGTCGTAGGAGACAACCTGGGCCCTGATGAACCCTCTCGCCAAGTCGGAATGAATCGCCCCCGCGGCGTCGACGGCGGTCTTTCCCTTCAGCAGGGTCCACGCCTTTACCTCGTCCTTGCCTGTCGTAAAAAACGAGATGAGTCCGAGCAGGGCGTATGCCCCGGACACTAGTCGGTTCCGCCCGGGCTCCACCAGGCCGAGCTCGTCCATGAACTCGGTCTGCTCCTCCCTGGAGAGCTCCGCGAGCTCCATCTCCATCCTGCCGTAGACCCTTATCAGCTGTATCCCCTTTTCCCCGGCGAGCTCCTTCAATGCAGCGAATGATGGCAGGGCATCGTCCGTCTGCGTCTCGTCGACGTTCGCCACCAGCAGCTCCGGCTTCAGCGTCACGAACGAAAACCCGCTCAGCACGCGCAGCTCCTCGGCCGACAGAGACATCTCCCGCAGGGGGCGCTCCTCCAGCAGGCAGGCCTGGCACCTCTCCAGGAGTTCCTTCTCGCACTCCTCGGCGGCGCCGGTCTTTTTTTTGGCGAGTATTCTCGAGAGTCGCGCCTCGATGACTCCCAGGTCGCGGAAGATCAGCTCCATCTCCACGATGTTCCAGTCTCTGACCGGGTCTATCGTATCCTCCGGGTGCGGGACTTCCGCGTTCTCGAACAGTCGCACCACGTGGACCAGGGCGTCGGACTCCGCCACGAACGAAAGGAACGAGTTGCCGAGCCCCTCGCCCTTTCCTGCGTTGCGAGACAGGCCCGCAAGGTCGACGAACTCCACGGTCGCGGGCGTGGTCTTTTTTGGCTCGTAAAGACGCGCCAAGCTGTCGAAACGACTGTCCGGCACGCTGACAATCGCCCTGTTGGGATCTGTCTTCCCACCGGCATAAGGCTTGACCTCGGCGCCCGCATTTGTCGCCACGTTGAACACCGTGCTCTTTCCGCAGAGCGGCAATCCTATTATTCCACACTTGAGCAAATCGCACCCTCCCTACCCTTTCATATCGAAGATCGGGCAATCCAACAACGTCATTATACTCTCCGCTCCGGAAATGGCTTCCCCATAACGGAACAGGGACTGCCACAGCCGGTCGTTTTTCTGGTATCATCGTTCCGTATTTCCCGTCCCGGGACGGGAATCAACATCTGTCCGGACAAAACTGAAAAGAGGCTTGCGTTTCAGGGATAGCGCCTGGAGGAATATAGGATGTATGTGTGGTTTACAATCCCGCCACTTGTCTCTCTACCAATCGCACTCGCACTCGCGGCCTTCGGGAGCGACGCGCACAGGATTCATGCAGGTGCACCGCTGTGGTTGCTCATGATAGTCCTTTACACCGCCCTGACGATGATGTACGCATTCTCCATTAAAAACGGCCTTTCATCTCACCTCCTCCCCCTTCAGATGGCATCGCAGGGGATTATCATCTGCATAATCTCGCTTGAGGCCGGGGCGCCGCCCATCACTCCATGGGCGGGCGTGGCGATCGCGGTGTCCGGCTTCGCCCTGATAGTACATCTTTTCTTCGGACAGAGGCGAGAGCGGAAATCCGGCGGGGCGCACGACGAGGCAAGGATCGCCCCGGCCGCCGGCGCACTGGACACGCTGGACAGTTCCCCCTTTCCCCAGGCCGCCGCGGACGATGACGGCGTAATCTTCATGGCCAACGACCCTTTCAAGGAGATCGTCGGCGTGGAAGAGCCGGAGGGCAAGATCGTCACCGACTTCTTCACGCCGGGAGAAGACGAGGTGACCATTAAAGGCAAAAGGCAGAGCGTCTTTCAGAAGGCAAACGGGGAGCTCTTCTACTTTCTGCTGGTAGACCCCCCCAAGTCCACCGCCCCCCCCGCGCCGCCGCAAAGGCCCGACCCTGACCTGATGGACGCCGACACGGGTCTTTACTCGAAGAAATACTCGACCAAAAGAGTCCCTGAGGAGCTAGGCAGGGCAGGGCGCTACCGCCGCTGGCTGTGCGGCATTCTGCTGAAGGTGACCTTTACCTCTTTTCCGGGTTTGGGCAGGCGCCCGGACTTGGAGGAGGCCTTTTTCTCGGCCTACGCCCAGTATGTCAAAGCCGAGATTCGGGATAGCGACATGGGCTTCTACCTTGGCGATCGCGAGATCCTGCTATTGTTGCCCGAGACGCCGCAGCAGGGGGCCAAGGAGACTTCGCTCAGACTGGTCGATCTTCCGGAGGAGCTGCTGGAGCTTAAAGGGGACCTCCCCTTCTCCGTCGACATTCAGTACGGGTTTATGTACTACAGCGGAAACTACCCTTTGACATACGAACAGTTTATGCAGAAGCTCTACTCATCTCTTGGAGGTGTCAGTGAATGAGTTCAGTCAAGCGGCTTGTCGCAGTCCTTTGCACTGCTATTTGCATCTCCGCGGTCAGTAACCCCGGTTTTGCCTCCGAAAGGAGATTGTCCGAGATGTCACTGGAGGAGAAGGTCGGGCAGATTATGCTCGTCTTCTTCGAGGGGGGAGCAATCTCGGAAAACCTGGAAAAATTCGTGGCGGAGCTAAGGGTGGGAGGGGTGATCCTGTACTCGAGCAGGGAGAATATCGCGTCCGTGGAACAAGTGGCGAAACTGAACGCTGAAATCCAGCGGACGGCCCTCTCCACCGGCACTCTTCCCCTGTTTATAGCGATCGACCAGGAGGGCGGACTGATCGCGCGCATTCGCGAAGGGGTGACCCAGTTCCCCGGCAATATGGCGCTCGGCGCCGCCGACGACCCGGCCCTAGCCTCAAAAGTGGCCTCTGTATCGGGCAGGGAGTTGGCCTCGCTCGGAATAAACGTCAATTTCGCGCCGGTGATGGACGTCAACAACAACCCGTCGAACCCGATCATAGGAGTGCGCTCGTTCGGGTCCGACCCCGCTCTCGTCTCCCGGCTCGGGGTCGAGACGATACGCGCCAGTCTCGCCGAAGGCGTTCTGCCCGCGGCGAAGCACTTCCCGGGCCACGGCGACACGTCGGTAGACTCGCACACGGGGCTTCCGGTGATCGAGGCTACCAGGGAGCGGCTGGATTCGGTCGAGTTTCCCCCCTTCAGGGCGGCGGTCGAGGCGGGGGTGCCTATCGTCATGACGGCGCACGTGCTCGTCCCCTCGATCGACCCGGCCAACCCGGCCACCCTGTCCCCGGCCATCCTTGGCGTTCTTCGGGACGAAATGGGATTCAACGGCCTCATCGTCACGGATTCCATGGGCATGGGGGCTCTCGCCGAGGGGAGAACTCTCGAGGACGCTGCGATAGCAGCTTTCAACGCCGGCGCGGACATCCTGCTGTTCGGGGCGGACAAGGGGCACGAAGAGACAGAGCACTTCGGCGTTTATTCGGCACTCCTCGAGGCCTGTCGAACGGGGAGAATACCGTCCTGGCGTCTGGACGAGGCCGTCGGCAGGATCCTTGAAGCCAAGTGTTCACTCGGGCTTCTCCATGAAGGCTGGAAGCCGGAGTTCGCCCCGACGAGGGCGGCCGAGGGAGCCGAGGTCGCGCGCGAGGCCGCCCTGAAGAGCATAACCGTAGCGCGCGATATTCGCGGTGCTCTTGCCTCCGTGCGGGACGGCAGGGTTCGTCCGCTGTTATGGCCCTCGGAACGCGCCTCCGCCGCGGAGGGGCTTGTCCGGAACCTATTTCCCGTCGACCTGGCGCTTCTCCCGGGGAAACCGGAGGAGGCCGACATAGCGGAGGCCCTAAAACGGTCCGAGGGGTTCGACTACGTGCTCGTCGCCGACTACGACGGCTGGAGAAACCCGGCGTGGCTAGAGATGATCCGCAGGATAGGGCCCGACCGGGTGATACTGCTCGCCCTGCGGACGCCCTACTCTCTCATCTCAACGCCGGATGTCGCGGCCGCCGCGATCGCCTACAGCGACAACCCCCCATCGCTGCAGGCGCTCGGCGAAGTCCTTAAGGGAGTGTCCCCCGCCAGGGGACGGCTGCCGGTGGACCTGCCCGGATTCAAGCGGTCCTTCTAGCCGCCTCCCAGGCCTTCCGGCTAGACATCGAAGCAGGAGCCCCCGATAAACTCCCTTATTATCGAATTGTTCGGGATGTTCTCTGTAGGAATCATCGGGACGTACTTCACCATCGACAGCAGCCTCTGCGCCTCGCCGTACACCGGCGAGGCCTCCGGTACAGTGTGCAGGATAGGGTCGACATAGGCGCGAAGGGCCGGAAGTTCGTAGGGCAGGGACGAGTTGAACATCGCGTCCGCCCTCTTCTGGTACGGGAATACATACTGCATGCTCCCCCTAATAACCTTCGGCCACATCAATAGAGTCGCCTCGGCCGAATGGCCTCTGGTGCGCGAGTCCCTGACCAGGCGTCGGAGCAGGCGATTGTCGGTGGTGCTGGTCCTGTTGTGATTGTCGAAGTTCACCCCGGTCAGCGGGGATACGAAGATGCCGTACTTCTCGTCCTTCGGCACGGCGCAGGTCACCTTGGCGTTGAGGCCGTGTATGCCCTCCATAATGAGGACGTCCCTCGGGCCGAGCTTGATCTTCTTGCCCGGCTTCTTTCTTCCCTCGATGAAGTCGAACCTTGGCGTCACCACCTCCTCCCCCGCGAGCAGACGCCCGAGCTGCTCCTCAAGCAGCTCCAGGTCGAGCGCCTCCACCACCTCGAAGTCGTAGTTGCCCTCCTCGTCGCGGGGGGTATTCTCCCTGTCGACGAAGTAGTTGTCCATCGCAAGGGTGACGGGGTTCCTGCCGAAGACCAGGAGCTGTATCTTGAGTCTCTCCGAGAATGTCGTCTTCCCGGACCCCGAGGGCCCCGCGATTGCCACCACCTTGACCTTGGTGCGCGAGACTATCTCATCTGCTATCCTGCCCAGCCTGTTCGAGTGGAACGCCTCCGACAGAAGGATCAGCTCGTTGGTCTTGCCTTCGGCCACTTTTTTGTGGAGGCTGTCCATCGTACGGAGGCCCAGGACCTCCAACCAGTTGGCGTAGTCGAGGAAGACGCCCGAGAGGTTCTTCGAGGCCCTGAACGGAGGCAGCGAGGCCGGGTGGCTGACCGTCGGGAACTGGAGCACCATCCCAGGTCCCAGCTTCTTCAGATCGTAGAGTTTAAGGAAACCCGTCGACGGAGCAAGCGGGGCGTAAAAATAACCGTACATGTCCGCGCACCGATACAGTTCAACCGGGTCGACCGCGCCCCACTGGAACAGCCTCGCGACCTCCCCGCTGCCCTGCCTCTCGAAGACCCTCCTTGCTTTGTCGAGCGAGACTATCTTGCGAATGAAGGGGAGGTCCCTTTCGACCAGTTCAGCCATCATCGCCTTGATGGCGACAATCTCCTCCTCGGACACCTCCCCGTCGAGGAACTCCCAGTAGCACCCCTCGCTTATCGAGTGACGGGCGTAAATATCCTTGGAAAGCCCCTTCTTGCACGCCAGTGCCAGCAGGAAGCTGAGCGAACGGCGGTAGACATCCATCCCCTCGAAGGAGGATGTGTCCACGAACACCACCCTGGAGTCGTCCTCTATGACCCAATCCAGGGGACGCAGGTAGTTGTTCACCCTCCAGGCCACGATATTCTTATTGGTTCCGTCCGGGACGGCCTCTGAGAGCACTGCCTTTCCGGTGATGGGAACATCGCTCGAAAAAACGGGTCCATCAACGACTTCGATTGTAAACGCCATTTCGCCTCCCCCTTCTGCTCAAGTCCGCAGTGTAATCGATTATCGAACGTTTTCACGCCGGCCGAGCCGCATTGAGCATCAGTACGTCCACTCGAACGCGGGCAGCCCCTCGTCCAGGAGCCTCCGGCGAACGTCCGACGACACTCTCTCCAGGTCCGCCTCCGTCCTCCCCTCGCACCTCGTGACGATCACAGGCTGGGTGTTCGAGGCGCGGATCAGCCCCCATCCGCCCGGATACAGAATGCGAACGCCGTCGACGGTGATGGCCTCGTGATCCTTCAGAGCCTTGTCCCTCAGAGAGGTCACTACATCGAACTTCCTCTCGTCTGCGCAGTCGATTCTAACCTCGGCGGTACTGGGGTAGTGGGGAATGTCTGAGAGGAGCTCCGACAGAGTCGAGTCCGTGAAAGAGAGGATCCGGAGAAGCCTTGCGGCGGCGTAGAAGGAGTCGTCAAACCCGTAGTACTCGTCGGCGAAGAAGAAGTGACCCGAAAGCTCGCCTGCGAACACGGCCTTGATCTCCTTCATCTTGGCCTTGATGACGGAATGGCCGGACTTCCAGAAGAGGGGCCTGCCGCCGTGTCTCTTGACATCGTCGACAAGCGATTGCGAGCATTTGACCTCGACAATCACGTCGGCACCCGGGTGCTTGGGGAGTATCTCTCTCCAGTAGAGGGCCATCAGGATATCTCCCCAGATCATCTCGCCCCGCTCGTCCACTACTCCCAGGCGGTCCGCATCCCCGTCGAACGCGACTCCGACGTCGGCCTTCTCGCGTCGGACGGCCTCGATGAGGGCCGCCAGGTTCTTCCTCTGCTGCGGGTCGGGGTGGTGGTTCGGGAAGGAGCCGTCCGGCTCGTCGAACAGGGAGACGACCTCGCACCCGAGCGCCTCCAGGTATTCCCGGATCATCAGACCGGCCGTGCCGTTCCCGCTGTCCGCGACCACCTTCAGACGCCTTGGCCCGAGCGCGCATTTCGACAGCAGCATGTCGATGTAATCGGGCTTGAGGTCAACGCTCGACAGCTCCCCCGGTCGTTTCGCATCGGCCATGTCGTCCGCCAGTATCATGCGGAGGATCTCCTGTATCTCGTCCCCGTAAAGGGTGGCACCGTTGAAGGCCAACTTCAATCCGTTCATGTCCTTAGGGTTGTGACTGCCGGTGATCATGACCGCGCCGCCTGCATCGAGCCTGTACTGGCTCCAGTACAATACCGGAGTGGTTACCACCCCGATATCCACCACATCGAGGCCGGCTCGCAACAGGCCCTCTATCAGGGTCCGCGATAGTCTTGGCGTGGATTCGCGGACATCTCCGCCAACGGCGGTCTTATTCACGCCGCGGCGGAGCAGCCAGGTCCCGAAGGCCCGCCCTATCGACATGACGACGTCATAGGTCAAGTCGCTGTCGGCTACCCCGCGTATGTCGTACTCCCTAAAAATCGTCGGCGAAATCTGCATCTCGTATCCCCTTTCCGCGCCTTTGATATCTTTCCCGCCATATTGGCTCCTTGCCTGCGGCGGGCCTTCATTGTATCATCTGCGTGTTTTTCCGTTTCGCAGCCAATGCGGCGACCGGGCAGAAAGCAAACTACAGGCAGTTGAACAAGGGACGTGCTTTTCGTGAACGAGATAATGATAATTGCCCCTATAGCCGCGATCATCGTGCTCGGCAAGATCATAGCCGGCATGGGAGCGGTATCGCCTCTCACCTTCAGGGAGACCAACAAGATCCTGTACTGGATCTCCATCCCGGCCATGCTGCTCAGACTGACCGCCCAGGCCGACCTGGGATCGTCGGGGAACCTCAACCTGCTGCTGTCGGTGCACGCCACCTATTTCATTCTCCCGTTCATAGCCTGGTGCGCCGGGAAACTGGCGGGCGAGGAACGCGGCCGACTGTCGATCTCGGCCCTTGTCTCCATGAGATCCAACCAGGTGTTCATGGGCCTGCCGGCCGTATCCATCGCCCTTGGAGATCCCGGTCTCAGGGCGCTCTCCCTCTTCCTGGCCATGAGCCAGGTCGGATATCACATACTGTCGGTGTCGTCATCTCAGCTGGTACTGTCGGGCAGACTGTCCTCTCGATCCGTGATGGACACATTCCTGAAGCTGTTGAAGAATCCGTTGATACTCGCCTGCATAGCCGGCCTCGCCTGCTCCTGGTCCGGGCTTGACCAGTTCCCCCACTGGCTGGATGTAACCCTGAAGGTGCTCGGGGACATGGGGACCGGCCTGGCACTGCTGTCGCTCGGGGCCGGCATAGACCTCTCTTCCCTCAGGGGTCTCCTGGGGGCCACCTGGAGGGATTGCGCAATAAAGCTAATAGTGAACCCAGCCGTAGCATATCTGCTCTTCATCGCGCTTCCGGTCGAAAACACCATGATGCAGGTGGTCGTCCTCACCTCGGCGATGCCGGTGGCGGTCAATTCCCTCGCGGTCGCACAGGGGATGGGAATGGACGAAAAGTACGCCGGCGAGGTTATCACCGCCTCCACGATCCTGTCAGCCCTCACCCTCCCCCTATGGCTTCGTATTATCAACGTCTGACGACTCCTCGACGGGTCAGGGCGTCCGCCTCCAGAGGAGGAGCCCGTCCTCGACCACCGGCGCAACTTGAGCCTGCCCCCTTAGCCATGTAAGATGGGCGGCGACCGCGGCGCTGTTCAGCAGAAACTCGCTTATCGTCATGGACAGTCCGAATCGTTGGCCGAGCCTCTTGACTATCTCGTCCCTCGCGACGGGCTCGCTGCAGCAGTCGAGGACGGCCTCGCTCACCATCATCAGCGTCCTCCTGTTGGCGGCGGCCAGAGGGCCGATGTCCCGGGTCGCATCAGCGTGGCTCGGCACGAACCAGGCCGCACTGGTCCTCTCCAGGAGGTCGAGGGTCTCGAGCTCTGCTTGCACGTCCATGACGAACATTATCCGGTACTTCTCGAGCAACGCCTCGGAGAAGACCGAGTCCGCCACGAAGAACACGTCGTCGGGGGTCAGAATCCCCACCATGTCGAGGAAGTGCCCCGGCAGGGGGACGGCCTTCAGACCGCTGTCGTCGAAGGCACCGGGGGCAATTATCAGTACGTCCACCCGGGACGGCTTGGCCTGCAAAAACCTGTTGGTGATCTCGGCGAACGGGAACGCTCCCCACAGGAGCAGCGGCTCCATGAAGGTGTTCTCGATTATGCACGCCTCAAGCGGGGTGGCGGCGGCCGAACACCCGGTGCGCCTCCTCAGGAATGCGTTGCCCCCGCAGTGATCGGCATTGGAGTGCGTGGTGACCACGCACCGGAGCTTTTTACCCTCGGATTCAACCCAACGGGCGAGCCTGCGGCCCGCCTCATCGTCCAGTCCGCTGTCCACGAACCACACTTCGCCCTCTCTTTCAAAGCATCCCACATTTACTTTCCCTGGGAAAAAAGAGGTCGCTCCGGCCAGATGTTGTATTTCCATACCTTCACACCTCCTTCCAGACTGTCCTTCTCATCGAGGACAGTTTATCATCCCCGAGGCAATCCGTGATGTATAATGAAGCCGTAGACAATCCAGGAGGTGAGCTTTTTTGCAAAACAGCCTCAACGACAAACCTTCCACGTCGGCGCCGGCGCTCGAAGTGCGCGGGCTCCGAAAATCCTTCGGCAGTCTTACCGTCTTGGAGGACATCTCGCTTTCAATAAGAGAGGGGGAGGTCATATCGGTAATCGGTCCAAGCGGTTCCGGCAAGAGCACCCTGGCGCGCTGCATCTGCCGTCTCGAGGCGATCGACAGGGGAGAGGTCCTGCTGATGGGGGACAGGATCGACGGCGGCAGGCATTCAAACCGCGACATCGCCCGTCTTGTGGGGATGATCTTTCAGCAGTTCAATCTCTTCCCGCACCTGTCCGTAATTGAGAATATCATCCTCAGCCCGGTGAACATACTAGGAGTCCCGGCGCCCGAGGCGGAGGAGAGAGGAATGGCGCTCCTCAGGCGGGTGGGGCTGGCTGACAAGAGAGACGCGCGCCCAAGCGAGCTGTCGGGAGGCCAGTGCCAGAGGGTCGCGATCGCCAGGGCGCTCGCGATGAACCCGAGGATACTGCTGTTCGACGAGCCCACCAGTGCGCTCGACCCGGAGCTGGTAGGGGAGGTTCTGGATGTGATAGCGGATCTGGCCCGCTCGGGAATGACGATGATGATAATCACGCACGAGATGCTGTTCGCGAAGGAGGTCTCCGACCGGGTGCTCTTCATGGATGCCGGGAGGATCCTGGAACAGGGGCCGCCCGAGGATATCTTCACCGCTCCGAAGCTGCCCCGCACGCAACTGTTCCTGCAGAGGATGCTCGCCCACGTGGGAAGGGAGCTGGTCGAGGCCGCCGCAGACGAAAGGAGATTCTCTCATGGCTCTTGATTTCTCGGCAATCTATCCGTACCTGCACATGCTGTTCAAGGGCGCGTCGATAACCATCCAGGCCTCGTTGTTCGCCCTGTTCTGCGGGTTGGTCCTGGGCATATTTGTCGGAGCGGTCAGGGTGGCGCCGTTCGGACCGCTGCGCTCGATAGCCGCCGCTTACATCTACGTTATACGCGGGACGCCGCTTCTGATCCAGCTCTTCTTGATTTACTTCGGCCTGCCGTCGCTCGGGCTGAACCTTCCGGCCTTCACGGCAGGCGTAATCGGCCTTACCATCAACTCATCAGGCTACGTCGGAGAGATAGTGCGGGGCGGAATCGAGGCGGTCCCGAAGGGGCAGTGGGAGGCCTCAAAGGTGCTGGGCCTCTCCTACATGCATACTATGCGCTTTATCATCCTGCCCCAGGCGATACGCAACATGCTCCCGGCCATAGGCAACGAGTTTGTGACCCTGATCAAGGAGTCGTCGCTGTTGTCCACGCTCGCGATAACCGAGCTGACGATGGTCGGCCAGCAGGTCAGGAGCGTTACCTACGCCTCCTTCGAGACCTTCATCATAGTCGGCCTCATCTACCTTGTCATGACCAGCATCACAAGCCTGGCCCTCCAATACGTCGAGAAGAAGTGGACGGTGGCGTGACCGCAGACGGGCGCGACGCAAAGAAGCCGGGCGGTCAGATTGCAAAAAAAGCCTGACCGCCCGGCTTCTGTATGCCATCGCACTATCCAAGGGCGTTTTTCTCGGGCGCCAGGGTCCTCTGCCCGAAGGATGAACGCTCGGCGTCCGCCGCCATCCCGTCGAGGTATCCCCAGGTCGCCATGACGAGCTCCCTTATTGAAAGCTTTCTCTTCTCGCGCATCTCGTTCCATAGAGGAATCGGGAGATACAGCCAAATTCTGTATCCTGCGGAGTCGCCGCCGTAGTCCGACAGCACCAGGTAGCCCGACTTGCTGTACAGGACCACCGGCCTCGAGCTCTGGGAGTTCATCCTCTGAAGGTCGTCCACGGTGTAGCCGAGACCCTCGATCTCCTCGATATCCTTCCTGCCGGGCAGGTCCGTGAGAGAAAACCATATTCGCGGGGATGGGGCGGCTCCCTCGAAGACATCCGACGCGGTCCTGATCCAAGTCTTCGTCCTTGAGACGGCATCGTAGTCGTTCCTCGAGAGCGCGAACCTCATCGCCCAGTAGGCCGCGCGCAGCGTCCCGTCTTTCTCCAGGAGCTCGAGCGCCGGGCCTTCGTCCTCAATGGCGTCATCGACGATACGGGAATCGTCCTTGAGCAGACCGCGGAGTATGAGCATCGCCGGCTGGTGCTCGCCCGGCGGGGGCATCTGTCTCCGCAAGCAGGATTTCAGCAGGTCGATGGATTCCCTCGACACCGTGATGCTGCCGACCTCCCCCAGGTTGATCGTCTTGGGCTTTTCTTCGTACAGGAAGATCTCCTCGGGGAGATCCTCCGACCCGATTTTTCCGAGAGCCCAGCGCTCATAGGCTCTCATGTCGACCGTGCCGAGGATATAACGGTTATATGGAAGGAGGAGGATAACCCTCGGGGCGGGTACATTGGTCAATCCTGGCAACAGCATGTCATCAGGCAACCTAGCCAGATCTCCCCTGGACATAAGCTCGAAAATCATGTGAATCCCCCCCTCTGTCATTAGATTAGCATGTTTGTTCTGAAGCATCAAGGGAGGGGCCCGCATTACGGGGCTTGGCGAGCGCAACGAAGGCTCGGGCGCTTCTACACAGCGCTGCGCGCGGTCAGTACCTCCACCTGCGGTGCAACCAGAGCCACTGTTCGGGTCGCGCCAGTATCATCTTCTCCAGGGCTCGGTTCATCGTCGCGGTGTTCTCCCTGAGGGATTCCTCGCTGTCCTGCGTCTTTACCATGGGGAGGGGCTCGCAGATCCGGACTTCGTGCTTGAAAGGGGCGATTCTGTAGGACACGACCGGCACCACTGGCGCTCCGCTAAGCCTCGCTATTGCGGCGGGGCCGCGGGCAGTATAGCAGGTACGGCCGAAAAACTGCGAACTGACGCCCGTGATGTTCCAGGCCTGGTCGGGCAGCAGTCCAAGAAAACCGCCGTTGCGCGCGAAGCGGACCGCATCCTTCATGACGAACTTCTTCTCGAAAACTCCAACACCGAGACTGGAGCGATAAACCGAGATAAGCTCCGACAGGTCCTCGTCGTCGGGATTGCGCACGACCGCAGAAAGCGGGTAGCCCGACTGCGCGAGCCATGCCGCGAGGAGTTCCCAGTTCCCTATATGCCCGGTGAGGATGATCGCGCCGCTGCCAGTCGATTTTATCCGGTCCAGTATCTCCTTTCCCTCCACGGTCACTATCCAATCCAAGGCTTGGGAGGGGTTCCTGACGAGGGCAAGATACTCGGCGGTCATCCAGGCGATGTGCTCGTAAACCCCGTTCACTGTCGCGCGAATCCATCTCTCCATGGCCTCCGGGTACGCCAGCCGCAAGTTTTCCACTGCCACTCGACCCCTCGGACGCACGCACTTCAGCCCTCCCGACAGAACTCCGGCCAACAGGCTCGCACGCCATCCGCGCCTGCTGAACCGGGCCAGCAGGTTGATCGCCCTGGCCTTTCCTCTCAACTGTCGTCCTCGGACACGGCCCGGTACAGCTCTCTTAGTTTTCTCGCGCTCCTGTCGGGCGGATACGCCTCGGTGACATTGCGCCGCGCAAATGCGGAGGCGCCTCTTCCTCCCTCGCCCAGAACCGTCGTGAAGGCTTTCTTTACATCCTCGGCTGATTCGGAGAGCAACGGAACATAGCCATCCTTCCCGATTAATTCATCAAGGGCTGCGGTGCGGGCCGCCACGGTCGGTATTCCCCTCAGGGAGGCGAACGCCGCCAGCAGAGCCAGCGAGTCGGTCGGTCGAGGGAGCAGAAGGACGCAATTTCCCGATGCGAACAGCTTCATTTCCTCCTCCTCGCGATCGAAGTCGATGAGCATGCTCGAAAGGGAGGCGGCTGCCTGGGCATACAGGCGGCCGTCGTCCGCACTTCCGGTGAGGAGGAAGAGGGCGGGACGGGACTCGTCGAATATATCCTTGCCCTCCTCCGTCCCCCAGCTCATCTTCATCTCGAACGCGGGAGGTATATAGGTGTAGCCGCGGGGGGCGGCGGAGGACAGTGTGGTCGGATGCCCTTCCCATTTGGAGCCTTCGTCGAAACGGGTATGGACGGTCCTTGAACGCGCACGGACAAACATCCACCAGGATGGGGGTTGTCCCCAAAGATGCCACAGCTTCCCCCTGGCGGCGACGATGAACAGGCGTTCCATTGCGTTCAGCGACCTCCATGACAGCAAGCCCGGTATCCCCAAGGATTCCGTACCTCCTCCGGAATAGGAGCGAATCACGGCCCCGTCACGAATCGCGGCACGGGCTACCGCTCCTGCGACAGCCGCCTCCCACGGGCGGAGCGACTCGCTCAGGTACCAGTAACAGTCCGTCTGTTTCATCTGCGCCACCATCTCTTCTCTATTCGAACTGGATCATGAACACTCGTTTTTTTCCAAGTCGGACGAACAGGAATTTTCCGCCCAAAAGGGCGTCCTCGGAGACGGACGCGTCCTCGTCCGGAATTTTCACTCCGTTCACGTACAGCCCGCCGCCCCTTATCAACCGACGGACCTCGCTCTTGGACGGGCACGCCCCGGTGGATACCAGCAGATCCGCCAACGAGGCGGGGAACGACCTCGGTGCCGTCCCGCCGGGGGTCTCCGCAGCCAACATCTCAAGTATATCAAGTGAAAGATCCCTGGGCTCGAAGGAGTCGCCGAAGAGAATGCGGCTCACCCTCTCGGCGGTCCTGGCGCTCTCCTCTCCGTGGACTATCGTTGTGACCTCTAACGCCAGCCTCTTCTGAGCCTTCCTGAGTTCGGGGGACTTTCTTTGCGATTCCATTATCTCCTCAATCTCTTCCAGGGAAAGGAAGGTGAAAAGCTTCAGCAGCTTCTCCACCGCCTGGTCCTCGGCGTTCATCCAGAACTGGTAGAACTTGTAGGGGGACGTGCGGGCCGGGTCGAGCCAGACGGCGCCCTCCTCGGTCTTGCCGAACTTATTCCCGGAGGAGGTAAGAAGCAGCGGCTGCGTCGCCCCGAAGGCAGTCCCGCCAGCCTTCTTCCTGATCAGGTCGACGCCGAAGATGATGTTGCCCTGCTGGTCGTTCCCCCCCATCTGCAGACGGCATCCGTGCTGCTGGAACAGGTGCAGGAAGTCGTAGGCCTGCAGCAGCACGTAGGAGAATTCGGTGTACGAGATGCTCTTCTCGGGATCCTCCAGGCGGCTTTTGACGTACTCCCTGGACACCATGGCGTTGACCGAGAAGAACTTCCCTACCTCCCTGAGGACCTCCAAAAACGTCAGCTTTCCCAGCCAGTCATAGTTGTTGATCATGAGGGCGGACGACGGCCCGCAATTAAAGTCAAGGAAGTGGGCCAGCTGCTTCTTCACGGCCTCCATGTTCTCCTTGGTCTTCTCCACTGTGAGCAGGACCCTCTCCTTGCTCTTCCCCGACGGGTCTCCGATCAGCCCGGTCCCCCCCCCGGCCAGAGGTATCGGACGGTGGCCGCACCTCTGTATCCAAGCCAGGGCCATTATTGGTATCAGGTGCCCCACGTGTAGGCTGTCCGCAGTCGGATCGAAGCCCACGTAGGCGGTCACCATCTCACTTTTGAAGAGGGCGCTCAGCTCCTCCTCGTTGCTGCACCACTCCACGTGCCCTCGTTCTTTCAGGACTAATAGCGCGTCCTCAAACATTCCTTCCCCTCCTGCCAGATAATACAGGCCCGAAGGCCTGGCAAAATCAACATTCCGACATTCATCGTGAAAGCCTGCGGTTGATCAGTGCCTCGCGGGCTTTGCGTACACCCACTCAAGCCTGCCGCCGGCCGGCGTCGGCATTACCAGTGTCAGCGCGCCAAGGCTCCCTAGGAGCCGCGAGACTCTCGCGATCACGCTCGATTCTAAGCTAGGCACGACCTTGCCCGCTTCTTTGATTGTCCTCTCGAGTCCCCGCATCGCGGACAGCACCTGCTCAACGTCGAGGTAAGCCCAAAAAAAAGCGCCTCGGACATCCTCCAACTCGCTGGCGTAGTCGGCCAGGGGGCGGGTGCGCCCTGGCCTTATCGCGTCGCCCTCGATCATTCCGAGCTTCAACACCCGGGGATTTGCCGCGGCCAGTATAGAAAAGGGTATCGACGAGACACCGCCGCTTGGATAGTCAGGGGCATTTTCCACCGTCGGCACCTGCGAACAACGGTACCCTGTCCAAAACAGGTCGGCGAACTCCATGCCCTTGACTCCTCTGCCCGGAAGCTCCAGCAGAATTCCGGGGATTGTAAACAGCAGGAACTTGCCGGTGCCGCAGAGCGAGAGTACGCATCGGCCCGGAAGCAGCCCCTCCAAAAAGTTGAACGAGTCGCCCAGGTGCTCCTGCAGGAACAACGCCGCATTCGCTGTCTTCCAGATTTTGAACAGTGTCTCCGGGAGAATGAAACCCGCCGCTGCCACAAGTGGCTCCGGGAACTCGTAGTTGGCGCCGCGATCTTCGTCAAGCAGGCCATCGAACTGACCGCGGAATACCTCCGGAAGTCCTTCGATAGTCCACCTCATCTCGCCCCCGCCGGCCCTCTCCCTCCACGCCGCGGACACAGTGACTCTTTCCTTTTCGACTGGCAAGCCCTCGATGGAGGTCAGGCCGGAGACAAGTCCGCCATCGGAGAGGAGCATCCGCCCCGGCCACGTCCGTCCTCGCGAGGGAGGTGGGTCCACTGGCTCCAGCTTATTCTTGAGAGCCAGCGCCATCCTACTCAACCCGTCGCTCGTGGACGAGACCATTGCGACTCCTCGCTCGGCGCGGAGGTAGAGCCCCTCTTCTCCGTTTTCCGTGGTCAAAACAAACACTCCGTCGTCCTCGGTGCGCACCAGGACGGAGGAGTCGCCACGGCGGCTGTCCGCAAGCTCTTGAAGACCGATCGCCGACGAGGAACCGACGCTTGTGCGGGTTAGCCTCGCCGCTAGATACAGGTGAACGCCGTATTTCGAGTAAGTCAGCAACGCGGCGGTCTCCCCGGCTTCGCCAAGAATCGGGGTCAGCAGGGAAAACCAGTCGGTCGGCACGTCTCTCTCCGCGAGGACATCAGCCGCGGCACCGACTACCGGCAATACCGCCGAAGCGGCGGAGTACTCCAAGTAGAGGAAGGGCGCATCCTCCGAAGGGGCGGGTATCAACGAACTCATCCGCGAGCCCTCCGGGCCGAGCACATTGTAGACAGCACAAACAAGAACAATGCTCGTCACGGCAATAAACAGGCCCGAGGATTTCATCTTTCCACCCATTAAGCACCTCCCTGCGGCCCTGGTTCGCCCTAGTCCGTGGGCCGACTGCCGGTCATCCTGTCGTATGCTGTCTCAAGGAGGATCTTGCTGGACTTGAGCAACGGGACCAGGCTGTCCAGACCGGAAGAGACGGAGTTGTTCTCCAGTTTCAGAGCGAGCGACTGGATGTCCGTCAGGATACCCGAGACCTCCTCCTTTACAAGGACGATCGGCTGAGGAGTCATCCTGTGGACGCTCGCCGAGCCGTTGGGCTCCAGCTCTATCTCCTGCCCCGCGAAGGGTATCGCGCTCGTCCTGCCCGCATCCTTCAGGGCCTCGGACAGCGCAAGCGACGACGCAGGCTCGCCGTGAGTTATGATGAACAGGGGGGAAGTCGCGAAGTTGTCCGCCCACGCTAGGAGGTCGTTCTTGTCCGCATGCGCCGAGAAGCCGTTTATCGTATGCACCTGCGCCTTCACGGTCACGTCCTCTCCGGCGATTCTCAGGTTCTTCTCCCCCTCCACGATCCTGCGGCCGAGCGTCCCGTGCGCCTGGTAACCGACGAACACCACGTGATTCTTGGGGTTCCAGATGCCGTGTTTCAGGTGGTGAACGATACGCCCGCCGTTGGCCATGCCGCTGCCGGCCACTATCACGCCATGCTTCAGCGAGTTTATCGCCTGAGACTCCTCGACGCTCGACACGTATTTCAGCCTCTCCGGCGCGAACGGGTCCTTCCCCTGGCTTAAATACTGCTGCATCTCCGAGGACAGGAGGTTCATGTGTTTTCTGTATATCTCCGTTGCCTTGACCCCCATGGGAGAATCGAAAAAAATCGGTACGCCGGACGACATCGCACCCTCGTCCTTCAAGAGGGCCAGCTCGTACAGGATCCTCTGGGCGCGATCGACGACGAAGCTGGGGATGAAGACCTTCGCCTTGTCCTTCAGGGCGCTGGTGATCACGTCGTGAAACTCCGCGCGGCTCTCCCCTGTGTTCTTGTGCAGACGATCGCCGTAGGTGGATTCAATGACGACGTAGTCGGCGGACGAGATGATGGCCGGGGTCCTCTCCATGACCGTATTCTGCGGTCCGAGGTCGCCGCTGAATACAATCTTGACCTGCTTGTCGTCCTCCTCCAACCACACCTCGAGGATCGCGCTGCCTAGTATGTGCCCGGCGTCCCTGAAGCGCACGGACACCCCGGGCGCCACGCCGGTCTTTTCATCGTAGCCCACCGCCGTCAGGGACTTTGCGGCGGAGTCGACGTCGTCCACGGAGTACAGCGGCGCCACCGGGGCAAGCCCCTTTCTGGAGTTCTTCTTGGTCTTCCATTCGGCCTCCTCTTTCATCAGGTTGGCCGAATCGTGCCAAAGCACCCTGACCAGCTCCACTGTCGGGAGAGTGGTCATAACCTTGCCCTTGAAGCCCTCCTTCACAAGCAGGGGAATTCTGCCGGAGTGGTCCAGGTGAGCGTGCGTCAGAAGCACCGCGTCAATCGAAGCGGCGGAGAATAAAAACGGCTCGCGGTTCTTCTTCTCGTCGTCCCTGCCCTGAAACATGCCACAATCGACTATGACGCGGCTGCCACCGCACTCCAGAAGGTAGCTTGATCCTGTGACTTCACCAGCAGCTCCCAGTACCTTAAGTCTCATAAGCTCTCCCTGCCGGGATTCCTCCTCCTTCCGCGGCGCACGGCACCCCGTGCCCCTCGCCGTCCCTCATCGAAGCCAGGGGAATAGTGCATCGAACCGTAGTTCCTCCCTCTCTGCCTGAGAAAACCTCCATCCTGCCGCCGACGATGGCCATTCGCTCCTGCATGTTGGCCAGCCCCCTGTGTCCCTCGACCCTCAATCTCTCGTAGTTCAGGTCGAAACTGAACCCGCAGCCGTCGTCCGTTATCTCGAAGACCGCATTCTCTCCCTCCTTGACGATGCTTACAGTCATGAAGGCGGCCTTGCCGTGGCGAACCGCGTTGGAGACGGCCTCCTGGAGGATACGCGACAGGGGGAGAAGTCTCTCCTGCTCAATCTCCACCGAGTCGTCCACCTCGACTGAAATATCGATGTTGTAATGCCTTGCGAGACGCTCGCTCTGCTCGGTAATGGCCTCCTTCAGGCCGAGATCGATCCATGGGGGAGAGAGTTCGTCGCACATCTCCCTCAACTCCCGCACCGCGACCTGGGCTGTCTCCTCCGCAAGCAGCAGGCGTTCTCCGATCAATTTCTCGTCCCGAGTCATCCTGGACAGGCGCACCTGCTGAATCATCGCGGTGATGTTCTGCAGGGGGCCGTCGTGCAGCTCCCGCGCAATCCTGGATTTCTCCCGCTCCTGCACTCGGACTATGTCGTTAACGTATCGGTTGCGAAGAACCGCGCGCTCCAGCGCGGCCCTGGCGAGTTTGTACAGCACGGCTCGAAGACTGTCGATCTCCGCGACGGCCCTGGTGTCGGACGGAATGGGCAGATCCCGACCCCAGTTGAGCTCCTCCAGCTCCGCGACGAGCCTCCTGAGCGGGCTCACTAGCCATCTCCACAGCGCCAGCAGGGCGAGGAGGATACAGATGCCCATTATCAATCCAAGCACGGACCACAGTCTGCTCCCCTTCGCCAAGGGCCCCAGGAGCTGCTCCCAGGCTACCGCGGCTATGACGTACTTCTCTCCGCCCCGTACCGGGTAGACCGCCAGAGTGTACAGATCTCCGTCCTTGTCCTTTATCTCCACCGCCTGCCCTATCGGTATGTTAGGCCGCCACACGGCTGCGATGTCGGCCCCCGGCGAGGCGAAGAGCAACTGCCCGTCCGCGTGAAGTACCGCTATCCAGCCGGGCACGGACGGCCCCCACGAAAACAGCCTGAGGCCGCGTATTCCCATCATGTTCATCTCGAGCCCCCAGCCGAGGGGCTCGTTGGCGAGTACCCTGGATGCGGTGTTCTCAGCCATCTCCTGGACATACGACCGCGCTACGTACCGTATAGCCCACTCGTGCTGGAGGATACCCAGCCCCGACACCAGCAGCACGGCGAATGACGGCAGCATCAGGGCGAACACTATGAAGAGAAGGAGGCGCCTTCTCATTCAAGCAGCTCCTCCAGCATCACGACCCCGTACTTTAACGCCAGTAGCAGCGACTCGGTCTTGTTCTTGGCACCCAGCTTGTCGTATATGGACGCCAGGTGGGTCTGAACCGTCCTCTCGCTTATGAACAGCCTGGCCGCCACTTCTTTGCTGGAGAGGCCCTTTGCGGCCAGCACGAGGACCTCCCTCTCCCTGGCGGAGAGCGGCTCGGGGGAGAAATCCCCGCTGCCCATGGCCGAAGCCACCTCGGAGTCGAGGTAAAAGCCGCCCTTCGACACCGTCCCTATGGCCCTTGCGATCTCCTCGGGCGTGGCTGTCTTGAGGATAAAACCCCTGGCACCTGCCCTCAGGGAGGCCAGGACATACTGCTGGGCGTCGTAGGACGTCAGCATGATCACCGCGACCGGGAGCCCCGACTCCTTAACCCTGCGTGCGACCGACACGCCGTCCTCCCCCGGCATCCTGATGTCCAAAAGGGCGACGTCCGGCTTTATCTCGGAGATCATCTTCCAAGCCGCTATTCCGTCCTCGGCCTCGCCAACGAGCTCGACAGAGCTCTCCTGGGAGAGAAAGGCGGAGATGCCCGCCCTCGTCAGTGGATGATCATCCGCCAATAAGACCCTGATTGCCATGAAGCCCACCTCTCATACCGTGCGCTGGAAGGTTCAGGCACGGCGAATTATTATGTTCAGGCCCCCGCCGACTCTCCCAGGCCAAGCTCCGGTTCAACGAGCCTCAGGGCCTGTATGACCCATTCAATGACCTCGTCGAGCGGCATGGGTATCATCTCCGCTCCCTTGACGATGAGATCCCTGTCGACGCCCCTCGCGAACGCCTTGTCCTTCCATTTCTTCTTGACTGACTTCACCTCGAGGTCCTGGACCGAGCGGCTGGGTCGGACGAGTGCCGCAGTTATCACCAGCCCTGTCAGCTCGTCGATGGTGTACAGGACCTTCTCCATGTCGCTCTCGGGCTTCGTGTCCGAGCACATGCCCCAGCCGTGGGCGAGCACCGCCCTGACTATATCGTCAGGCCACCCGTCCTCGGCGAGCCACCTGGCACCCTCCAGGGTGTGCCGTTCAGGCGTCGACTGCATCTTTTCCCAGTCAATGTCGTGCAGCAGGCCCGCCATTCCCCACTTCTCGACGTCGCCGCCCATCCGGTCGGCGAAGTATCTCATGGTCGCCTCGACGGCGATGGCGTGCTTGATATGCCCTTCGTCCTTGTTGTGCTTCCTCAGGAGCTCGAAAGCGCGCTCGCGCGTGTAATCCATATTCAATTTCCCCTCCTTGATTGTGCATCCGGCAGGATAATGCTCTCCAGCAGCGCCCCGGCCGTGGCCAACAGGTCCACGGTGACGCTCGACACCGACAGGGACGCCTGTGAACGCATCTCCCTGGCGAGTTCGTCCGGGTAGGGGTGGAGAAAGACCAGCCGGACGATGCCGGCGTTTATTATTGCCTTCGTGCAGTAGGAGCAGGGCTCGTGGGTGCAGTATATTTGCCCGCCCTCCGTGCTCACCCCCGTGGCGGCCGCCTGCGAGATCGCGTTCATCTCCGCGTGCGACCCCCTGCACATCTCGTGCCGCTCCCCGGAGGGGATGGACAGGATCTCGCGCAGACAACCCACCTCGGCGCAGTGCGGGAGCCCCCTGGGGGACCCGTTGTACCCTGTGCTCACCACCTGCCTGCCCCGCACTATCACGGCACCGACCCTGCGCCGCAGACAGGTACTCCTGGTGGCCGCCACTCCGGCCATCATCATGAAATAGACGTCCCAATCAGGCCTTGAATATACCATGCCAATCCTCCCGAACTCGTGCTTTCGATTATAACACTTCACGCAGCCACTTATCGCCCCGTCAGAGGCTCGCACCACGGGGAAGCGTGGTATGATACTATTGCGCCAAGGAACCATATACCCGGCCGACAAGGAGCACTGAATGCTGTCATATTTCCGCAGACTGGAGAAAAACGTGCTGTCATGGTGCGCGTACGACGTCGGCAACTCCGCCTTCGCCACGACCATCATGGCGGCCGTGTACCCCGTGTACTATCGCGAGGTGGCATCATCGGGACTTGCGTCGAACATATCCACGGCCTACTGGGCCTACTCTGCATCCGCCTCGCTGTTCCTGAGCGCCTTCTTCTCCCCGTTCCTGGGGGCTCTGGCCGACGGCCAGGGGATGAAAAAACGACTCCTCGCGGTCTTCACGGCGATCGGCGTCGTCTCCACGGGATGCATGGCGCTCATCGGGCCCGGCGACTGGTTCCCGGCGCTGCTCCTGCTGGCGGGGGGAACCATCGGATTCACGATCTCCATTGTCTTCTACGATGCCCTGCTGCCCCACCTGGCCCCCCCGGACAGGATAGACATGATCTCCTCGCAGGGGTACGCCCTTGGCTACCTCGGGGGAGGTGTGTTGCTGGCCGTCAATTTTCTCTTCATACTGGCGCTCCCGGGCACCATCGGGGCAAGGATGTCGTTTCTGTCCGCCGCCGTGTGGTGGGCCGTATTTACGATACCGATCATGGTCTACGTGGACGAGCCAGGCGCTGGCACCGGCGGCGGGGGCGCGGATGCTATAAGAGACAGCATTGGAAGATTAAAGAGGACGTTCCGCGAAATCAGGTCGTATAAAAACCTGTTCCTCTTCCTGGTCGCCTTCTGGTTCTACAACGACGGAATCGGCACCGTCATCCGCATGGCCGCGATATACGGCTCGCAGCTCGGCATCTCGATATATCATCTTGTGGGAGCGCTTCTGCTGACCCAGTTCGTCGGCATCCCGTTCTCCATCGCCTTTGGCTCGATGGCGTCCCGCATCGGCTCGAAGCGGGCGATACTCGCCGGTTTATACTTCTACCTGGGGCTGATCATCGCGGGGATTTTTATCAGCAGGCCATGGCACTTCTGGGCCCTGGCGGTGGCCGTGGGCATGGTGCAAGGGGGCACCCAGGCCATCAGCAGAAGCTTCTTCGCGTCGATGATCCCTCCCGGCCGGACTGCGGAGTTCTTCGGCTTCTACGATATCTCGAGCAAGTTCTCGGGAATCCTCGGACCTGCGATATTCGGCATGGTGACCCAGGTCACGGAGTCAAGTTCCGCAGCGATCGCCATCCTGTCCTACACTTTTATCCTGGGTATTCTTCTCCTCCGAAAGGTAGATGGATAAATCCGTCATGAGACTGTCGTCCCAAAGATTAACCATGCTTCTTTTGGCGCTGCTCCTGTCGTCCGTTCCGTGTCGCGCGGGCGAGGGCAGGTCCGCAGTCTCCTCCGGAGACAGGCTCGTCCGCACGATCGCGATAACCTTCGACGACGGGCCACATCAGGGGCTGACCACCGAATTGCTGGACATGCTCGACTCACTCGACGTAAGGGCCAGCTTCTTCCTGGTCGGAAAGATGGTGGAAAGAAACCCCGAGATCACCAGGGAGATTTACGCCCGCGGACACACCGTGGCCAATCACTCCTACGAACACAGGAACTCGTCCGCACTGTCCCAGCAGGAGTTTCTCGACGATCTCCACCGTTGCTGCGAATCGATAGAGAGAAACATACCGGTCCGCGTGCGCTTCTTTCGCCCTCCCGGGGGTAATTTTACGAAGGAGGTCCTCTCGCTGGTGGAGAAGGCCGGGCTTCGCACGGTCCTGTGGGATATCAACAGCAGGGACTACACAGGCGTATCCACGAAGAAGCTCGCCGAGAGGATCATCTCCAAGTCGGCGCCGGGCTCCATACTGCTCTTTCACTCGGGCGTCACCTCGACCATCGAAGCCCTGCCCGTTATAGTGGATGCCCTCAGAAAGAAGGGCTTCGAGTTCGTAACCCTTGACGAGATGCTCTCCGAGTATACGGCCAACGAACCGCCTTCCGTAGAGTGTGGCTCGCACGCGCTGTAGTCGCGACGCCGGGGCGGCGTTGAGGACCATGCCATAAGGAGATGAGATGAATGGCTTCGTTCCTGGTAGTTTCAACTGGCGGCACCATCGCGTCGAGGGCGGGATCAAACGGGCTGACACCCTCCCTGCCCGGAGAGGAGTTGCTGTCCTTCGCCGACGGGGTGGAGATGTTCGGGGATATTACGGTTTTGGATCTTTTTTCCAAGGACAGCTCGAATATGTCCCCGGAGGACTGGAAGATGATCGCCGCCTGTCTGAGGGCGGAGGAGACAAACTACGATGGCTTCCTGGTCCTGCACGGGACCGACACCATGGCCTACTCGGCCTCGGCCCTCTCCTTCCTGCTGCCTGGTTTCGCGAAACCGGTCGTACTGACCGGATCGATGGAGCCCATCGGCGTCCCCGGGTCCGACGCCGAGGACAACATCCTGTGCGCGTTCTCGTTCCTTTCCGGGCTGCACGACAGGGGCCTCCGGGGGGTTTCGATCGCCTTTCACAACCGGCTCATCCACGGGCCGCGCTCGCAGAAGATCCTAAGCCACGAGACCACGGCCTTCTCAAGCATCAACTACCCGCACCTCGGATGCAGAAAGAATGGAGAGGTCTTCCTGGAGCACACCCCGCGACTGCAGGAGAACTACCCGGTCGACGTGTCGTCCATGGAGCTGGAGACATCGATCTTCCTCGTCACCCTGTTTCCCGGATTCCGTTCGCGCTACCTCTTTCACCTGGCCGACGCGGAGCCGAAGGCCATCGTGCTGGAGGCGCTCGGCCTGGGCGGGGTCCCGTACCTCGGCGAGAACCTCCTCCCGCCGATAGCGATGTTCAGGGAACAGGACATACCGGTCGTGATCACCACCCAGTGCGTCTACGGCGGGGTGGACCTGAGCGTGTACGAGGTCGGGAGGAGGACCCTCGAGCTTGGCGTAATCTCCGGGAAGGACATGACCAGGGAGGCGATAATCACGAAACTCATGACGGTTATGAAGAACACGCCCAAGGCCAGCCTGGAGTCCGTCCTCCACTGCAATTTCTGCGACGAGATAGAGGCCCCGGTCTGCGCCCCTAGAGCTTAGCCTGGCGGCGATCCCTCCGGATCTCCCCCGGCCCTGCACAGTTCGACCAGCAAGCGGGGGTTCAATTCTTTTCTTATTCCGAACCTCGTTATGACGAAATCGAACTTGACCGGATCCTCCGGCACGAACTCGCGAAATAGATCCGTTACCTCCACCGCCGCCTTGAGGCTGGGCTGCCTGCGCTCCGTAAGCCCGAGCGCTGAGCAGTTTCTGAACATGTGGACGTCCATGGGGAGCACGAGGTCGCGCGGGTGGACGGCGGTCCAACCGCCGGGGTCGACCTCGTCCCGACGCACCATCCACTTGAGAAACAGAAAAAGGCGCTTGCAGGCGCTACCATCCTCTGGCGAGGGGAGCAGATACTTCCCATTGAGAGCGCTTTTCTCCCTCAACTCCGCGACGAATCGAGACAGCCCTCCGACGGGGCCTCCGGCCCTCTCCATCGAGGCCGCCATGAACTGCTCGAGTGTGCCGTACTCGCGCAATACTCTACCGATCCCTCTCATGAGGAGGGCCATCTCCAATCCAGAGGTGAAGCGATGCCGGAATGACGCTACAGCATCCTCCAGTGCACGCGGCGATGCTGTCATGACGAACTCCGCGGGAGAACCCCCCATGATCGTCAAGAGCTTTCGCGCGCTGCCCAGGATAGAGGCCACTCGCCCGTAAGATATGGAAGAGACTACGAGCGCCGCGACTTCCAGGTCAGCCGTCCGGTGGAAACCGTACAGGGTCTCCAACGGGTCGGGCGAGACGTACTCCCTCCTGTTGTAGCGCCCGTAGGCTTCGTTCAAGCGGGGCAAAGCGCCCTCGAGAGCGCTGTACCCTGGTGACTGCCTCAATCGGTTACTTGACCTTGTTGAAGATCGCCGACGGGGCGTTGGCAGGGGACTTGCCCTTCTTCACCCTGTGGTAATTCGCGTAGGTAAGCGGGTAGCCCTCCTTCAGGAGAACGGCCTTCTCTACCCTGCCGACGAACAGTTTGTGAGTGAACACATCCTGGACCGACAGCACCTTGGCCTCGATCCCGGCCAGGGAGTAATCGACGACAAGGGGAAGTCCCTCCTCTCTCACCTCGTAGGAGCACTCCTTGAACTTGTCGAACTCCCTCCCGCACCTGAAGCCAAAGATACCTATAAACTGCAGAGGGACGGAGTCCTCCAGCACCGATACTGAAAACCGGCCGCTCTTCTCGACCAGCTCCGTGGTGTAGTTGTTCTTGTGCAGACAGGCGGCGACGCATATGGGGTCGCCGGTAAGCTGCATCAGGGCGTTGATGATCTGTCCGTTGTACTTTCCTTCATAGCCCGTGCTGAGTATGTAGACCCCGTAACTTAGAGTAAAAAGGGCGCGCGGATCAATACTTTCGTTCATAATCATCCCCCTAGTCGTAGCGCGGCGCAGGGCATCGACGCCCCGCGCCGCAGTCATCGTCGTCCGAACCGGGCAAGAGATCGCTCCGGTTGCCCTCGTCAGTCGTCCTCCCTGCCTCCGAGTTCTCTGTCGATCATAAGCAGGCCGTGCTTGCCGTCCGCCATCATCTCAAGTTTCCCGACTATCTCGCTCGCGTTGGCCTCCTCTTCCACCTGCTCGGAGATAAACCAGTGCAGCAGCACCTGGCTGGCGTAGTCCTTCTCGGCCACCGCCAAGTCCATCAGGTCGTTGATCCTGCGCGTCACGTACTTCTCATGCTCGTAGGCGCCCCGGAAAGCCTCGAGCGGCGACGCCCACTCAGTCTCAGGGGCGGCCACAGCCTTGTAGAGCACCCTTCCGCCGCGCTCCATCACGAAGTCGGCGAACTTCATCGCATGCTCCACCTCTTCCTTCGCCTGGATGTTCATCCAGTGCGACATGCCCTTCAGGTTCATGGAGTCGAACCAGGAGGCCATGGAGAGGTATATGTAGGCGGAGTGAAGCTCCGCGTTTATCTGGTCGTTTATGGCATCCTCGATCTTCTTGTTGATCATCGCTACCGCCCCGCCTTCCAAAGCCCGTGTATGTTGCAGTACTCCCTGCTCGTCTCCGGGACGAACGCGTCGAACTCAGCCTCGGCGGCCTCTCCTGGTTTAAGGAAGCGCCTGCATACGCGGTCGTCCGATATCACTTCTATGAACTCGATGTAATGCTGCTCGGTCATCGGGTGCGGAACGCTACCGACCTTGACCCTGTTTCCCTCCACCACCGGAACATGCTTCTCGGTGGCTGAATCCGCCGTCTGCTCTTCAAGGAGCTTCATGGGTTGACCGCAGCAGACGAGAGTCCCTCCGCCCACGTGTAGGAGCTCCACGATATTCCCGCACAGTTCGCACTTAAAAATGTCCAGTCTCTTCATTCAGCGTCCTTCCTCCCTTGGAATCGTTATATCTCGCAAGATAATTCATTATACCACCCTTGGGCCCGTTTTATATCGGCTTGTCGCAATCTGTCGCGTGCATTATAATGCACCTTGCCGAGGCGTTGCAATTATTTCGCACGGTTAGGCACAAGAGAAGCCGATAATAAACGGGAGGGGGCGAGAACAGTGCGGTATAAACCGGGGAAAATGCTCGGCAAGATCCTCTTCGCCATTATCTTCATTACGCTCCTGGCGGAGCGTGCCTCGTTCGCCGCCCCGGTCAGGCATGTTGTTCTGCTCCCGACACTGAACTACACCGAGTACGAGGTGTGGGACAGCAAGTACTACCCGGTCAACGTGCTGGAACAGAAGATGACCGAGTACCTGGCATCCTTGCTCCGCGACAATCCTTACACGGATGTATCGATACTCGACGAGGGACAGGCCGCCCGCTGGATGGATGACCCGGTCTTCAGGCAGTGCGATTTCGCCGTTAGAATGGAGCTTCATTCCGTCCTGGCCAAGCAGAGGGAGGTGCTAGGTTCTTACGAGAAGGGGGACGTCTCCCTTCGAGTGCGCATCTACAACCCCATGGACACTGGACTAATGGAGTCGTTCGTCTCCTCTGGACGTGACGCGCGGTATACGTTCGACCCTGGAGACGATCGCCTGTATCTGCTGAACACGAGGACGAGCATCATCGACATCCTGTATAAGGACGGGCTCGATTTTCTTCGCCTTACCCCGCCATACAAGGGGCAGAAGATGAGCCGCCCAACCTGGCAGCAATTCTCCTCCACTCCCTACTGGCAGGCGTTTAAAAACGCCATCGACGACGTAGCCGTCGGCATCGCGAACATGAGGGACGGGGAGATGTACGTTATCGGCCGGATTATTTCCCCGACAGCCGACTCGACCAAGCGCAGCCGGGAGTACATAATCACCCTGGGAAGACAGGATGCCATAGCCGTCGGCGACATACTCCAGGTGATAAGGGGCGACACCTACATCACGGTCGATCCGGAGAACCCCGTGGTAGTCATGTCAAGGGTTATTGGAAACGTCAGGGTCGTAAGGACCATGAGCGAACAGGCGGTTGTAAGGCTTCTGAACGAGAGGAAGAACGACCCGGTACAGCTGAACGACCTCGTTACCGCTCCCCCGTACGGGAAGAAAAAGGCGGCGCCGTTGAGATGAAAAGGCCGCTCATATTTTTCTTCGTACTTCAGTTCACCTGGACGCTTTTCTACGGATCGCACAGAGAAGCTACGTCGATTGCTTATGCCAATGGGGTTATCGTGACGGAGCCCGAGGGATCCACTCCAAAAAAGGTCCAGCCGAAGAAGAAAGCACCAAAACCGGCGACGCCTACCCCGCCTCCAGCGCCTGAGATCGTCGAGGTTGTGCAGCTTCCGACACTTCTTGAGCAAGCGCTGGTACTATTGGAGCAGCGGTATTTCACCAAGGCTACCGCGCTCCTGCTTCGCGTCGTGGAGGAGGAGCCCCTCAACGCGGGCGCGTGGTACGCCCTTGGCAGGGCATACGAAGCCAGAGGTTTTTTCCCGGAGGCACAGCGCGCCATGCGCAGGACCCTCGAGATCGACCCATCCTTCAGCGGCCTGTCCAGGATCATGGAGTACCCCGGTGCCGGAGATCGCAAACCTTTGTGGGACCCCAGCCGACCGGCCAGGATTGAGGAAATTCCCGTGGCTATTGACGGATTCACCATAATGCCGCCGTCGAACGAGGAGAGTTCGATACTGACTCCACCCGTGCCGGGACCGGACGTAATTCTGCCCGGGCCTGTTCCACTTCCGAGACCCCCGCTGCCCCAGGAGATTGACGCGGCCTCTCCGCCCTCTCAGGAATCGCCTCCCCCAGCGAAGAGGATCCCGGTGAGGGTGGTGAAGCCGGGCGAGCCACTTCCAGGCAAGGAGAAGGATAGTCCGGCGTACACTCCGCCGACCCAGACGATATCGTCTGACACCCCGCCGGTGTACGTTCCGCCGATGCCTTCGGAGGAGCCTGCGCCCGTCTACTACCCTCCCGCTCCGCCGGAATCGGCTGATCTGCCGGAGAATCCGCAGGTCCAACCCAAGTCGCCGGATTACGTTGCGCCCGCTATTCAGCCGGAGGAGACCCCTGTCTACTTTCCACCGGCTCCGCCGGAGTCGCCGGAAGAACCCGTCTCATAGTTCTTTAGCAAGAGTTTATGAAAGGAGGTGACCAATAATGAAAAGAGCGGTAGTCATCAGGGTTTTAATCGCGATAACGTTTACGGTCACGTTAACGTTCCCTATTCCCGCCGCGGCAACGACGTTCGTAGCGGAACCGGTCCTCGTCGCCCAACCCGCCTATGCCGGAATGAGCTTCTACGCCTATCGACCTTATGATGTGCCCCCGGGCTGGTTCGTAACTTTCGACGGATATCCCATAACGAGGAATGGCTCGAATATTTGGGTTTACGGAACCTACCAGGGCTCGGCGCTGGTTCCGACATCATACGTAGTGGGTTCGATAAACCCGGTCTCTCTTCCATTAGTCCAATATGCCGGGTATGCGAAGGTCTCGAGTACACAGAGCGTGCCCTTGACTCCACTTCCAGTTCCACCCGCCACCACTTCCATCGTGGGAATGCCCGTCGACGCCATTGCGCCGGCTCCAGTCTGCACGATTCCGCCCACGTACGTCCCGGAGTGGGCCACCCTTTCCAGCTTCACCTCTATCGGTGCGTGGAACAGGTTAGTCGACAGGATGGGCATACTAGAAAAACCGCGAACACCGATCGCCTGGAAGGGTGACTGGCCGGAGGTCTTGTTCGTGTGGACCGGCAGGAGCTGGTATCAGATCAAGGCGCGTTCCGATATGCGCGAGCCTCCGTCCGAGATGATAAAGGGCCATCTATATTCGCTTATGAGGATGATAAACACTAACTCGTTCGTATGGAAGGATATGGATAGCGCGGTTTTGGCCAACCAGGCCGCGGTCTGGGGATATTTATGGATGGGAAGGATAGCTCCTGCGGACTTTTAGACTAGACTCAGCCATTAGTTAGGAGGTGGCGTTCTTGAGAAGATTCCATACCCCTTTGCGGTTTCTGCTCTGTCTGTGTGCGTTGTTTGCCTCGCTCAAATCGTCCGAGGCAAATTATATTATAGTGTCCGCCCCGGCCCCGGCGATCATAACAAGGGCCGACTATATCAACACTTTTACCTTCCCGTCACCTTCGCACCTCTCGATGCCCGGTCAGGTGCTCAGGTCGGCCGACGGCTATCTTTTTACATACGACACGATTGGTAGGAGGTACTATTTCGTGCCCCCGTCATACGTTCTGGCTCCCCAAGTCCTCGCTTTCCCAGTGCGCTACACCGCCGCTCCGTACTACATTACGCACGTCCCCGCGACGGGAGTCGCCCTTCCGTCGATGAGGTTGCCTGCGGCATACCCGGGACCCCTCATAGTCGTCCGGTAGTCGATAATTGAGCCTCGGGGAGGAGCGAAGCGACGAAGGGATCCAAGGTTGAGGTCGCGCACTGTAGGATCCCTCCTCCCTTCGGTCGTCGGGATGACAGCAAATTCGGTCGTCGGGATGACGGCAGGGACCGCAGTCGCGATGACGAGGGGAGACCGCGCTCGGGATATAATAAAGCAGCCGCCCATTTCGGGGCGGCAGCTCTTCTTTCAAACAGGATTTCCGGCGGCGACCTGCTCTCCCACGGATAGCCTCCGCAGTACCATCGGCGATGGAGGGCTTGACTGCCGGGTTCGGCATGGAACCGGGTATGACCCCTCCTCTGCG
>JAKJGK010000096.1 GCA_022704435.1 Synergistota bacterium | reverse complement strand
TTCATGATCAAAGCATCTCCCTGACCTTCTCAAGTATCCTGGCCGTCACCCCCCAGATCACGGTGCCGTCGGGGAGGTCGTACTCCGGATAAGAGACGCGCGCAGTTTCGGGCAGGGAGAAGGTCTTTCTGCGCGGAGTCCTGGAGAAGCCGAGGATATCGACCGCGTAGGCGCGGGCTATCTCTCCTGAGGGGAGAGCCAGGCCTGTGCGCGGGTCGACTCCTCGCACCGCGCCGAGCACCGGGTATATCTCCACGCCAGTGACCACGGTGTACTCCGGCTGCAGCTGCGCCAGCGGGGTCACACGCTCCGGGGCTATGCCGGTCTCCTCCTCGGCCTCCCTGAGGGCTGTCGTAAGCGGCGATTCATCCGTCGCCTCCTTCATCCCGCCCGGGAAGCAAATCTCCCCCCCGTGCCTGGAAAGTCCAGGCGAACGCCTCAAGAAGAGGGTGAAAAGGCTTCCCTCAAGCGGGAAAAGCGGCACGAGCACGGCGCTCTGGCGGTCGACACCGGCCGGTATGTTCCTCCATAACGGAAAGGAAGCGCCCGCCGACAATCTTTCAAACACCTGCTCCGACAGGGGTCGACCGCGGATCACCCTGTCCGGCGGGAGTTCCGTCATGCCGACAGCCTGACGTTTCCGTGGTAGAGGATCCCGCGGTAGCCGTCCACCGTCACTATCATGCCGTCGGAAAGGGCCGAGAGCGCCCCCGACGCGCCGACTATGCACGGGATGCCGAGTTCGAGGGCGGCGATGGCCGCGTGCGAGGTCAGCCCCTCCTCCTCCGCGACCACGGCGGAGGCGAGCTTCATCGAGGGGAGGTAGTCGTCGTCCGTGCTCTCCACTATCAGCACCGCTCCCCTGGTCATCTTCCTGGAGGCCTCGTCCGCGCTGCGGGCCGTGCAAACCGGCCCGCGCGCCTCCCGCTTCAGCAGGGAGAGCCCCCTGAGCAGAATCTTCCCGGCTATGTACACCTGCACCAGGTTGGTGGTACCTGCTATTCCCAGCGGCACCCCGGCGGTCACCACCACCAGCTCGCCGGCCTTGACGTAGCCGTTCTCGATGCAGGTGGCCATTACCGTGTCGACCGCGGTGTTCTGGTCTGTCATCTCCTCCTGTATCATTGGAAGGATCCCCCAGTAAAGGGCAAGTTCGCGCCAGGTGCGCTTTAGAGGCGTGGCGCCGAGGATCGCGCATGGGGGGCGATGCCTGCTTACCATCTGCGCGGTGCTGCCGCTCTGGGTCACCGACACTATCGCGGATGCCTTCATCTGTCGAGCTATGAGGACGGCCGCCCCGCTCACGGCGTCGGGGACGCCGGTTGTGGCGGAAGCGTAGTGCAAAGGGCGCTCCCATAGCTCGATCTCGCTCTCCGCCCTGGTTACGATGCGCTTCATCGTCTCCACGGAACGGAGGGGGTAGGCGCCCTTGGCGGTCTCGCCTGAGAGCATCACTGCGTCCGCCCCGTCGAGCACCGCGTTGGCTACGTCGCTGGCCTCGGCCCTGGTCGGGCGCGGGTTGCGTATCATTGAGTCGAGCATCTGGGTCGCTACTATCACGGCCTTCCCCTTGGCCCGGCATATATCTATGATCCTCTTCTGCTGCAGGGGGACTTCCTCCGTCTGGATCTCCACCCCCAGGTCGCCGCGGGCTATCATCATGCCGTCGACGACTTCGGCTATCTCCTCTATGTTCTGCACCGCCTGGCGGGTCTCTATCTTGGCGATGACCTTCATGACCCCTCCGAAGGACTCCATCGCGCGTCGGACTTCCATTATATCCCGGCTGTTCTTCACGAAGGAGACCGCGATGAAGTCCATCTCGCGATCCACTCCCCAGCGGATGTCCTCCAAGTCCTTGTCGGACAGCGCCGGCAGCGATAGCTCCGCGCCGGGGATGTTGACGCCCTTGGAGTCGCCAAGGAGCCCGCCGACTATGACCCTGCACACGACCTCGCGTCCGGAGATTCTCTCAACCTCGAGGTGAAGCGCGCCGTCGTCGATGAATATCTCCTGCCCCACGGTAACCTCGTCCGCGAGCCTGGGGTAGTTGACGAAGACCCTTGACCCGTCGCCCACGATCTTCTCGTCGGTCAGGGTCAGAACGCCGCCGGACTCAAGGGCGGCAGCGCCTCCCTCCAACTTTCCGGTGCGTATTTCAGGGCCCTTCGTGTCGAGCAGGGTCGGTATCGGAGAGTTCAGGTCTTTCTCGACGGATCGCACCAGGTTCAGCATCCGTTCGTGCTCTTCGTACACTCCATGGCTGAAGTTGAGCCTGGCGACGTTCATCCCGGCCAGTGCCATGGACCTGAGGGTATCGTAGTTGGAGCAGGCTGGGCCTATGGTGCAGACAATTTTCACTTTCGTCATGGGGCACTCCTCTTTTCTTTTTCCATGCAAAGCATCAACTCACGTGGAACATATCCGCGGGCATCACCCTGGAGATATGCGAATATATATCTGCCCGCGCGTCCACCTTGACGTCCGACAGGGAGATTACGGTGGACTCGGCGTCGTTCCTCAGCTCCAGCAGGACCGTCGATCTGCCCGGGCACGATTTGAGCGCCCTGACAAACTCTCTCAAAGGCAGTCTTTCTAGGTGGTCGGCGAAGACGCTGATGCGAACGAAGGGGGGAGATTCAGCGGGGATCTCTCCGTCCTCGATCAGCATCACTTTTTTAGCGACCAGTCCCCCGTTGTCGCGGTCATCAGGGAAGCCTGACACCAGGCAGACCGCTCCCTGGGAGATTTGCCCCCTCAAGGGCTCCCACACGCGGGGGACGCACACCACCCTGAGGCGGGACTCCACGTCCTCCAGCTCGATGAAGCCCATCGGGTCCCCGCTCTTCGTGGTTCGCTCCTCCGTGGAGACGACGAGGCCCCCCACCAGCACGGGCACCCTCCTGCCGCGCCAGGACTTGACATCCGCGAGGGTGCAGTTCGTGTGGGGGCGCACCTCTTCCTCGTACTGCTCGAACGGATGGCCGGATATATAAAGCCCGACGGCCTGTCGTTCGCCCTCAAGGCGTTCAATCGTCGAGAAATCCGGGACGTCCGGCAGGTCGGGGCCGCTCCTGTCCTCGTCTGGAAGAGAGTCGAACAGCGACCCCTGGTTGCCGTTGGCAGCCCTCTTCTGTGCGGCCTGTACGAGGTCCGGCAGGCCCTCCAGCAGCTTTCGACGATTCTGCTCAAGGCCGTCGAAGGCCCCCGAGCTCACCAGGTTCTCGACCACGCCCTTGTTGACGAGGCGAAGGTCGACCCTGGTAAGGAAGTCCCACATGGAGGCGTAGGGGCCGTTGGCGCTCCTCTCCGCGATTATGGATTCGACGGCGGCGTGACCTGCCTTGGCGACGGCGCCTATGCCGAAGCGGACCACCTCGCCCACCGGCGTGAAGCTCGCCATCGACGAGTTGATGTCGGGAGGGAGGACCTCTATTCCCGAGTTGCGGACCTCCTTCACGTAGGAGGCCATCTTCTCCTTCTTCGTGCCGATCTGGCTGGAGAGGTAGGCGGCCATGAACTCGGGGTGGTAGTTCGCCTTGAGCCAGGCAGTCTGGTAGGAGATGAGGGCGTAGGCGGCGCTGTGAGACTTGTTGAAACCGTACCCCGCGAACTCGGCCATGATGTCGAAGATCTCGACGGCCGTCTTCTCGTTTATCCCCCTGCTGACGCACCCCGCGGTGAACTTTGCGCGCTGCTGCTCCATGACGTCCGCCTTCTTCTTTCCCATGGCGCGACGGAGCAGGTCAGCCTCGCCGAGGGAGTAACCGGCGAGCAGGGCCGCGCACTGCATCACCTGCTCCTGGTAGAGGACGACCCCGTAGGTCTCTCGCAGCACGTCCTCGAGCAGAGGGTGCAGGTACTTGACGCTCGACCTTCCGTGCTTGCACTCGATATACTGGTCGACCATGCCGCTTCCGAGCGGACCGGGGCGGTACATCGCAAGGGCGGCCACGAGGTCCTCGAAGCAGTCCACCTTTAGTTTTTCGAGCAGCCTGCGCATCCCGTCGGACTCGAGCTGGAATACTCCCAGGGTGTCCGCCTTCTGCAGGATCTCATATGCTTTCTTATCGTCCAGCGGGATGGACTCGATGTCCGGGACAGGCTTGCCCATCAGGGCGATATTGGACAGCGCCTCCTCGATGACGGACAGGGTCCTGAGCCCGAGGAAGTCCATCTTGACCAGCCCGAGCTTCTCCAGCGGCTCCATGGAGTACTGTGTGACGACCTGGTCCTGCCCAAGGCGTCTCACCGGCACCAGGTCCGTCAGGGGGACGGGGGTTATCACCACTCCGGCTGCGTGCTGCGAGCAGTGGCGGGCGAGCCCCTCGATCTTCGACGCGATGTCCAGCACCCTTGACACCTCCGGGCTGGTCTTCTTCATCTCGGCGAGCTCGGGCGTACGTTCAAGGACGCCGGGGATGGTCTCGTCTCCCAGTTCGGGAAAGTAGCGAGTCAGAGCGTCGACCTCGGGTATTGGCATCCCGAGCACCCTGCCGACGTCCTTTATGGCGGCCCGACTCTTGAGCCTTCCGAACGTGCCGATCTGGGAGACCTTGTCGGCGCCGTACTTCTCGGTTATGAAGCGCAACAGTTCGTCGCGCCCCTTGTCGGAGATGTCCGTGTCGATATCCGGCATGCTTATCCGTTCCGGGTTTAGGAATCGCTCGAACAGCAGGTTGTACTTCAATGGGTCGAGCCCCGTGATCTTGAGGCTCCACGCCACCAGGGATCCGGCGGCGGAACCCCTGCCAGGCCCCACTGGTATGTTGCGGTCCCTCGCTGCCTTGATAATCCCCGCGACTATCAGGAAGTAGCCTGCGAACCCCATGGAGTTGATCACACCGATCTCAAGGTCAAGCCGCTTCTGGTACTCCTCCGGGACCGGGCTTCCGATCCGCTCCACCAGGCCCAGGTTTGCCTCCTTCTCGAGGTTAGACTCAAGGGTCTCCCCCTCGGGTAGATCTGGCCTGGGGAGCTTGAAGTCGCGGTCGCTCAAAGGGATCTGAACGTTGCAGCGCTCGGCGATCAGAAGCGTGTTTGACAGGGCCTCCGGAAGCTCCGACCCGAATATGCTCTGCATCTCCTCCGGTGAACGAAGGTAGAAGTCGTTGCACCGGAACGACATTCGTTTTTCGTCGTCGAGGGTGCACTTGGTCTGGACGCACAGCAACACTTCGTGCCAGTCGAAGTCCTCCCTGGAGAGGTAGTGGGCGTCGTTGGTGGCTACGAGAGGGAATCCATGCTCCTTCGCGAGCCTGATAAGCCCTCGGTTGGCCCTCTCCTGCTCGGGCAGGGCGTTGTGCATTATCTCTATGAAGAAGTTTTCGGGCCCGACTATATCCCTGTACATGAAGGCCCGCTCCGTCGCCTCCTTCTCCTGCCCCTCCAGGATAAGGGAGGGGATCTCCCCCGCCAGGCAAGCGGAGGAGACGATCAGCCCCTTCTTGTACCGGTCCAGGAGCTCGTGGTCTATCCTGGGTTTGCCGTAGAAACCCTCGGTGTACGCTATCGAGCAGAGCTTGACCAGGTTGTGGTACCCTTCGTCGTTCTCGGCCAGCAGCAGCAGGTGGTGATTCCTGCCCCTCTTCTCCCTCAGGGTGTGTCCCTCGGGGGCTACGTAGACCTCGCATCCTATGATGGGCTTGACGCCCGCGGAGCGGCAGCTGTCGTAGAAGTCGACCGCCCCGTACATAGCCCCGTGGTCTGTCATCGCCACCGCGGGCATTCCGAATTCGGCGGCCTTGGCCGCGAGGTCGCCGCAGCGAATGGCGCCGTCCAGAAGGCTGTACTCAGTATGAACGTGCAGGTGAACGAAGTTGCTGGTCGTCATGCCTCGGTCCTCCATCTTGCGGTCATTCCTGCTCCCCGGCGGGAGGAGGTTCGTCCTCCCTCTCCTCGCGTCTTACGAGCACTACCTCCCCGTCTGTCCACCTCAGCACCTCGTCCACAATACCCTCGAACGGAATTCCCTTTCCCTGTCCTCTCGACTGCGGAGGAGCCTCGTCCCTCGCGGGGGGGACGACAGGTGCCGGGGAGGACGCTTCTTCGGGTTCGGGCTTGGTCTCCATCGCTTGGGGTGCACGGGCGGAGCACTCCCCTCTCCATGCCAGGACCAGCTCCCTGCCGCCGCCGACCACGTCGTCGATCACCGCCGCAAGCTCGTGGGTCTTCCTCTCGGAGCAAAGAGTCGCGTAGGAGTACGCTCCGTCGTCGGGGATCCGAATCTCGATGCATTTTTCATCGACTGCGATCGTTGCGCCGACAAGGAGGCAGTACAGCGAAATGTGCCCCTCGAACAGTCGCCTCTCGACCTCCCTCCAGATTTCGTCCGGCACAGGGCTGTCGAAAGCCGCGGGCACACGAACCTCCCGAGGCTCTTTCGCCCTGTCCGGGCGACTCGCCGGTTGCGGAGGCGCTACGGGAGAGCCAGTCTGCGGCGTCGCCGGTCGCGGAGGCTCGACAGGAGGACTAGTCTGGGGTGCCACCGGCCGCGGAGGCGCGACGAGAGGGCGGGCCGCGGCCGTCTCGGAGGCGGGCTCCATAGGGTTGAAAGGCGGTCTGGCGACAGGAGGCGATGCCTTCGCGGCCGGAGTGGCGCGGCACTCCAGCGCCCTCGCGGCCAGCAGCCCCGATAGCACGTCGGTGCGCAGCCCGGCGCGCACCTGGGGGATGAGTTTCGAACAGTATTGCATCATGTCGGACAGCTGATCCTGCGTCCATGCGCCGGATTCGGCCTCGAGAAACGCCTCCTCGGACTCCGACAGCGCCAGGGCCTCGAGCACCGGCTTGCCCCACCGCTTTACCGCCCACAGGTTGCGGAACAGAAGAAACACTCCCTCCACCACCCGCTGCGGAGAGGCGCCCTTCCGGAACATGCGGTCCAGGAAGAGGAAGGGTTGGACATCCTCCTCCTTGAGGGAGGACACCCACTTCTCCATCTCCGACAGCGTGCCTCCGCCCAGCAGGCGATCCACGGCGTCCTTCGAAACCTCTCCGCCGCCCAGGGAGGCGGCCTGTTCCAAAAGCGACAGGGCATCGCGGAGGGCGCCGTCAGCGTGCCTCGCGATCTCGCGCAGCGCGTCGGGGTCGAACGGGATCTTCTCCTCGGAAGCGACACGGGACAGCCTTGAGCAGACGGCGGGCACCTCTATCCTGTGAAAGGGCAGATGACGGCATCGCGAGCGTATCGTCGCGGGGACCTTCTGCGGCTCCGTGGTCGCGAGTATGAAGACAACGTACGGCGGCGGCTCCTCCAACGTCTTCAAAAGGGCGTTGAAGGCCGATATGGACAGCATATGGACCTCGTCGATTATGTAGACCTTCCATCTGGCGGAGAAGGGGGACAGCGAAACGTGGGTCTTCAACTCCCGGATCTCCTCTACTCCGTTGTTGGACGCGCCGTCGATCTCGACTACGTCGAGGCTGTCCCCGGAGCTTATGGAGATGCACTGCGCGCACTTGCCGCACGGCTCGTAGCCGTCCACCAGGCCCGTACAGTTCAGGGCCTTCGCGAGAAGGCGCGCCGCAGTAGTCTTCCCGCAGCCGCGAGGCCCCGAGAAGAGCCATGCGTGGCCCGTCTGGTTGCGTTGAAGAGTTTTTTTCAGGACGTCCACCACCGTCTCCTGGCCTGCAATCTCCTCGAATGTCTGCGGCCTGAAGCGGCGG
>JAKJGK010000095.1 GCA_022704435.1 Synergistota bacterium | reverse complement strand
GCGCCACAGCGCCTCCTCGCCCGGATCCATCATACCGCTCGGCGCCCAATACCACAGGAGGGCGAGCAGGAGCGCCAGGATGAGCATGCTCGACTGCGACATCCTCGCAAATGCCCGGGATCGCTCATACAGTCCGCTCATGTCAGTACCTCCAGCAGAAGGCGGGCCGCCATGGCGGTCGCGAGGGAGGTGGCCAGGGTCGCCCCCGCGGTGGGTAGCACCCCCTGCCTCTGCATGTCAGCCCCTATCAGCCCGGGTGCCACCCAGCCTATCCAGTGATCAGCGAAGGGCAGACAGACGCCGGCCGCGGCCCTGAACGCGAGGGCGGCCAGGAGGGCGGCGGCGGTCCTCTGCCGTCCGTACAGGCAGGCGAAGCGCACCGCCAGCGACAGGACGGCCGAGACCCCCAGCGCGACCATGAGCGCGACGGCGAGGCTGCGGGGCGAGCCGAGCTCGAGCGCAATCAGGCCTGGCGTGATTATCCCGCCGGGCGAATACCCCGTCCTGTGGAAGAATAGCATCCCGAGGGCGATCCCCACCCCGATAACGAGCAAGCGATACTCCGTCATCCGGCGTTCGCGCCTCCCTCTCTGCCTGCCCTCCGCTCCAAGTAGTCGAGCGGCGCCCCGGCCACGTTGCCGCAGCCCAGCACCCTTCCCTCGGCGCTTATGAAGCGCGCAAGCTCTCGACCGTCTCGAAGAGCCAGGCGGCTCATACCCCTCGGAGGGAAAAGCGACCTGCCCCCTATGATACAGGCCCTCCTCCACGGATGGGAGGTGATCCACGGAAGAAAGGCCCTCAGCCTGGCCGGGCGGTCGGCCCTTCCGTTGAACAGGATGGAGGTCTCCTCCCTGCGCCATCCCGTCGACAGGAATAGCTGCTCGGTCGTCTCCGGGTCGTTGGCGGAGAAAGCGGACGCGATCAACCCCTCCCCCTCGCCGAGGACAGCGAAATCCGCGATGTCAGGGGGGAGCCGGAGCACCGCCTCCCGGGCCGCGCCAGGATCCAGCCCGAGCAGGCGCAGGACCTCCGAGGCGATCGACACGTGCTCCTCCCTGAAGTCCGCGAATGACGGACACTCAAGCACCCTGCACCCCCTCTCGGCGAGCAGCCTGCCGACGAAGGGCTTCCCGGCCGTCACGGCAGGGACGACCACGGGGTGGAGATTGGAGCGATGGCCGCCGCCAAGCCCTTGGCACAGCGCCCTGGCGGCATTCTCCTCGCCCGAGCCCCAGGCGTCCTCGTGGTCCGGTCGAACGTTGACGAGCACGGAACACACCGGGTCGAGCCATCGGAAGGCCAGCCCCTGCAGCTCGGGCGCGACCGCGCTGTTCTCCATCACCACCGCGTCAATCTCCCCCCGCAGGGTCGACAGCCACCAACGCATCTCCCCTACGCTCGCCGGGCCCGAGCGCATCAGCACGACCTCTTTGAGCGGTGCGTATGCGGCGTCGCCCTGGCGAAGCTCTCGCGGCGCCACCCCGGTTATCCTGCCCCTTGCCTCGAGCCCGAGGCGAGCCAGGGACGCGGTCAGCAGGCGCACCACGGAGCTCTTTCCCCGGCTACCGGTCACGAGCAATCGTATCGGGATCGCCCTCGGATTCACGGGTCGATCTTTCTCCCTCGCGCGGAGCGCCTCACTCCGAGCACTTCTTTGCAGAGGCGGAGGCCTCGAGCCCGCCTAGCGTCCGCATGAACTCGTCCATGGGCGCGAACGAGCTCTGCGTACCCCGCTTCATGGTGGAAATCGCCGCGTACCGGTTGGCCATCCTCATCGCCTCCCCGACGTCCCCAGTCCGCAGGTAGTAGAAGGCAAAGCCGCCGATGAAGGCGTCCCCGGCGCCGGTGGTGTCGACGGGGTTGACCGGCAGCGGATCGGCCAGGAGATGCCCTCGTTCGTCCACGTACAGGGATCCCTTCTCGCCCAGTGTAACGATCACCCGCCGAACTCCGCCCTCGACCAGGCGACGGGCGGCCGCCAGGGCGTCGTCCGGGCCGGCCGCAGGCATGCCGGTGATGATCTCGAGCTCCGTCTCGTTGGGAGCGAGGAAGTCGACCATGCGCAGGTACTCGGCCTCCAGCCTCATTCCGGGGGCGGGGTTCAGCAGGACCGGAACGCCTTCTCCGACGGCCAGCCTGATGGCGGCGTACACGGTCTCGACCGGTATCTCAAGCTGCAGAAGCATCATGCCGCACCCGCGCAGCGACCGGGCCGCATTCTCGACGTCGGCGGGCAAGAGCCGCCCGTTCGCCCCCTTCACGATCATTATGCAGTTGTTCCCGTCGTCGTCGACGCTTATCGCAGCCACCCCGGTGGGGCAGCCCTCCACGACCTTAACGTGGATCGCGTCCACGCCGTTCTCCTCGAAATTGCGCCTCATCTCCGCGCCGAACATGTCGTCGCCGATCCTCGCGACCATGACCACCTCGGCCCCAAGGCGCGCCGCCGCGATCGCCTGGTTCGCCCCCTTGCCCCCGTACCCGGTGAAGAAGTCCCTGGCCTCGAGTGTCTCGCCGATCCTGGGCATTCGCGGCGTCATGGTGACCAGGTCCATGTTCGCGCTGCCTACGACGGCTATTCTCGGTCTTTCATTCACAATCCATCCCCTGCCTTTTTTAAAAAAGAGGCGGGACCGGGATCCCGGCTCCGCCTCAAGTATATAACAGTGCGACCCTTGGTGAAACCGCCCTCGCCGGCTAGAAGCCCACAGGCACCCCCAGGCGCCTGCTGTCGGCGCCCCCGTTGATCCTCCTGCTGCTGTGCTTCGGCACTGAGTAGTCGAACATGATGCCCTGCGCGGTCCCAAAGTAGCCGTCTCGGTCGCGCTCGACCACGTCGTGTCCCATGAGCCTGAGGAAGAGCGCAGTCTGCGGGCTGATGCCGCCCTCGACCAGCAGCTGTCCGGCCTTGCCGCCGCCGGCGGAGTTGAAGATGCGCGGCTGCTCGATCGCCTCGTCCATCGTCATCCCGAAGTCCACGACGTTCATGATTATCTGGCTCAGCGCGGTGATGATGCGCATCGCTCCCGCCGAACCCAGGGTCATGAACGGCCTGCCCTCGGGGTCTATCACTATCGTGGGCGACATCGACGAGAGCGGGCGCTTGCCCGGCTCCGGCGCGTTGACGCTGGAAGGATCTTGCGAGAAGTCGTCCATCTCGTTGTTGAGCACGAAACCGTATTCGGGAACGACGACCCCCGAGCCGAAGAAGAAGTTCACCGTGTTCGTGGAGGCCACGATGTTCCCCTCCGCGTCCACGACGGAGAAGGAGCTGGTGGAGACGTGCCTGTTTCCGTCGTGCCCGAGGTAGGCGGTCTTCCTGCCGCCGTCGAACTGCCACGGGTCGCCCGGAAGGACCTCGTTTGCGGACTCGAAGCGGGAGATCTTCTCTGCCTGCAGCCTGGCATACTCCTTGCTCGCCAGCCCGGCCAGGGGCACGTCTACGAAGGCAGTGTCGGCCATGTAGCGCTGGCGGTCGGCGAAGACCATCTTCATGGCCTCGGCCAGGTAATGAAGGTACTCTGGAGAGTTGTGTCTCCACTTGTACACTGGAAAGTTCTCCATTATGTTGAGAAGCTGCACTATGTGGGTTCCTCCGCTCGATGCCGGGGGAGTGGAGTAGATGGAGTAGCCGCGGTATGTCCCCTTCACCGGCTGACGGATGACCATGTGATAGTCCTTGAGGTCCTTCATCGACATGTCCCCGCCCGCGGCGTTGACTGCGGCCACCACCGCCTCGCCGATCGGGCCGCGGTAGAAGGCCGAGGGCCCCTGCTCCGCTAGAAGCCTGAAGGTCTTAGCGAGCTGAGGCTGCTTCAGTATCGTCCCCGCCTCCGCCGGAAGTCCTCCCGGCAGGAAGGCGCACTCCGGGCTGTACTTGGACAGCTTGTCGAACTCGTCCCTGATTATCCCGTTCTGCATCGGATGGACCTCGAAGCCCTCCTCCGCCAAGCGAATGGCCGGCTCCGCGACCTCCGCGAAGCTCATGGTGCCGTACTTCTCAAGCATCGTGAAGATCCCCATGACGATCCCCGGGACTCCGACCGCCTTGCCCCCCACCACCGACTCCTGAGCCTTCTTGGACTCCTCGGAGGCGTACATGTCCTTGGTCGCGGACAGAGGGGCTATCTCCCTGTAGTCCAGTTCCACGACCTCGCCGGTCTTCGCGAAACGGATCGTGCTGAAGCCGCCTCCGCCGATTCCGGACGCGTTCGACTCGACCACGTTGAGGGCGAGCAGGGTGGCCACAGCCGCGTCTATCGCGTTGCCGCCCCTCTGCATTATCTCGACCCCTGCCTTCGAAGCCAGCTCATGGGCCGACGAGACCATCCCCCGGTTCGCAAACACGTCGTACACATTCAACTCCGCCGCGCATGCGCCCGTCGCCAGCAGCGCCACGCCAATGACAACCGCCACAAATTTTCTCACTTTGCAACACCTCCTGTATTATTTTGAACCGCTTCTACATCTTCAGGGGGTTGAGGAACGCCCCCACGCCCTTCTCCTGCAGCTCGTCGAAGGTCGGTATTCCCTCGAGCCGAACTCCCCTGTCCGGGAACAGGAGCTCGAGGTTCTCCAAAAACGCCATTATCGAGGCGGTGTGCCTGCCGACCCTGTACTCTATCCTCTGGTCCCCGTCGTAGGGGATGTACAGCCGGCCCAGCGCCGCCGCCTTCACGTAGGCTTTGTCCTCCCCGGTGAGGGCGAGCCTCTCGTCCGTCCTGCCCCGCAGTCGTCCCTGGACGGGGTTCCCTGCCTCCATCAGCACCGGCATCGTGTCCGTGTAGTCCCCCCACTCCCTGTGGGTGAGCCCCCGCAGGTTCTTGGGGGACGGTTCGAGTCTCATGGGTATCCCGGCCATCTCGAGGTCCATGGTCGTCATCGCCGCCAGCTCCATGCTCCTCTCGTGCGCCACGATGGCGTTAACCACCGGGTACTCGGGCGAGGCCTCGTGCAGGTCGATGGACAGGTCCACTCTCTCTCGCTTTATCAGCTCGGTGATGGCGTAGGCCGCCTGCTCCGTCACCGAGCCGTCGGGTATCCCGGGGTAGCAGCGGTTGATGTTCCCTCGTTCCTTGCCTGGGAGCTGCTGCCCGGAGGCGGGGTGAATGTAGATGTCCGGCGCGGGCCACTCGTAGATCGGGTTGGTAAGGCGCGAGCCGTAGCGAAAGACCCTCCTCCCGCCGTCCTCCGTAGCGAAGGATATGCTCTGGGGGTGGGCCTCCTGCGGCGAGTTGTGGGTGAAGCCGAGCAGGTTGGCCTGGGGGATGACGATCAGCCTTCCCCTGTCCACCCTGGCCCGCTCCAGAAAGAGGGTCGCCGTCACCATCGAGGCGGGCTCCGTCGGGTGGGTCCCTCCAAGGATCAGGACCGTGCCGCCGGGAGCTTCACCATCCTGGATGTACACAGGCGTGTCGGCGGGCGACCCGGACAGGCCGTCGAACCAGTCGCTGAGCATCTTCTTCTCGAAACCGGGCGCGGGGACGAACAGGTCGTCATTCCACATCGCCATGAACGAGGCGCCGGCGATCGCGGCCAGTCCGGCCGCCGCCAGCAACAGTACTATCGCCGTGAAGGGCGTTCCCTTTATCCTCATAGACACCGCCCCCTACTTTATCATGAGCAGGCGCAGCAGCAGGGGGACGACCACCAGGGCCGCGGTCGCCTGTCTCCAGAAGTCCCTCTCCCTGAACTGGCAGCGCACCGTCAGGAGGAGGATGAACAGGACTATTGCGCGATATAAAAGGGTCATGTCTCCCACTCCTCAGGGCAGCAAGCCCATAATCTCGTTGGCGTAGGCGATCACGAAGATCCCCCAGGCCGCGGTCGCCACCCCGTGAAGGGAGCATACCCTGAGAACCTTGAAGTAGTTCTCCTCCCCGACCACCTGGGCCGCGAATATCCCCGCCAGCGCGGTGGGGGGCATGAGGTCGCCCAGGCCCGCTATGAGGCTGAGAGCCGAGCCCACCATTATTTCGTTCCTGCCGAGCAGGGCCAGCAGGAACGGGACACCTAGCACCGACGCCGCGCCGAAGGCCGACACTGCGCCGAACAGCGGTATCGAAGTGGCTATCCCAAGGTACATCAGCCAGGCGGGCAGAGCCAGCACCGAGACCACAAGGAAGCCCTGCACGCCAATCAGGGTCATGATCTGTATGAACATGCCCACACCCATCAGGATGCCCAGAACCGGTATGGCATCGTCCAGCGCCTCCGTCGAGGAGTCCAGGAAGTCGAACCTCCTGCCCCCCGACACGAGGGCCGACAGCGACGCCAACAGGAATATCACCGGCATTCCGAGGGCCGGCCACACCGAGGGCAGCAGCTGTTCGCCCGTCATGAGCACCGCCATGAGCAGCACGGGCAGCATAAGGCGGACGGAGAGAGGCGTCGCCTCCATCCTCCGCAACTCCTCCTCGAGCTCCTCCTCGTCTCCGGCGCGCCTCTTTAGGGAAGGGTAGACCAGCACCAGGGCGGTGAAGACCGCGAGGGGCACAGTGCAGACCAGAAGCGGCAGGGCGAACCCGACGTAGGGCATGTCTATCCCTCCGCCTATTATCATCGCAGGGATGTTAACCGGAGGGGCTATCATCCCGTAGATAGCGCCCATCGCAATGACCGCCGCAGTCCTGATCCTGTCGACGCCGAGCTTCATCAGCACGGGGGCCACAAGCGCGCCGGTGGTCAGGACGGCCGCGGTGGACGACCCGGTTATCATCCCCGGGGCCATGATTATGAAGATCAGCCCCAGGCTCAGCATCAGGGGCGCCCGGCGAAACTTTCGTATGACCCACGCGGCGAGACTCTCGAGAAGCCCCGACCTCTGGACGGACTTCATGAAGATCATGGCGGTCGCTATGATGAGTATGGTGTCTAGGTAGCCGAACATCCCCTCGACGATGTGGCGCACTGGAAACCATTCGCCCCCGACCAGGGCGCCGAGGACGGCGGCGGCGGACAGGGCGACCGCGATCGGCAGCTTCAGCGCGAAGGCGCCGAAGACGAAGCCGCCCACCATGACAATCGTGTAAAAACCCTCAGGCCAGAACCAGTCCATCGTCCGCCCCCCGCTACTTGGCGGAGACCCCCCACCCCGACAGCACGGACTTGAGCGGCTCGGCCGTCCCGCTCACGTTGGGCGCGGTCAGAGGCTTGAGCCCCTTCCCGCCGGCCAGCCTGTCGAACAGGCCGTCTTCGTTGCCTCCGTCCACCACTATCAGGGCGTCGGCGTAGGGGACTGTCACCTCTATGAAGGCGTCCGACAGGGCCCCGCGCCTCCCCTCGCCGCCCACGTGCATGACCAGAATCTTCATGCCGGAGCTCCTTGCCGCGTCGAGCAACCCCTTCACCCTGTCTATCTCCTGTTCCTTGTCGATCCCGGCGGCTCCGAGCCCCTTGGAGCTGCCTCCGACCACCGCCACGAGTATCTTCCCGCCGCCCAGGCCGTCCGCCTTTAGCAGGGGCTGGTTCTCGGCGTCTATGCCCATCTTCCTCAGGACCACGCGTATCATGGTGGCGTCGGGACTCTGCCCCACGGAGGTCAGCAGCAACTCGGCGGCCTCGGCCGCGCAGACCCCCGGCAGACTCGGGCAGACGAACATTGCAAGTGCCAGCATAGCCGCCCACAGCACACTCTTCTTCATCGGACACCCTCCAATTCAAGAAATTTGATTCCATCACTTGTTTACAAGGATACCCTCTTCGCTCCTCCTGTCCATATTTCTTTTCATACTTTTCAAAAGAAGAGGGCTCGAGTGCTGACTGACTGGAAATGTTATAATTT
>JAKJGK010000235.1 GCA_022704435.1 Synergistota bacterium | reverse complement strand
TCCCGCTCGAGTTCTTCACCTGCCTTGAGCAGCAGGCGAAGTTTCTCGGGGGAGGGGAGGACTCCGCCGTAGCAGCCGAAGTTCACGGCAACCCCGGCGCACCTCGTTCGCCGAGCCCGCTTGAGCGCGTCCGCCATGCACTCCATGCGCCCCATCCATACACCCTCGCGGAGGTCTCCCAGGTCCGCCATAGCCAGTATCTCGTGAGTCCTCCCGGCTGCAAGGCACTCTTTGTCAATCAGAGTCACTGTCTCTGGCATCGATACTATCGATCTGTCCGCCGCCTCAACAAGCCGCGAAATCTCACTCGGCATCGGTATTCTGAGCAGCAACAGGGGCAGTCCGGTCCCAAGCGATCTGATGAACTCAAGGTCGTCCATCCTGCTGTCGCCGATCTCCGCGCAACCGCCCTCGACCATGGCGCGCACTATGCCCTCGCGCGCGCTGACTCCCTTGGTCACTGCGGTGAGGGAAACCCCGGCGCGGGCGCACAGGTCAGCCACGCGGGCGGTGTTCTCGACTATCTTCTCCCTGGATACTACCAGCCTTGGATAACCGGCTTTCAAGATCAACCACCCCTGAGCTTTCGCAGTATGGCCATGTTCCTGGCGTGCCCAGCCGAGTCGAGCGGAGTCTCAAGTATGCACGGGGTCTCCTCCCACAGCGGGTCGTTCAGTATGAAGGCGAAGGGCTCGTACCCCAGGGCACCCTCGCCTATGTGGGCGTGCCGGTCGAGCCCTCTTCCCAGCTCGTGAAAGCTGTCGTTTAGATGCCAGCACCCCACCCTGTCGAGGCCTACGGCCTCCTCCGCCTGGTCGACGAGCCGCTGGTAGGCAGCCCTGCTCCTGATGTCGTGCCCGGCGGCGAACAGATGGCAGGTGTCCATGCAGACGCCGAGCCTGTAGTGCCAGCCTGCGCCCTCGATGATCCTCTTCAGCTGTCTGAAATCCCGGCCCAGTATATCCCCCTGGCCCGCCATCGTCTCAAGCAGGATGCGCACCCTTTTATGCCGGGTCCTGTCGAGTATCTGCGACAGGCGTTCCGACACGAGGTCCAGCGCCTCGTCCGCGTCCCTCCCGCGCGAGGAGCCGGGATGAAGCACGATGTCGTCTATTCCCAGGGTGTCGCACCGCTCAATCTCTTCCTCCAGCGCGGTCACGCTCCTCGGCCCCGTGGCGTCGACCGCCGCCAGGTTTATCAGGTAGGAGGCGTGGACGACCACGCTCTCTATTCCACTGGCGGCCCACGAGCGGCAGAACCTGTCGGCCTTGGATTGCGCGACGGGGGAGCTCCTCCACTGGAGCTGATTCTTGGTGAAGATCTGAATTGCCTCGCATCCGAGCGCCTCTCCGCGCTCTATGCTCTTCTCCAGTCCGCCGGAGATGGATACATGAGCGCCGATTCTCGCCATGGTGGATCTCCTTTCATGATCAAAGCATGCTCCTGACCTTCTCAAGTATCCTGGCCGTCACCCCCCAGATCACGGTGCCGTCGGGGAGGTCGTACTCCGGATAAGAGACGCGCGCAGTTTCGGGCAGGGAGAAGGTCTTTCTGCGCGGAGTCCTGGA
>JAKJGK010000094.1 GCA_022704435.1 Synergistota bacterium | reverse complement strand
CGCCGCAGGAGAACCGTGGCCTTCGGTGGACCGCCGTGGCCGCCGTCCTCTGCATCGGGGCCCTGATCTACCTCACGGTGCCCGAGGGGGCCTTCTTCCAGGCGGACGACGGAAGCATTGTCCCGAAGTCTCCGTTCCTGAGCGGCATAGTTGGGATCTTGTTCTTCCTCTTCTTCTTCCTCGGCATAGCATACGGCTACGGCGCTGGGACCATCAAGAAGCTGGACGACGTGCCCAAGCTGATGCAGAAGGGACTGTCGGGGGGACTCAGCTTCCTGGTCGTCGTGCTTCCGGCCGCCATATTCGTGCAGCTCTTCGCGGCCAGCAACCTGACCACCGTGCTCGCGGTGAACGGAGCTCACTGGCTGGAGCGCATGAACCTAGGGGGCATCCCTCTGCTGGTGATGTTCATCCTGCTCAGCACCTTCCTGAACCTGTTCATCATCAGCGGCTCGGCCAAGTGGCTCATACTGGCGCCCATATTCGTCCCGATGTTCTCCATCGTGGGCTTCTCGCCGGCACTCACCCAGCTCGCGTACAGGATCGGCGACTCTTCCTCCAACATAATCTCCCCTCTGTCCTACTACATGCCGGTCATCATAGGCCTGCTGGAGCAGTATCGGCCTGATCCAGAGACGAAGGTCGGGGTAGGGACCGTTATATCGCTGGAGATGCCCTACACCATAGCGTACTTGATCGCCTTTACGCTGCTGCTGATTGTCTGGTACACCCTCGGGTTGCCGCTTGGCCCGGGGACGCCTCCGCTTCTGTAAGGCCGGCGGGACCGCGCACGACCAAAAAAAAGAGGAGCCTCCGCCCGAAGGCGGAGGCTCCTCTTTAATGAGAGGCAAGAAAAAGGGTCAGTTCTTGACGATCTGCGTGCCCTTCTTCCCATCGATGGCCTCCAGGGCCTCCTCGAGGCTGGCTATGATGGCTCTCTGTCCGCCGTTCCGGACGAATCGCAGCGCGGAGTTGACCTTCGGCCCCATTGAACCGGCCTTGAAGTGCCCCTTCTTCTCAAGCTCCTCCATCTCGGACAGAGTCAGGGTGTCGAGCCATTTCTGATCCGGCGTGTTGTAGTTGATGGCGACCTTGGGCACGTCCGTCAGTATCACCAGCAGGTCGGCGTTCACTGCCGCAGCCAGCCGCTCGCCCGCGAGGTCCTTGTCGATGACCGCCTCGACTCCCTCCCACGTTCCGTTGCCCTTGCGGATGACGGGGATGCCGCCGCCGCCGGATGCAACGACGGTGAAGCCCTTTTCAAGAAGGGCGTTGATAACGTCTGCCTCCACGATCGACTTGGGGTCCGGGGAGGGGACCACCCTGCGCCACCCGCGGCCCGCGTCGTCAATCCAGGTCTCGCCTGTCGCGGCCATGCGCTTCCTCGCGGCCTCCTCGGAGTAGAACGGGCCCACAGGCTTGGTGGGGTTGGCGAAGGCGGGGTCGGCCGGATCCACCTCGACGCGCGTGACCAGGCAGGCGGGTTCGTGCCCCTCGACGCCCTCGGCGCACAGGGTGTTGTGTATGCTCTGGCAGAACATGTACCCTATCAGTCCCTGGCTCTCCGCGCCACAGATGTCCATTGGCATCGCCGGCACCGAAGAACTGCCGAGCTCATTCTGGATCAGGATGGCGCCCACCTGCGGGCCGTTTCCGTGGGTGACCACCACCTCGTGGCCGGCCCGGATCATTCTAACGATCTGGTCGACCGTCTTTTGTACGTTGTCCCTCTGCTCTGAGGCGGTTCCCTTCTGTCCTCTCTGGAGAATCGCGTTGCCGCCCAGGGCTATCAAAACTCTCATCTCTTGCTTTACCCCTCTCGGATGGTTTATCTCAACGACGTTGATGTCCGTTGTTGGATCGTTCTTCTATTTCAGCAGGTCCCTCAAGAATGGGGGGATGGTGAACGCTGCCCTGTGCATGTCCTCCGTGTAGTACTTGGTGCCGTCCGGCGCGGGCCTGCGAACGGCGGCCGGGTCGTGCATCCTGGAGCCTATCGTGTAGGTCCACATTCCGCTCGGATAGGTGGGCATGACCCCCCAGCAGATCTTGACTATAGGGAATACGGACTGCATCTCCCTGAATGCGCCCTTGACCACGTGAGTGTCGGAGATCGGAGATTCGGTCTGGGCGACGATCATGCCGTCTTCCTTAAGTGCGTTGAACACATCGCGATAGAACGGCGCGCGGAAAAGCCCTGCCGCGAACTCGACCGGGTCGGTGCTGTCCACGATGACCACGTCGTACTCTCCCCTGCAGGACTTGATGTACTCCATCGCGTCCATGGGCCTTACATCCGCGCGGGGATCGTCGAGCGCGACGCTTATCGTGGGCAGGAAACGCCTGGAGGCGTCGATCACCTCTTCGTCGATGTCCACGAGGGTGGCCATCTCCACGCTGCCGTGGCGAAGCACTTCGCGAAGGGTGGCCCCGTCGCCTCCGCCGATTATCAGGACTCTTCTCGGCGACGGATGAGAGCAAAGAGCTACATGCGCCATCATCTCGGAGTAAAAAAACTCGTCCCTCTCCGTAATCTGGATGGCACCGTCCAACACCAGCATACGGCCGTACTCCTGGGTCTCCACCAGCAGAATGTCCTGGTACTGGCTCGACTTGTTCAACAGCACCTCGGACAACCTCAAAGAAAGCTTCATGTTCGAAGTCTGCTCCTCGGTGAACCAGAGATCGTTTACTCTTTTTTTACGTATATCCATCGGCCTCTCCTCCTAGCACAAGAGTATAGAGGAGGCCCAGAATTTATTCAAGCACGTACGCCTGCAAGGGGGGGAAGCCGTTGAAGCACACGGAGGAATAGGTCTGGGTGTAGGCGCCTGTCGTAAATATGTAGAGCCGGTCGCCCTCCTCCAGCGACGCGGGCAGTGCGTACTTCTCGGTCTCGTAGAGTATATCCATGCTGTCGCAGGTCGGTCCGGCCAGTATGGTCTCCTGGGAGGGTCCGGTCTTCTCGGAGTATATAGGGTATTTTATCGCCTCGTCCAGAGTCTCTATGAGGCCGCCGAACTTGCCGGCGTCGAGGTAGACCCACGAGTACTGGTTGACTTCGGATTTCTTCGAGACCAGTATCACCTCGGAGACCAGCACACCGGCGTCTCCCGCCATGAACCTTCCGGGCTCCAGTATTATCTCGGGGAGAGTTTCACCGAAGTCCTCCTTCAGGAAGCGGATGATCTCCGTGGCGTAGACCGAAGTTTCGTGAGTGGGGGATATGTATGTTGCTGGGAATCCTCCTCCCAGGTTCAGCATCTTAAGCTTTATCCCGTTAGACTTGGCGCTGTCGAAGAGGTACTTGCAGATTGATATGGCGTTGTCCCACTGACCTATGTCCCTCTGTTGCGAGCCGACGTGGAATGAGATCCCGTAGGGTTCGAGCCCGAGCTCGGCCGCAAGGAGAATAAGCTTGTATATGGTATCGGGGTGCGCCCCGAACTTTCTCGACAGGGGCCAGTCCGCTCCGCTTCCATCGGTCAGTATGCGGAAGAAGACCCTCGAGCCGGGGGCGTTTTCAGCTATCTTCCTGAGGTCTCCCTCGGAGTCCGTCGCGAACATGCGCACTCCTCGGGAGTAGGCGTAGGCGATTGCCTTGGATTTTTTTATGGTGTTGCCGTAGCTTATCTTCTCGGGTGAGGCCCCCATGGCCAGCACGTGGTCCAGTTCGTAGACTGAGGCTATGTCGAAGTTGCTCCCCTTCCGCACCAGCATTCGTATCACCTGTTCAAGGGGGTTCGCCTTGACCGCGTAGTAGATTTTTGCGAAGGGCAGGGAGTTCAGCAACTCGTCGTACTTCTCCTCGACCTTTTCAAGATCGACGACGAGAAAAGGAGTCTCTTTGTCCTTGGAGAATTCCTTGATTTTATCGAATTTTTCCTTGGTGATGTAACGTTCGATATCAAACTGAAACTCGTTTTCCACCTTACTATCTTCCTCCCTTAAGGAATCTAAAAGCCTATGAAGTTTAATTCTTTCCTTGGAGAAAAGCAAGAGAACGACCGAAAAATCCACGTAAGATGTGATAACCGCGCTTCGTGATTGTCTCAGTCCCAGGGCGTGGTACAATCATCCCCGGCGAAACAGCCGTGCGCGGCCACATGTATTTTGGGATTTCTAGGGGGAGACCTGATGTTCTACGGAAGAAGAGAGTCCGCTCTTGTTAAGAAGGCGTTCGTGGCCGTGGTGCTCCTGTTTGTAGCCACCGCCGCCTGGCATGGATACCGGATTGCCAGGGGGCCTCAGGAAGAGGCGGATGCGGTATTGTTGCCTGGCCCCGATATCCGGGTCCAATCCCCTTCGCCGGCGTCACCGCCGGAGGCCGAGCCTGGCCCCGACCCGGTGGAGCCGGAGATGTCAAGTCTTCCACCCATTGAAGCGGCTTCGGCGGTAGCCGCGCTTCCTCCGCCCCCCCCTCCTTACAGGGCGTTCGTGGACGAACCGTGGTTGCACGTTTCGAAAGGGCGCTTGAAGATGTACTACTACATAGGCGACAGACTGGAGAGGGAGTACTCCATAGCCGTCGGGGCAAACGGCGGCCAGAAGGAGAGGGTGGGAGACCATCGTACCCCGGTGGGCAGCTTCTCGGTCCAGCAGATCCAGGATTCCCGCGGGTGGACCTACGACTTTGGGGACGGCAAGGGGCCGATACGCGGCGCTTACGGGCCATGGTTCATAAGGCTGAAGACCCCGAGGTGGAAGGGGATCGGCATCCACGGCACGCACGACCCCGAATCCATCGGGACGATGGTTACGCAGGGGTGCGTCAGGCTTTGGAACGAGGATCTGGAGGAGCTCAAGGAGAGAGTGTTTATCGGTATGAAAGTGATAATCACCGAGTAGGAGGGCTGGGATGGACGAACACCTGGTTGTGCTGCCGCTTTCGGCGGCCGGTTTCGACAGGTTCGTGTCGGCTTGGCTTGTTCGCGACTCGGAGCGGGACTGGACCTGCGTCGTCGACCCCGGGCCGGCCCGGTCCTGGCCGACCATGCGCGAAGCAGTGGCCGTCCTTGGGAACTCAAGGGTGGACTTGGTGTTGCTCACGCACGTGCACATAGACCACGCCGGAGCGGCGGGGCTGATGGTCCGCGAGTACGGCGCGAGGGTGGCGGTGTCGGCCAGGGGTGCGCCGCACCTGTTGGATCCAGCCAGGCTGTGGGAGGGGAGCGTCAAGACCCTGGGGGAGACGGCCATTCTGTTCGGCGAACCCGTCCCGGTGCCGCAGTCGCACCTGGTTGTCGACGGACCTCTCCCCGAGGGGTTTTCGACCCTGGAGACGCCCGGGCATGCCTCGCACCACCGTTGCTACATCCGCGAAGACGAGGGCGGGGCCGTGCTGTTCGCCGGCGAGGCCGCGGGGGTATACCTGGAGGGGGAGTCGCCATTCCCCTGCCTTCGTCCGGCAACACCTCCACCGTTCTTTTTCGACACATGCCTGGCCTCGCTCGAAAGCCTGATGAAAAGGAGATACGCCAAGGTGTGCTATGCGCACTTCGGCTCCTGTCGCGAGGCGGGCGACATGCTCTCGTTCGCGAAGGACCAGCTGCTCCTGTGGAAGGACATAGCCCTCGGGCGGCTGCGAAGGGGCGCGAGTCCGGAGGACGTGGAGGGTTTTATCGAAGAGGCCCTGGAGCGGGATCCATTCCTGGCCGCGTGGGGAAACATGGAGCCAGCCGTTCGCGAACGGGAGGGGTACTACCTTCGGAACAGCGCCCGTGGCATGATGGGCGCGTTCGCCGGTGCGAGCCGGGGCTAATGCGCCGACTCGCACCTCCGGCGGGTCACTCTACGTCTTCGGCGTCCCTGGTGTACTCGTAGACGATTCCCTCGAAAGGCTCGGGGATGACGCGGCTTGCGATGGTCATGCTTCCCTGCTCGAATACGATGGACGAGAGGCGCAGCGGAAAGACGAATTTTCCGAGGTCGAGCAGCGGCTGAATCTGAGAAATCGCCTTGTCGGTAATGAACCCGGGGACATCCACCCTGTTGACGCGCAGCGTGTAGTCGTCCAGCCATACCTGTTGCATGTCCACTATCTTGAACTTGCTGAAGATCTCGATGAGGATGTCCAGCGTGAACAGCACCCTGACGTGGTAGTTCCCCCTGGCGTATATCCCGTCCGGAGAGATCCGAACCTGCAGGTTGTGCCATTCGTCGTCGTCGCCGAACTGCTTCTCCAGCAGATTCTTGTTCAGATCACTCTCCGTTATCCTGGCGAAGGCGTGGACGTTGAGGATCTCCCTTATGTCAGGAGGCTCCCGCTCCCACTCCGACGGAGGAGTGAAGCTGACTCCGACGGCCCTGAGCTTCAGGGAGTCGATTCGCACCCCCCCGATGTCGCATCCAGTGACATCAAGGAACATTTCGCGGACGAGGCCGTCGTCCTCCGGCTCGTTCTCGATTATCATGCTCATAGTCTCCGGATGAAACTCATCGACGAAGAACCGCACGAGGCGTTCTCCGTTCGTCTCGCTCCCCTCGGCCGATGATGCTGGAAAGGGGGACGCGGCCAAAAGCACCAGGGCCAGAGTCAGGGCGCGCAGGCAGTGTGTGAATCTGCCGCCCGTCGAGTCAGGGGCTACATACATAAGGCAACCTCCCTATGATTATTGTACAGCGATCAACCTGTCTCCTCTATCCTGGCGACCTCGTCCGCCAGGTCCTCCCACTCCTCCAGGAGCTCAGTTATCAGCCGAGCGGCCCGGTCTCTCTCAATGAGCAGCGCCGAGACTTTCGAGGAGTCGGCCAGGAAGGCCGGATCGCCGAGCAGGGCGTCGCGCGCCGACTGCTCCCTCTCAAGGAGTTCGATCCTGGCCTCCAGTGGATTCATTATATCAAGCACTACCTTTTTTCTCCGGTAAAGCTCGTTTCGCCTCTCCGCCTCGGCGCGCCTCCGGCTTCTGCACCCGTCGCTCGCCTGGGGAGTCCCTGCGGCGTCCCGCGCGCTACCTTGCGGAGCGGATTCCGAGGACCGTTCTCTCCTTTTTTCGATGAACCAGGAGTAGTTGCCGGGGTAGAGGATTGCCCCCCCGTCCACAATCTCAACCACCCTGCTAACCAGGTTGTCCAGGAAGAAACGGTCGTGGGAGACTATCACCAGTGTCCCGTCGAACTCCAGAAGCGCCCTTTGAAAAAGATCCTTGGTCTTCATGTCGAGGTGGTTGGTCGGCTCGTCGAGCACCAGGAGGTTGGCGTCGGCAAGCAACAGCCTCAACAGGGCCAGCCTGGATTTCTCGCCCCCCGAGAGCACCGAGACCTGTTTTTCGATGGAGTCCCCCCCGAAGAGAAATGCCCCCAGCAGGCTCCTCCTGTCCCGCTCGCTCCAGTCGGGGTTGATGGAGGAGGTAGATTCCCACACGCTCCTCGTATAATCGAGATTCTGCGACGATTCCTGCGAGAAGAACGCGGTCTTGACGTTGTGGCCCCGACGGACGATCCCCGACGTGGGTTCCTCGACCCCGCCGATGATCCGAGAGAGGGTGGACTTGCCCGCGCCGTTGACCCCGACCAAGGCAATCTTGTCCCCCCTCTGTATCGAGAGGTTTACATCGCTGAAAACGGTCTTTTCGCCGTAGCTCTTGCCGACTCCTTCAAGGACGAGGACATCCAGTCCGCTTCGCGCGCAGGGAGGAAAGTGAAAACGAACCCGTTTGGTCTCCTCCTCGATCTCCACCAGCTCCATCTTCTCGAGCCTCTTTATCCGGCTCTGCACCGAGGCGGCCTTCGAGGCCTTGTAGCGGAATCTCTCCACGAACTCCTCCATCCGCGCTATCTCCTCTTTTTGGAGCCTCTGCGACCTGCGAAGCTCCTCGAGCCTTCTCTCTTTCTCCGCGACATAGTCGGAGAAGCCGCCCCTGTACAGGGAGAGCTCCCCCAGGGAGAGCTCCGCGATGGAGGTGCAGATCGAGTCGAGGAAGCGGCGG
>JAKJGK010000093.1 GCA_022704435.1 Synergistota bacterium | reverse complement strand
GGAGCAGCAGGGCCCTCTGGTCAAGGCGGCGCAGGAAGGACAATCCGCCCTCCGCCCCTAGAAGGGGACCCCGCAGCGCAGGATCACGTTGGCGTAGGGGGTGAACTCCCCGGTCCGGATCACGAACCGCGCGTCCAGCAGCAGGTCCTTGAACTCCTCGTGGGGGATGGCCGTCCCCGTGCCCTCGAACAGCTCCTCGAGCCGCCCGCTCACCTCCGGGCTCCTCGCGGCCGCCTCGCGCGCCCAGACCGCCCCCTCCACGCAGATCTCCGGCAGCAGCGCGTCCAGCACCTCGAAGAAGCCCGGTTTGCCCTGCGCGAACCCCAGGTCCACCCTCGGCGTCTCAGGCGGTATAGGCAGCCCCGCGTCCGCTATGCAGACCAGGTCGCCGTGACCGCACGAGGCCAGTTGAAACATCAGCTCGGGGTGAATGATCCCGCCTTTTTTCATGCTATCGTCGCACCTCCCCTGTCACGTCCGTATCTCCCGGTTGAACGGCCTGCCCAGCGCGGTCGGCCCGAGCAGCAGGTTCTCCCGGCTGAAGGCAAGCACCACTATGACCAGCACGTAGGGGAGCATCACCGCGAACTCGTAGGGGAAGTTTATCCCCCGCCCCTGTATCGCGAGCTGCAGCGCCTGCGCCAGGCTGAACAGCAGTGCTCCCCCGGTTATCTTGAGCGGCCTCCAGTGGCCGAAGTAGACCAGCGCGACCGCAATGAACCCGCGCCCCGCTATGATCTCGTCGCTGAACATCTTCGCCTGGCACAGGCTCAGGTACGCCCCCGCCAGCCCCGCGAGAGCGCCTCCGACCGCCAGGGCCTGGAAGCGCACCAGGTTGACCTTTACACCTATCGAGTCCGCCGCCCTCGGGTTCGCCCCCGAAGCGCGCACGCGAAGCCCCCACGGAGTCTTGAACAGCACGTACCACGCCGCCGGGGGCAGCAGGAAGGCCACGTAGACCAGCGGGTTGTGCGAGAAGAGTATCGGCCCCAGCACCGGAATTTTGGACAGCAGCGGGATCGGCATGGCCGGTATCCCCGGGATGCTCTGGGTCCCCCCGACGAAGTGCCGGAAGAAGGTCCCCGCGACCCCTACGCCGAACATCTGGAGCCCTATCCCCGCGATCCCCTGCGGGGCGCGGAAGGTCACCACCGCGAGCCCGAAGAAGATCCCCATCAGCGCCCCCGCGGCCATCGCCATCAGTATCCCCGCGTAGTTCCAGATCTCCGCCGTCGGGCCCCCCCTGCCGACCAGGAAGGGCGCGAGGAAGCCGAGGAACGCCCCCATCGCCATAATCCCCTCGCAGCCGAGGTTGAAGACCCCCGCCCTCTGGTTGAACATCTCGCCCAGCGACGCGATCAGCAGGGCCACGCTGAACGGGACCCCAAGCGCCAGGATGTTTACCGCGAAGTCCATGAGATCACGCCTCCCCGCTCCCTTCGGCCGAGCCGAACAGCCTGACCCTGACCCGCTCCGCCAGGTACGGGTTCTCCAGCACCATCCGCGCGGCCACGATCACCAGTATGATGACGCCCTGCAGCGCGGTCACCACGTTGGCGGGCACCCCCGCCATCCTCTGGGTCATGTCCGCCCCGACCAGGAGCATCCCGAAGAACAGGGACGCGGGTATGATCCCCGCCGGGTGCAGCCCCCCGAACAGGGCCACGACAATGGCGCTGAAGCCGTAGCCGCTGGTGACCCCCTCGATGGCCCTGCGGTGCACCCCGGATATCTCGACCGCGCCCGCCAGCCCGGCGAAAGCCCCGCTGATCACCATCGCGGCGACCAGGTAGCGCTCCACCCCGATGCCGCCGTACTTGGCCGCCCTCTCCCCCGCGCCCGACGCCCTCATCCGATAGCCCCACGACGTGCGGAAGAGCAGCAGCCAGGTGAGGAACGCCAGCGCCAGGGCTATCCAGACCCCCGCGTGGATGCGCGTCCCCGGCACCAGGCGGTCCAGCCAGATCGCCTTCGTCAGCCTCATCGACTGGGGGGTGCCGCTCCCCATCGTGATCTCCGCCGGGTCGAGCATCGGCCCCCTGAGGCAGAAGGTGTAGAACTGGGCGGCGATGTAGTTCAGCATCACGGTGGAGAGCAGCTCGCTGACATGCAGCCTCGCCTTCAGCACCCCCGGAATGAACCCCCAGGCCGCCCCGCCCAGCGCCCCCGCCGTCAGCGCCATGGGCAGCAGGGCGTACCTCGGCGCGTCGGGCATCGCTAGCGCCACCGCGGTGGCCGCGAGGATCCCCATCGACATCTGCCCTTCCGCGCCGATGTTGATTATGCCGCACCTGTAGGCCACGGAGATGCCGAGGGCTATGATCGTGAGCGGAATCGCCCTTATCATCACCTCGCCGATCTGCATGGCGTTCTTGAGCGGCTCGAAGGCTATCACGGAGTAGGTCCTGGTCACGTCCGCCCCGATCGTCCACAGGATCAGGGCCCCGGCCAAGGCCGCCGTCAGAGCCGCCAGCAGGATCACCGCGGCCGTGTACAGGGTCTTAAACCGCTTCATCTCCGCTCTCCTTCACCCCCGCCATCAGGACGCCCAGCTTCCTGCTGTCCGCGGAATCCCTGTCCAGCGTGTCGATGATCCGCCCCTTGAAGATGACCGCGATCCTGTCCGACAGGTCCAGCACCTCCTCCAGCTCCTCGCTCACCAGCAGTATCCCCATCCCCTCCGCTCGCTTCTCGAGCAGCCTCTTGTGGATGAACTCCGCCGCCCCCATGTCGAGGCCGCGGGTCGGGTAGACCGCCACCAGGAAGCGCGGCGCCCGCGACAGCTCGCGCGCCAGTATCACCTTCTGGATGTTCCCCCCCGACAGCGACCCGGCCGCCACCCTGGTGTCCGGGCTGCGGATGTCGAACTCCTCGCGGAGCCTGTCCGCGTTGCGGTCGATCTCCTTCAGCCTGAGGAAGGAGCGCGAGGCGTAGTGCGGGTCGCCCGAGTCCTTCAGGATGAAGTTCTCCTTCATCGAGAAGGGGGGCACGATCCCCTCCGTGTTGCGCTCCTCCGGGATGTAGCCCATCCCCTCCGCTATGACCTCGCCCGGCTTGAGGTTGGCTATGTCGCGGCCGAAGAAGAGTATCTCCCCCTCCTCGACGCTCCTCAGACCGTTGATCGCCTCGGCCAGCTCCCTCTGGCCGTTGCCGGACACGCCGGCCAGGCCGACTATCTCCCCCGAGCAGATCGACAGGTCCAGCCCGTCCACCGCGAGGAACCCCCTGTCGCTCCTGACCTTCAGCCCCCTGATCGCGAGGGCCTCGCACCCCTCGCAGCAGGGCGCCTCGTTCTTCGGCAGGACGACCTCGCGCCCCGTCATCAGCGCAGCTATCTCGCCGGGGGAGTGCTCGGAGGTGCTCCCCTCGAACGCCACCGAGCCCCGCCTCAGGATCACCACCCTGTCGGACAGGTTCTTCACCTCGTGCAGCTTGTGGCTGATGAAGATGATCGACAGCTCGCTGCGCATCCTCTTGAGCAGGTCGATCAGCTCGTCGGTCTCCTGGGGGGTGAGGGCGCTGGTCGGCTCGTCGAGGATCAGGAAGCGCGCGCCTAGGCACAGGGTCTTGACCAGCTCCACCCTCTGCTGCTCCCCGATCGAGAGCTGCCACACGAAGGCGTCCGGGTCGACCGACAGCCCGTACCTGTCCGCAACCTCGCCGATGCGGGCCCGGACCATCTCCAGGTCCACCCTGAGCGGCGACCAGGCCCGCTTGTACCCCAGGGCTATGTTCTCCAGCACAGTCATGTTCGCCACCAGCATGTACTGCTGGTGGACCATCCCAAGCCCGGCGGCGAAGGCGTCGTTGGGGGAGCGGAAGACCACCTCCGAGCCGTTGATCAGTATGCGCCCCTCGTCCGGGCGGTAGAGCCCCATCAGGATGTTCATAAGAGTGGTCTTGCCCGCCCCGTTCTCCCCGACCAGGGCGAGTATCTCCCCCTCCCCGACGGACAGCGAAATGTCGTCGCAGGCCAGGGTGCCCGGGAAGCGCTTGGTTATGCCCTCCATCCGGAGGCTTGAAATTCTGTTGACGATCTCTTGTGGCATGAGGCGGACCTCCGTGCGGCGGTTTCGAGATAGAAAATCGGGCCCCGCGGGACAGAGTCCGCGGAGCCCCCCACAAAAGGCTAAAGCTTCGAGTAGTCCACCTTGCTCCAGTCGATGGAGCCGGGCGTGGAGCGGAACTTCGCGAGGGTCTCGGAGATCTTCTGCTCGATCGGCCCCTCCCACATCGCCTTGAGGTCGTCGTTGAACCTGAAGTTGAACCCGCCGTTGGCGAAGTTCAGGGCGATGCACTCCCCGCCCTTCACGCCCGCGTCCAGCTTCTTGACCAGGTCGACTATGACGGCGGCGTAGTTGTACTCCGATGCCCCGATGCACTTGTACCCCTCGGGGATGCCGAGCTGCGCGGTCTCCTGCCCGACCCACCAGATCGGCTCGTCCCTGTGGTCGGCCACCGCCCGCAGCGCGCCGAGCGCCTGCTGGGAGGAGCCGGTCAGCACGTCGGCCCCCGCCTTGATCTGGGTCTCCGCCACCTCGCCGGCCTTCACGAAGTCGCCGAACGACCCGGAGTGCGCCACTATGACCTTCACGCCGGGGTTGACCGCCTGCGCGCCGAGCACGTAGCCGCGGTTGTATCGCGCCGCGTCCCCGCCGTCGACCGGCCCCACGACCCCGACGATGTTGGACTTGGTCGTCATCCCGGCTATGACCCCGGACAGGTAGCCGGTCTCCTCGCTCTCCGGCATGTAGGTGAACACATTGGCCGGCCCGATCTCGGCGCTGGTGCCGAACACGAAGGTCACATCAGGGTACTCCTCGGCCATCTCCAGCATCAGGTTCTTGTACTGGGCGCCGTGCCCGATGATGACGTTGTACCCCTGCGACACGTACTGCAGGACCGCCGACCCCGCGTCCACGGGCTTCATCTTCTCGCTGTAGCTGTACTCGATGCGCCCCGGGAGCTCCTTCTGAGCCGCCGTGATGCCGTCGTGCATCGACTGGCACCACCCCTTGTCGTCGATCGTGCTCTCGACGATCATCGCCATCCTGATCACCCCGTCCGCGCGGGCCACTCCGGCCATGACGGCCAGGAACGCAACTGCCAGCAGAAACCTCCTCATGCAAACCCCTCCCTGTCGTAATGTTTACGAACCATAAATATTATACAGTCAGAGGGGCGCGGGAGTAAAGCCGCGCCCCGCAGTCCACCGGTTCGGGGCTAGACTGTCTCACGCCCTCGGCGCGGGCAGGGCCGGCTGTCCCTCCGCGCCCTCCCTGTCCACTATGAACCTCTCCGTCATGCGCTTCAGCTCCTCGGAGGTCTGGCTGACCTCCTGGGAGCCGGTGGCGACGTTCTCCATCGCCGCCGCTGTCTCCTCCATCGAGGCGGCAAGGTTCTGAACGTGGTCGTCCGTGTTCTCCATCACGCTGGCCGTTGAGTTGATCAGCGCGATGACAGCGTCCGACTTGGCCACCTCCTCGTCGGTGGTGCTGATTATCCTGCGGACGTCGCTGATGGAGCTCTCCACCGCCTTGCGGATGCGCTCCAGGGCCTCGCCGGCGACGTGGGCGACGGAGACCCCGTTCTCCACCCCCTCGCGGCTCTTCTGCATCGACGACACCGCCGAGCGGGTGCCGACGAGGATCTTCTCCACCAGGTCGGCCACCTCCCGCGCGCCCTCCTGCGACTGCTCCGCGAGCTTTCTGACCTCCTCGGCGACCACGGCGAAGCCGCGGCCGGCCTCCCCCGCGCGGGCGGCCTCTATCGCGGCGTTCAGCGCGAGCAGGTTGGTCTGGTCGGCAAGCCCGGTTATCGTGTCGCCGACCACTCCGATGCGCTGGGAGTAGGCGTCTAGCTGCTTTAGCTGCTCCTCCGTCTCCTGGACCGACTCCTTTATGCTCTCCATCGTATCTATGGTCTTGGAGACGGTCTCTCCTCCCTGGGATGCGGCCTCCCCCATGTCGACGGAGTTCTTGTCCGCGTTGGAGGCCAGGGTCTGGGCTATCTGGATGAGGCTGCTCATCTCCAGCATCACCTTGGACGACTCGACCGCGTTGGCCCGGCCGCTGCGGGTCTGCTCGGCCAGTTTGGCGTTGCTCTCGGCGACCTCGGCGGTGGTGCTGGTGACCTCCTCGGTGGAGGCCGCGGTCTCCTCGGATATGGCGGAGAGGTGCACCGCCTTGTTCTTCAGCTCGCGTATCATGTCGCGCTGCACGGCTATCATCTCGGCGAGGGAGTCGGCCATCGCGCCCAGCTCGTCGCGGTTGACAATCCGGAAGTCCTCCCTGTCGAAGGTGAAGTCGCCGTCGCGCGCCCTGGCCGCCAGCTCCTGCACCCTGCGCAGAGGCCTGGTTATGCTGCGCGTCATTACGAATGCCACGACCAGGCCGATCACCACCGCGACCAGTATCGCCGACACGATGGAGATGATCGTGGTCCCGAGGCTGTCCACCGTGTCGTTCGCTATCCTGATCGTCGCCTCGGTCGCGGCCTGCTGTACCTCGAGGGCGATGTCCGCCACGTTGTTCCCCGCCACGTCCCGCTTCGCGCCCAGCTCCTCGAGCCCCCTCCAGCGCGATATCAGGCCCTCCATGTCGGCCCTGTAGTCGTCGGCGGCCTTCTGGATGTTGTCGAGCTGGTCGAGGTTGGCCTGCAGCACGGTAGCGGCACGTATCTCCTTTATCATGGCCGTGATCTTGTCGAAGCGCTTGATGCCGGACTCTATGAGCTCCGTGTCCCTGGTAGCCTGTCCCTTGAAGTTGTCCAGACGGACCGCGTTCCCCTCGTCGATGATGGAGTTGATCAGGTTGATCTTGACGAGCCTGTCCCTCAGGTTCTTCGTCTCCAGCCTCTGGTCGACGGACTCCTCCATGACCTTGATCTGCGACTTGAGGTAGGCGGCCGCGTTGTCCATGAACTGCCGCGCGGCTTTGTCCGACGCCGCTCGAATATCGTGGATCGAGGCCACCGCCTCCTCGGTGCGGGCGATCATATCGGCGAACTCCTTGAGCCTGGCCTCGACCTTCGGGACGTCCTCGCGCAGCCTGACCAGCCTCGGGTGCTTCGCGGCGTGCTCCGCCGCGACCTCGAGGTACTTCTTCGCGTTGGCCTCGAAGGTGCGCCCGGCGTCGTCGTATTTCTTGTCGTAGGTGTCCCCGAAGCTCCTGATCTCGAAGACCATGTCCTTGATCGAGTCCAGAACGTCCCCCGCCATGTTTGACTCCGGCACGTACTGCTCGGCCAGGGCGTCCGCCTCGGTCCTCACCGAGTTCATGTTCACCCAGCTCAAGGCCCCCACCCCCGCGAAGATCAGCAGGAGAACTCCGAACGACAGCGCCAGCTTGGTTCCAATCTTCATCTTTCTGAACATGGACACCCCTCCCAACACAAGATCCGCGGGCGGGCTCCGGGCCCGTCCGCGACCTGCTCTCTCCTCAGCTCCTCGGCGCGGGCAGGGCGCGCGCGTTGGCGCGCAGCTCCTCGTCCTCGTCGACCCTGAACCTGTCGGTCATCTGCTTCAGCTCCTCGGCCGTCTCGCTTACCTCCTGCGACCCGGTGGCCACGTTCTCCATCGCCGCCGCAGTCTCCTCCATGGAGGCGGCCAGGTTCTGCACGTGGTCGTCCGTGTTCTCCATCACGTTCGACGTCGCGTCGATAAGCTCGATCACCTTCTCGGACTTCGCCACCTCCTCGTCGGTGGTCTGGATGATCCTGCGCACGTCGTGGACGGAGCTGTCCACCGCCGTCTTGATGCGGTTCAGAGCCTCGCCGGCGACGTGGGCGATCTTGACCCCCTCCTCGACCTCCTCGCGGCTCTTCCTCATCGACGCGACCGCGGAGTTGGTGCCCGCCAGGATCTTCTCGACCAGGTCGGCCACCTCGCGCGCGCCGTCCTGCGACTGCTCCGCGAGCTTCCTGACCTCCTCGGCGACCACAGCGAAGCCTCGGCCGGCCTCCCCGGCGCGGGCCGCCTCTATCGCG
>JAKJGK010000234.1 GCA_022704435.1 Synergistota bacterium | reverse complement strand
AGGGCCGCGGCTGCCGCCATAAGCTTGAGGAACAGGGGAGACGCCAGTATGCCGTCGATCTTTTCCTGGTCGGACATGATAACAGCTCACCCGCTTCCAGCTCAGGACCATAGTGCCTGCAGGTCCTCCTGCAGGCGCTCCATGAGCGACTTGCGTTCGCTCTCTTCGCCGCTGAAGAAGTAGAATAGGAGTTTTTGTACCTGGGCGTCCTTCAGGTTCCTTGAAAGGCGACCGTTGACCGCCAAGGAGACCTCTCCCCTCTCCTCCGACACCACCAGGGCAAGGGCATCGGAGACCTCGCTCACTCCCAGCGCGGCTCTGTGGCGTGTCCCTATCCAACGCGAGAGATCGGGATTCTCGGTCAGGGGCAGAAAGCAGCCGGCCGCGATTATCCTCTCCCTGTCGATTATTACCGCGCCGTCGTGCAACGGGGTGCCGTCCCAAAAGAGGGTTATCAACAGCTCCTGGGTTATCTCGGAGTTAATCTTGATGGCCGTCCTCCAGAAGTCCTTCAGGCCGGTCCCTCGCTCGAGCACGATAAGGGCGCCTATCTTCTGCCCCTTCAGGTAGCCTATGGCCCGCGACACCTCGAAACTTAGGGCCTCGGCCTTCTCGGCGGCCTTTTTTCTCCTCCAGAGGCCGCCTCCGCGCCCTATCTCCTCCAGCGCCTTCCTGAGCTCGGGCTGAAATACTATCGGGATGGCTATCATGAGCACGCCGAGGGTCTGGCCGAGAAACCAGGACAGGGTCCTGAGTTCGAGTATCCTGGCCGCGGCGGCCACCAGCCCCAGCGTCAGCAGCCCCTTTATCAGCTGCATGGCGCGTGTGCCCACGATCAGCAGGAGCAGCCTGTGGAAGATTATCGCTATTACCAGGATGTCTACGAGATCCTGCCATCTCAGCGAACCGAGCATATTCATAGCCCTCCGGGGCTGCCAGTAGTCCTTCGGGAATGTCCGCGCATACTATACCACGTCAAAGGCGACAAATGACGAGGTGGAGAGGGCCAACATCGCTCCGTAGTCGGGGAAAAACCTGAGGATGGCGCCAAGACACGGCGCAGGATGCACGTCCTCCACGTCGACAATCATGTGATCGCTCGAGCCCCCGAGGATCAAGACCTCCGGGATCTCCGGCGTCAGCCCCTCGATGCTCACATCCTGGCGTCCCACGGCAAGTATCGCCCTGAGCCGGTACCCCCTGTCCTCGAACACGGGGGCCCGCCCGAACGCATCGCGGCCGGTCGGCCCCACCGGCACCGAGGGCTTCCTGTACACCTCCACCACCTCTGCCTCCAGATGCATAGTCCTTCTGTGCAGCCAAGGTATCTCCCTGTCTCCGGTGACGTCGTTTCCAAGGAGGATCGCCTCCCCGATGCGAAGGTTGTTCACCCCTGACGGCATTGTTCCCTGCTCCAGGAGTACCAGGGAGGAGGTGGAGCCGCCGGAGTACACATCGATCCTGTATCCAAGGTCCCGCTCTAGTTCTTCACCTGCCTTGAGCAGCAGGCGAAGTTTCTCGGGGGAGGGGAGGACTCCGCCGTAGCAGCCGAAGTTCACGGCAACCCCGGCGCACCTCGTTCGCCGAGCCCGCTTGAGCGCGTCCGCC
>JAKJGK010000092.1 GCA_022704435.1 Synergistota bacterium | reverse complement strand
GCGGCCCTCCACGTTTCCGCCTGCCTTCACCTCGACCGGGTAGACGGCGTTCTTGCGCTGGATGAGGAAGTCGACCTCGTACCTCGGAGAGCCCTCTTTGGTCCAGTACCTGGGAGGCAGCTCGAACTGGTCGGTCAGTGCCTGCAATATGTAGTTTTCGCTCAGAGCGCCGTTGAACTCCAGAAACAGGCGCTCCCGTTCCGCGAAGACCGACGGGTCGAGCGAGGCCATGCGGCGGAGCAGGCCCGTGTCGACCATGTAGATCTTGAACGCAGAGATGTCGTCGTACGCCTTCAGAGGCGGCTTCGGCAGTTCACTCCTGTACGTCTTGTGCGCCAGGCCGGAGTCGCATAGCCACTGAAGCGCGTCCTCGTACTCCCTCGCCCGCGCGCCCTCCTTCACCGCCCGGTAGAGGAACTTCTTGTTCTCCCTGGCGAGCTGCGAGGGGATGGAGTTCCATATCATGGAGATCTTCGGCACGTCCTTCCTTTCCGGGTGCTTGGCGAAGTCGCGCTCGTAGGCGTTCAGAAGGTTGGAGAGGGACTGCTGAACCTCGCCGACGTCTCGCCTGCTCGTCCAGAGCTTGACCGACTCGGGCATTCCCCCGGTGACGAAGTACATCTTGAGGTTCTCGCACAGCGGGTTGAAGAAGACGTCCGGCAAAGGGGCCACCTCGTCCACGCTCTCGAGGTACTCGGCCAGGTTGTCACTCTCGTTAGCCGCCAGGAACTCCGTGAAGGTCATCGGGTTGAGATAAAGGAAGTCCACCTTTCCGACTGGGAAGGACGCGGGCCTGGCAAGCATTACCCCCAGTAGCGACCCGGCGCAGGCGACGTGGTATTCCGGGGCGTTCTCAAAGAAGTATTTCAGAGAGGTGAGAGCCTCCGGGCAATCCTGTATTTCGTCGAAGACGAGCAGCGTCTCTCCCGGCTCGATGGGCTGGCCGCCCGCCATCGAAAGGTTCCGCAGGATGCGCCCGACATCCATGGTTGTCTCGAAGAACTGGCGGTACTCGGCCCTCTCCTCGAAGTTGAAGTAGGCGACGTTGCGGTAGCAAACCCTGCCGAACTCCTTCAGAGCCCACGTCTTGCCCACCTGCCGCACCCCGCCGAGGATCAGCGGCTTGCGGTTCGCGGACTCCTTCCAGAGCTTGAACTTATCTAGTATCTTGCGCTCCATGCCGTTACCCCCTTTCATGCGTATGATAGCGCGGCAGGAGGCGGGCGTCAATGGAAAATCACATTATTATGAAAGATTGTGTGTTGGATATCACATAATCCATGGATATTGCGTGGTAGTAGCTTTTGCGAGGCCGTGAAGACCGAGATCCTTCTTCCCTGACGGTCGTCGGGATGATGGAACCCTGTCGTCCCGAACGAGCGCAGCGAGGAGGGACCTCTGTTCCAAATGTGAACCTCCCCTCCGCCCTTGTGCTATCATTGCATCAGGACGGGGGCGGTCTGATGAACGACTTCGCAGCCTTTCAGAACGAAACGCCCAGCGAGTTCTGGGCAATATGGACGCCTTGGAGGAGAAACACCCGAGTGAAGAGACACTCGCAGCTCTAAAGGAGTCGGATGCCATCGCTCGTGACCCCTCGGTAAAAGGATTCGCCAGTGCCTCCGAAATGATGAAGGCTGTCTTAGAGCATGAAAACGCGTCTGAATGAACAACCGCGGTCTGCTTATTGCCGATTTGCAAATTTGTCCAAAACCGCGATTCAGACCCTTGAAAACACCGAGTGCAATCTATTGTTAAAACTGATGAAAACTCTGATTAAGTCTCTATCGTCTGTGGAGACAGCCGATATCAACGGGCTTCGTGACGAGCAAAACACACTTGATCAGAACTTCCTTATATTGGACAGCAGTGATTTAGATGAAATTTTCGAGATGAGACGCATCTCCAGAGGGAGGCCGATCAATGATGGAAGCGAAGGAGCTTGTCGCACTGATCGCACGCGGCGAGAACAGCCGCACCCAATTCAAACGCAGCCAGGATGTAACCAATGCCAGATCGCTGGCCGGTGAAATGGCGGCGCTTGCCAACAGCAAGGGAGGAAAAATCCTGGTCGGCGTAGACGACACCGGATCCATCAACGGCTTGTCGCGCGAGGACGTGCGGAGAATCAATCAGCTCATCTCCAGCACGGCGACCGACTGCGTCCGCCCCTCCATAAACCCCGAAACTGAAAACATCATTGTCGACGACAGGTTGGTCATAGTCATAACCGTTCCCGAAGGCATCTCGAAGCCGTACGCCGACAACGAGGGGGTCTTCTGGGTGAAATCCGGCGCGGACAAACGCCGGGTGACCTCCCGAGAAGAGATCCAGCGAATGTTTCAAAGCTCCAACCTGGTTCACGCGGACGAAGTGCCCGTCAAAGGGACGTCTCCGGACGACATCGACCTGGATCGCTTCCGCGCCTTCTTCAAGAAGCACTACGGCGAACCGCTCGAAGACGCGCTCGACCAGGCGGAAATCCCGTTCGGTCAACTGCTGAACAATCTCGGCCTGGCCAGAGGTGAAGAGCTCAACCTCGCCGGGCTCATGCTCTTCGGACGCAATCCCCAAAGACATCGCCCGGCATTCGTCGTCAAGGGAGTGTCTTTCCTGGGGAACGACCCGGCGGGCGACAGATACAGGGACAGTCAGGACCTGGACGGCTGTCTGAGCTGCATGTACAGGGCGACGATCTCCTTCCTGACTCGCAATCTGAAACACGTGCAGGGGGACAAGGGCTTCAACACCGAGGGAGATCTGGAGGTGCCGCTCGCCGCCCTTGAAGAGCTGGTCGTAAACATGCTGCTGCACCGGGACTACTTTGTCTCCGCGCCGTGGCGCGTATTCATTTTCGACGACCGGATCGAACTTATCAGCCCCGGGAGCCTGCCCAACAACCTGACCATTGAAAACATCAGAAGCGGGGTCTCCACAATCCGCAATCCACGCATAGCCTCCTTCGCGACCAGAGAGCTGCCCTATCGGGGCATCGGCACTGGCATCCTGCGCGCGCTGGCGGCGGTCCCCGAGCTGGAACTGGAGTCGGACCTCGAGCGCAATCTGTTCATCGCGCGCATACCGAGGAGAATCTGCTGAGGCGCAGTCGTCGCATCCTGGGAATAACGGTCGGAGCACCGCTCTCCAGCGGTGAGACCTTCCGGGGAAGGTCGTCCCGAACGAGCGTAGCTAGGAGGGACCTAGGAAAGGTGCCGTCACCCCGCCCAGATCCCTCGGCGATGAGACCGCCTCGGGATGACGAGAATCGGTAGTGGACCTCGTAATGACGTTTTCGTCGTCCCGAACGGCGCGCAGCGCCGGAGGAACCTCTACTCCACACTGGCTTCCCCGTCGGTATGACGGCAATATTCGCTTTGTCTTGGCCTTCTTTTTATAATGGTGTCACTGTTTATGCGCAGCGTCTCTCCGATCGAACTCAAGAGCCAGTATCAGCACCCTGTCGTCGATGATCTTCACTATCAGCCTCCAGTCGCCGATCCTGTAGCGCCACAGGCCGTGCTGGCCGCCCGCCAGAGGACGCCCGTATCTTCTCGGATCCGTCGTTCCCTCGAGATGGGTGCTGATGTACCTGTCCAACAGCTCCCTAACCTGCCTGTCCAGCTTCTTTATTCGGCGTGCGAGCGCCCGATCGATTTCCACCCGGTATCCTGTCATTCCGGCTCCCAGTCTCGGCGCGCCTCCCTGTAGGGGATAAAATCTCCTCGCTCGACGACCTCCAGGTACCTCGCAAGGGCCGACCGGTCGTACTCGTCCTCGATCCGGTCCAACGCAGCCTGGCGGACGAACTGAGACACCGTTGTGCCAGTCATCTCCGCGTACCGCCTTATGAGCCTCGCGTCTTCCTCCGTCATTCGAAGAGTGATAGTCGCCATGTCGCCACCCCCTTGCGCTTTACATTGTAAACCAAGTCCTCCGGTAGTCAAGAGAACCATAGTCTTTGCCGGCCTACCGCCCCTCGCACAGCGAGATCAGCCGGTCGGTCTGATCAGCCATGAAGAGCGGGATGTTCAGCGTGTCGCCGTCCAGCTTAAGATTGCGCAACGAGAAGCGGATGCGAAGCGGAACGTCGGTACCGTAGATCTCGGCGTATTTCTTCAGGCTGCGGCCCTCCACGTTTCCGCCTGCCTTCACCTCGACCGGGTAGACGGCGTTCTTGCGCTGGATGAGGAAGTCGACCTCGTACCTCGGAGAGCCCTCTTTGGTCCAGTACCTGGGGGGCAGCTCGAACTGGTCGGTCAACGCCTGCAGGATGTAGTTTTCGCTCAGAGCGCCGTTGAACTCCAGAGACAGGCGCTCCCTCCTTTGCGTGGCTAGCGGCGGGTGTCAACGGAAAATCACATTATTGTTAGAGATTGTGTGTTGAAATTCACATAATCTGTGGGTATTGTGTGGTGGTTGCTTTTGCGAGGCCGTGAAGACCGAGATCCCTCTTCCCTGACGGTCGTCGGGATGACAGAAAGTACTAACCCCTCCCCTCCGCCCTTGTGCTATCATTGCATCAGGACGGGGGGGCGGCAGTATGAACGACGACATGCAAGCGGACAACACCGCATCGAACGAGAACGACAGACGCTCCGAGGACGGGCTCTGGAAGGAGCTGCTGCAGGGATTCTTCCACGACATGCTGCGCTCCGTGCTTCCTGATATGGCGAAGGAGGCCGACCCTGAAAAACCGGTTCGTTTCTTCGACACCGAGCTCAGGAGGCTGGCAAGATTCACGAGACGCTACACGGAAAGCCCGCCCGACTCCCGGAAGTTCGTCGACATCCTGGCGGAAGTACCGCTCCTCTCCGGGGAGGACGCCTGGATATTGCTTCACGTCGAGATCCAGGGCCGCGGCGGCAAGGAGGACTTCCCTCTGCGGATGCACAGATACCGCTGCCTCCTGGAGGGGAGGTACAACCGTCCGGTCGCGGGACTTGCCATGCTCGTACAGCCGATAGGCGACGAACAGGCCGAGGGGGTCTACCGCTGGGAGCGGTTCGGGTCGCAGATAACGTACAAATACCCTGTGTTCAAGGTCTACGAGGGCGACGAGGATGCGCTTCGCGCCAGCGACAACCCCTTCGACCTCGCGCACTACGCCGGCATGATGGCATGGAGGCGGAGAGGGGACGACGCGCGCAAGCTTGACTACATGAAGCTTCTCTTGAGGGAGCTTGACGCGCGCGGTTGGAGCCACGAGAGTAAGTCGGCTCTGCTGTGGTTCATCGAGGGCGTCATGTTCATCCGCGACGATGACGCTTGGAAAGAGTGGGAGTCCGAGCTTGACAAGAGGAAGGAGGAGGGCGGGATGTACGTAAGCCTTATGGAGAGAAGGGGCATTGAAAAGGGCATAGAACAGGGGATTGTGCAGGGCATAGAAAAGGGCATTCTGCGGGGGAAAACCGAGATGATCCGCGAGATGCTTCGATGGGGCGATTCCGACGAGAAGATTCTTGCCTGCGCCCGAATAACTCCGGAGGAGCTCGCCGCGCTCAAGGAGCAATTTCGGCGCGAAGCCGACTGAAAGACAGAGAACTCGAAGCGAGATCCCTCACGTCCGCTCGGGATGACAGTATTGTTGCGTTCGGACGGTACCGTCGTCCCGAACGAGCGCAACGAGGAGGGACCTGGGAAGGGCGCTGCCACCACGCCCGGATCCCTCGCGTTCGCTCGGGATGACAGAGTCGTGGCATTTAGGATGACAGTGTTGCTTCGTTCAGGATGGCAAAATCCGCCTCGGAATGACGATGGTTTGTCATCCCGAATGACGCGCGGTCTTTTTTGTCATCCCGAACGACCAACGGGAGGAGGGATCTTGCATTGGATGCGGCACGAAGCGAGATCCCTCGCGTTCGCTCGGGATGACAGAAGTCGCCTGATTGCCACCTCCTCGCCCTGCTGGGAAGGCCATGGAAACGCCCAAGTTCCGAACAAAATGATGCTTCCATCTTCTTCTGATCCTTACCGCTTGAGGTATTTTGTGTTTTTCCCGGCGCCGATTTTTTCAACGACACGGTTCTTCACCATATTGGCAAGGACGGCTTCAACGGTGGTCGGGCTGACATCCGGCAGGACATGGCAGATCTCTCGCTTTGAGATCGGCAGCAAGCTGTTCAGGACAGTGGCCTCGATCCTCGCCTTCTTGGTGACTTTCCTGGCGCCTACAACCGCAAACCGTTTATCGAGTTCCTTGTAGCAGTAGAGCAAGGTGGTGGCGAAATTTTCGATGAATGGAAAATATGTGTTCTCTCCCTCGTGCCAACCGACACTGGACTGTTTTAACGCTTCGTAGTAATAATCCTTGTGTTTGTTGATTTGTTCTTCAAAAGAGATATACTTCACCGCATTAAAGCCGTTTTTATAGAGCAGCAGCAACGAGAGCAAGCGCGACATTCTTCCATTGCCATCTGAAAAAGGATGGATGCAGAGGAAGTCAAGGATAAAACAGGGTATCAGTAAAAGTTGGTTCACACTGTATGAGCTTCGAGCGTCTATATACGCGAGAGCAAGCTGTTCCATCGCGGCGGAGGTTTCGTCGGCAGGGGTTGGTGAAAAGCGAATGCGTCTTGCCCCTGAAGAATCCACCTCCATGATGACATTGTCATTCTGTTTGTAGGCGTCTCCTGAAACGGGGGCATAGGACAGCATGATCTCATGAAGCCGCAAAATATCGTGCTCCCGTATGTCGAGCGTGGTGTAATTCTCGTGGATGAGCGATAAGGCATCGCGGTATCCGGCCATCTCGGCGAAGCTCGGCTATTGCTGCCACGACATTGACAAGGCCCGAGGGAAGCATTCCGCTTTCCAAAAAGGAGTAGTTGAAGATTCTCAAGGCCAGCCCCTCCTCGTTCGGTTCTGCATATAGCATAGCCGAATTTATGCAGAATGCCAAGCCCTCGGGCATTTATTCTGCATAATACGAGCCTGTTGCATAACCAGGGCTCATTCAATTTACCTTCCACTAATTTGCCAACAAGTAAGAATATGATACAATAGTGCTGTCAATCACTGCAATACCGCCCGGAGGGGATTGTCATGGCCTACAACTTCAGAAACTACGACTGGGATCAGCTCTTTCTCCTTCCTCCCGACATCAGGGACTGGCTGCCTCAGGATCATCTCGTGTGGTTCATAACGGAGATCGTCTCCCAGCTGGACCTCGAACCCTTCTACAGACGCTACAACCCGTGAGGAGACGGACGCCCGGCGTACCACCCCGCCATGATGACCGCCCTGTATTTCTATTCCTACTGCAACGGCGAGAGGTCGAGCAGGAGAATCGAGCGGCTGTGCATCGAGAGCGTTCCCTACAGGATCGTGTCCGGGTGTCTTCAGCCGGACCACACCACCATAAGCCGTTTCCGCAAGAAGTTCTCCTCCGAGCTGTCCTCCCTCTTCCTCCAGATAATCAACCTGTGCTGCAAGGCGGGTCTGTGCACTCTCGACACGGTCTCTCTCGACGGGACGAAGATCGGAGCGAATGCGTCCCTGTCCGCCAACAGGAACGAGGCGGGACTAGCGAAGGAGATAGCGGACTTCTTTCGCGAGGCGGACGAGGCGGACGCCCGTGAGGACGAGCTGTACGGCCCGGGGCGGAGGGGTGACGAACTGCCTCCGGAGTTGTCCACCCATGAGAGCAGGCTTCGCAGGCTGCGCGAGATCCAGGAAAGCCTTCGCGAGGAGAAGGAGGAGAAAGTCCGGGAGCAGGAGAGGAAGATGGAGGAGCGCAGCGCCCGGGAGGAGTCCACTGGGAAGAGGACGCGCGGTCGCAAGCCGAAGAGCGTCGAGGCGGTGCAGGAGGAGGAGTCGGAAAGACTCAGGGTAAACATCACCGACCCCGAGAGCAGGATAATGAAGACTGCAAAAGGGTACCTGCAGGGATACAACGCCCAGGCGGCGGCGTCGGAGGACCAGGTCATCCTGAGCGCGGAAGTGACCCGTGAATGCAATGACAAGAAGCAGCTTCTCCCCATGCTTGAGAGAACGAGGAGGAACCTTGCCGCGGCGGGGGCTCTGCGGATGGGTACCCTTCTGG
>JAKJGK010000012.1 GCA_022704435.1 Synergistota bacterium | reverse complement strand
TCCGCGCGGCTCGGCGTCGAGCGCCCCGCCGATGACCGCCGCACCTGCGCACAGGGGCGATGACGAGAGGCGCTCGAGGACGAGATCAACCGACGAGGGCGCTACCGCTATCACGGCGCACCCCTCGCAAGCCATGTATATGGGGTCGAACCCGAGCACGTCGCACAGAGAGCGCACATCCTCGCCGACAGGCAGAGCGGACTCGTCGATCGAGAGGTGCAGCCCGGTCGACTCCGCCCACTCGCACAGGACCGTGCCAAGCCCTCCGCGCGTGCAGTCCCTCATGCACCTCAGTCCGTCGATGCCCAGCAGGGGCTCGAGCGCGGGCCAGAGCGGCGCGCAGTCGCTGGTCAGCCCCTCCACCGACAGGTTGAACCTGGCGGCCGCGATCACCGCCCCGTGCCGACCGATCGACGATGTCACCACCAGGGAATCGCCCTCCCTCAAGTTCGACATTCCGAGCGGGCGCGGGCTCATGACGCGGCCGAACGCGCTGCCCGTGAAATACACGCCGTCGACCGTCCCTGCGGGCACCACCTTGGTGTCTCCTGCTGCTAGCCTCATCCCAAGCGACGAACAGGTCTCCGCCGCGCTCTCCATGTACTCCAGCAGCTCCTCGGCCGGGAAACCCTCCTCGATTATGACGCCCAGCCCCAGAAAGTCGGGGGACGCCCCCCTCATCGCGAGATCGTTAGCGCAGCCGCAGACGCACAGGTGTCCAAGGTCTCCGCCGGGGAACCTCCGGGGGGAGACGGTGAAGCCGTCGACCGTCATGGCGTATCCGCCGGGCAGCAGCGCGGAGTCCTCAAGCTCCGGCCCTATCCCGAGCGAACAGAACGGTCTCAACAGACTCTCGACGAGCTCCTGGCTCTGGCGACCTCCGCTCCCGTGTCCCAGCCCTATGCTGTTCATCGCGGGCCTCCCCCTCTCCTGGAGAACTTGAAGTACGCCCCGCAAGTCCCCTCGGCCGACACCATGCAAGGGCCCGTCGGCGAGGCGGGGGTGCATGCGCTGCCGAACAGGGGGCACTCGTGCGGTGTGATTCGACCTGTCAGCACATCGCCGCACCTGCACCCTGGGGGCGTGCGTCCCTGCTCCGGTTTTAACTCGAACCTCTTCTCCGCGTCGAAGCCGGAGAACTCCGCTCGCAGGGCAAGGCCGGATTTTGCCAGCGGGCCGAGCCCCCTCCAGCAGGAGTCCCTCGACTCGAAAACCCGGTCCATCAGCTCCAACGCCCTCCTGTTGCCCTCCGGGCGCACCGCGCGTCCGTAGACAGAGTGCAGCGCGGCCTCCCCCGAGTGGAGTTGAAGCGCGATGTCCACCAGCCCCGAGACAATCTGCTCCGGATCGAAGCCGGCTATGACGGAAGGTATGCCCCTGTCGGATGCCAGGAAGGAGAACGGGGCGTGGCCTAGGATTACGCTCACGTGGCCTGGCAGCAGGAAGCCGGATATGCGAAGCCCCGGGTCGGCCGACAGCGACGCCAGGGCCGGGGGCGTGCGCTTGTGAAAGGAGAGCACCGAAAGATTGCGAATCCCCCTCCTCGAGGCCTCGATCAGCAGGGCAGCCGTGGCAGGAGCCGTGGTCTCGAAGCCGACCGCTAGGAAGACCACCTCTTTGACAGGGTCTCCCTCGGCCATTGCGAGCAGGTCAAACGCGCTGGTGACGACCCTGGCGTCGAAACCCCTCTCCCGCTTGGAAGCGAGGGATCCCGACTCCCCCGGCACCCGAAACATGTCCCCGTATGCGGCGACAACCGCGCCTCTGTCCAGCAGCGACAGGGCGCAGTCGATTTCCCCCTGGTCGGTGACGCAAACCGGGCAGCCCGGCCCCGAAACCAGTCCGAGCTCGGGGGGGAGGAGGCTCCGGATCCCCGAGCGGAAGATGGATACCGTGTGAGTGCCGCATACCTCCATCACGGATACCGGGGAGTCGACAAGGCGCTTCAGCGCCTGCGAGGCGGCTGTTACACGGTCCATCCCCTCAGGCCTCCCCGCCCGAGAGCCTGCGGATCTCCTCCCACAGGTTCATCAGCTCGGCGGACTCCTCCGGGGCCAGCTTCTCGATGGCGAATCCGGCGTGGACCAGCACGGTATCTCCCGGCGTAGGGGAGTCTATGAGGTCGGTCCTGATCTCGGCTCGTACCCTGCCGGCCACCGCTACGGCGGCACCGTCGTCCAGGATTTCTGTAATGACATGTGGAATTGCAAGACACATATTTTTAGTTCACTCCCTCTCGGGCGCTATTCTACCCCAGGAAAAAAGAAAAACGAAATTTCGGTTGGAAGAACCGCATTCTAGTGTATAATACCCTTCGACTGATGCATATTGTAAATGTCCGTATCTACGAGGGGGTGGGGATAAGAAAGATAGTATATATTGCGCGGTGCACGAGGTTAAATCGATAACAAAGGAGGGGTATGGGAACAATGACACAGAATGCGGAAAGAGAGCAGTGGGGTAGCAAAATAGGATTTATCCTGGCGGCCGCCGGCTCCGCGGTCGGACTCGGCAACATCTGGCGTTTCCCGTATATCACCGGGCAGAACGGCGGAGCGGCCTTTGTTTTGGTCTACATCGCCCTGGTCATAGTCATCGGCTCGTCGGTCATGCTCGCTGAGATGGCGATAGGCAGAAAGGCCCAGCTGAACGCGGTAGGCTCCTTCCAGAAGCTTGCCGGCGGGCTCTGGCCCGTTGTGGGCTGGATGGGCATAGTATCCGGCTTTACGATTCTTTCGTTCTACGGGGTCGTCGGCGGATGGACGATCAAGTACTTCTTCCACTCGTTCACCGGGCTTATGGCCGAGGGACTGGCCGGCAAGGCGGGCGACGTGTTCGGCGCCTTCGTCTCCAACCCGACCCTGGTTGTAGCCTACCAGGCGGTCTTCATGCTGACTACGATCTGGGTGGTGTACAAAGGCGTGGGAGAGGGGATCGAGAAGTACTGCAAGTTCCTCATGCCGGCTCTCTTCCTCATACTGTTCGTGCTGATAGCCAGGTCCGTCACGCTTGAAGGCGCCGCGAAGGGACTCGACTTCTACCTTAGGCCCGACTTCTCCAAGATCACCGGCACCAGCATAGCCACCGCGCTCGGCCAGGCGTTCTTCTCCCTCTCCCTCGGGATGGGCTGCATGATCACCTACGGCAGCTACGTCGACAAGCAGACCACCCTGCCGAGCTCGGCCGTGCAGGTCTGCGTCATAGACACCCTGGTGGCCTTCCTCGCCGGACTCGTCATCTTCCCGGCGGTCTTCGCGTTCGGGGTGGACGCCGGCGCCGGCCCGGGTCTGACCTTCGTGACCCTGCCCTCGGTCTTCGCGATGATGCCCGGCGGCATGATCTGGTCGGCCCTCTTCTTCCTGCTGCTCTACATCGCCGCCCTCACATCCGCGATCTCCCTGCTCGAGGTCGTCTCAGCCTACTTCATCGACAGAGGCTGGAGCCGCCCCAAGGCCGCCGTTATAATGGGCTTCCTCATCTTCGCCCTCGGCGTGCCCTGCGCGACCTCCCTGTCGGGAGCGCCGAAGGTCTACGGAAAGGACTTCTTCGACGCCATGGACTTCCTGTCGTCCAACGTCCTGCTCCCGCTGGGCGGTGTCTTCATCTCCCTCTTCGTGGGCTGGTTCTGGACCAATGACGCAAGGAAAGAGGTCACCAACGAGGGTGCGCACGGGTTCACCCTTCTCGAGGTCTGGATCTGGATCTGCCGCGTGGTCGCCCCTGCGGCCATTCTCTACATATTCTACACCGGCCTGAAGTGGTAGGTGTGTTCCCGCAAGTGTACTGATCAACCGCTCCCTCGCGGGGGCAGAGGCGGAGGCCGCATCTTGTGCAAGAGATCGGCCCCGCCCTCTTTTTTGCCCCGGATTTCACAAAAAGGGGCTTGACGGCCATTTTCCTATGTGTGAAAATGAAGCCGCTTCCGGATGAATGCCGCAAGAGAGACTCTCCTCATCAGGAGAGCGCCGAAGGGGCAATGCCCCCCGATAGGGGCGGAAACTCTCAGGCGAAAGGATTGCGGCGGGACGGGCCTCTGAAAAAAATAGCTCCCCCATGCGAGACGTTCAATCCCTTGGGGCTATGCGACAGAGAGTTACGAGTACCTGTGCTCTGCTCTTGAGGAGGCATGAGGATGTCCTGTCGCAGCTTGCTTGTCACCAACAACCCCTTCCTGAAGGAGATCTCGAAAGTCTGCGATTTCGTCGACGGCTCCACGCTTGATGTCCTGAGGCGCGCCAGGGACAGAGTGCACGCGGGGTGGGTGCTCCTGTCGCACCCGATGTACGGCAACCTCAGGCCTCACCAGCACCCCTACCGCTCCATCCTGTTGGAGGAGCCCCCGGCAGGCGTCGCCCCGACCGACCTTCTCTCGTTGGAGTACATCGAGAACGCCATTTTGACCTATTCCGGCCAGTCTCGCAAAATTTTGTGGCCGGAGGACGTGCCTTTGGACGCGCGCGAGGATTACGCCTTTATAGACGCCGAGCTGATCAAGGAGAGCCTGTCCCGGTACGGACTGATTAAACACGTGCGAATTCAGCATTCTGAAAAGGGGGTGAGGATGGATGGTGGAATTGAATAAGGAGAATTTCGACGCAGAGGTCAAGGAGAGCGAGCTTCCGGTGCTCGTGGACTTCTGGGGACCGAAGTGCGGCCCCTGCATGGCGCTGTTGCCCAACGTTCATACGATGGCGGACGATTACACGGGCAGGGTGAAGTTCTGCTCGGTGGATGTCTCCGAGAACCGCAGGGTGGCCATAAACAACAAGGTCATGGCGCTGCCCACATTCCTGTTCTGGAAGGATGGGGCGGAGGTCGCGCGCATAAGCGGCGGAGATGTCACGCTCGAGAAGATCAGGGAGAACGTCGAGGCTCTTCTGAAGTAGCCCGCGTCATCTCAAAAAGGGGGGAGACGTACAGTCATGAAACTTGAGCTGCACAAGGTAAAAGTGAACAAGCTGGCCTGGGGAGAGAGGACCGCTGTCAAGGACGGAGTGCTGACGGTCAACAAGCAGGAGCTGCTATCGCTGCTCTCCGGCGACGAGCGGCTCGCCAGGGTAGACGTCGACTTCGCCGTGCCGGGGGAGAGCGTGCGCATCCTGCCGGTCAAGGACGTGATCGAGCCCAGGTTCAAGATGGAGGGACCAGGGGGAGTGTTCCCCGGAATGGTCTCGGACGTGGACACCGTCGGCGAGGGCAAGACCCTGGTCCTGTCCGGCGCTGCGGTCGTGACCACCGGCAAGATAGTCCGCTTCCAGGAGGGCATCATAGATATGAAGGGGCCGGGGGCCGAGTACACGCCCTACTCGGGCACCTGCAACGTCGTGGTAATCCTCGAGAACGTGGAGGGAATAGAGAAGCACGACTACGAGACGGCCTGCCGGATGGCCGGCCTGAAGACCGCCGCCTACCTGGCGGGCAAGTGCGTCGGAACCAGGGCGGACGTCGTCGAGACTTACGAGACTCTGCCGCTAAAGGACGCGATGCACGCGCATCCCGGGCTGCCCAAGGTCGCCTACCTGTACATGCTCCAGTCGCAGGGGCTGCTTCACGACACCTACGTGTACGGTGTGGACGCGAAGAAGACCCTGCCCACCCTGATCAACCCGACCGAGGTGATGGACGGCGCCATTGTCTCCGGCAACTGCGTGTCCGCCTGCGACAAGAACAATACCTACTCTCATCAGAACAACCCGATCATCCACAACATGTTCAAACGCCACGGCAAGGACTTCAACTTCCTGGGCTGCATAATCACCAACGAGAACGTCACGCTGGCCGACAAGAAGAGGAGCTCCTCCTATTCGATCAACCTCGCGAAGACGCTGGGCGTGGAGGGTCTGCTGATCTCCGAGGAGGGCTTCGGCAACCCGGACGCGGACCTGGTGATGAACTGCTGGAAGGCGGAGCGCGCCGGCATCAAGACCACCCTGCTGACGGACGAGTACGCCGGCCAGGACGGCGCGAGCCAGTCTCTGGCGGACTCCTGCCCGGAGGGCGACGCCTGCGTAACCGCAGGTAACGCCAACGAGGTCGTGGTCCTTCCACCGATGGACAGGGTCATAGGCGTGCCCGAGGAGGCCAACGTCATCGCCGGAGGCTGGCAGGGCTCGCTGGCCGCGGACGGGACCATCACGGTCGAGCTCCAGGCGATAATCGGAGCGACCAGCGAACTGGGCTTCACCAGGCTGGGCGCTTACACCATCTGATCCGGTTGCACTGACGACAGGCAACGACTAAATAACAAAAATAATTTTCTTGGAGGTGCAAGAGCATGGGAAAGCTGGCAGGAAAGAAAATCCTCCTGCTTGGTGAACGCGACGGCGTTCCCGGCCCCGCTATGGAAGCGTGTCTCAAAGATAGCGGCGCCGAGGTCGTCTTCTCGGTCACCGAGTGCTTCGTATGAACCGCCGCAGGTGCCATGGATCTGCAAAATCAGCAGCGTATCAAGGACGCTGCTGAGAAGTACGGGCCGGAGAACCTGGTCGTCGTCTTGGGATCGTCCGATGCGGAAGGCGCGGAGATCTACGCCGAGACGGTGAGCAACGGAGACCCTACATTTGCAGGACCATTGGCCGGAGTCCAGTCTGGACTCGCAGTGTATCACGTGTTCGAGCAGGAGATCAGGGACGAGTGCGACGCGGCGGCATGGGAAGAGCAGATCAGCATGATGGAGATGGTGCTCGATCCCGAAAAGCTCGCCGAGGCGGTCAGCGGCATCAGGTCGCAGTTCAGTAAATTCACCCTGTAGGAGGGGAGGTCGTCATCGTGTCATACCGGATCGTTCACTATATCAACCAGTTTTACGCCGGGATCGGCGGTGAGGAGAAGGCAGACATCGTCCCCGAGATCCGCGAGGGGATCGTCGGCCCCGGCCAGGCGTTCAAGGCAGCCCTGGGCGCGGAGGCGGAGATCGTCGCCACGGTAGTCTGCGGGGACTCCTATTTCGCCTCCAACATGGGCAAGGCCTCGGCCGAAATCCTGGATATGATGAAGAAGTACAAGCCGGACGCAGTAATCGCGGGCCCCGCGTTCAATGCCGGGCGCTACGGCACCGCGTGCGGCGCTCTGGGAGAGGCGGTGATCAAGGAGCTTGGAATCCCGGTGGTCTCGGGGATGTATCCCGAGAACCCAGGCGTGGATATGTACAAGAAGAGCTTCTACATCGTCGAGACGCCGGACAGCGCCGCCGGCATGAGAAAGGCCGTCCCTGCGATGGCCTCGCTGCTCCTCAAGCTGCTCAAGGGGGAGAAGCTCGGGACCCCGGCGGTCGAGGGGTACATCGAGCGCGGAGTCAGGAAGAACAAGTTCTACGACAAACTGGCGGCGGAGCGCGCGGTGGACATGTTCACAGCCAAGCTGAAAGGGCAGCCGTTCGTTACCGAGTACCCGATGCCGGTGTTCGACCGCGTGGCGCCGAACCCGGCGATCAAGAACATGAAGGATGCGGTCATTGCCCTGGTCACCTCCGGCGGCATCTGCCCGGTCGGCAACCCAGACCATATCGAGGCATCGAGCGCCAGCAAGTTCGGCGAGTACGACATAACCGGCATCGACGACCTCACCTGCGACTTCTACTGCACCGCCCACGGCGGCTACGACGCGACCTACGCCGACCAGGACGCCGACAGGGTCCTCCCCGTGGATGTTCTCCGCGAAATGGAGAGGGAGGGCGTGTTCAAGAAGCTTCACAACAAGTTCTATACCACTGTCGGCAACGGCACCGCCGTGGCCAGTTCCAAGCGCTTCGCCGAGGAGATAGCCCGCAGGCTGATCGCCGACGGCGTGACGGCGGTGATCCTGACCTCCACCTGAGGCACCTGCACTCGTTGCGGTGCAACGATGGTCAAGGAGATAGAGCGCGCAGGGCTTCCGGTGGTGCATATTTGCACGATAGTCCCCATCTCCCTCACCGTGGGAGCGAACAGGATAGTACCGGCGGTGGCGATTCCTCACCCGCTGGGCGATCCATCGAGGACGATGGCCGAAGAGAAGGAGATCAGGCGTCACCTCGTCGAGAAGGCCCTCCGGGCTCTCCAGACGGAGATAACGGAGCAGACTGTCTTCACCGACTAGCGCGGTTGAGCATGCGGCCGGATCCCCTCGGAATCCGGCCGCGCGAGAAAAGCACAAGGAGGTTGGAACACCATGGCAACCGTGGGAATCAAAGGGTACGCCTACTGCCTGAATCACGCCCCCGAGACCGGTCTTCGCTACGGGAACACCCCGCACGTCGAGCGAGAGACGAAGGGAGAGACGGAGTTTCTCAAGGAGCTGCCCTCTTTCCTGCAGAGCTACGAGGAGGCCAAGGATTACGCGCCGAACCAGGCCTACATAGGCGGCATGCCTATAGAGAAGCTGGAGGAGATCCCCCAGCCCTGGTACGGCAACCGGCTGACAGGCTCCGGCCGTTACGGCTCTTACGGCGAGATCATGCCCGAGGACGAGTTCATCGGGCTGATGGATATATGCGACGTATTCGACATCATATGGCTTGAGAAGGGTTTCGCCGCATCGGTGAGAAAAAAGCTCTCGGAGAGCCCGGTGATGAACGGCAGCGTGCTGTCCCGCCTGGAGGAGGGGCACGACCTGTCCGAGATAGAGAACGAGACCGCCCATCGCAAGGCCCTCCCCCTCTTTCACGGCGGAAAGACCGTCGGGTGCGTGCGAAACGGGCATGACGTGGACGACTGCCTGTTCGCCTACGTCCTGCTCGAGAACCTGGCCAGCAAGGCCGGAGGACTGCTCTCCCTGCTGCACCTGCTGAAGAACACCGGGATGGCCCCCGAGGAGATCGACTTCGTGGTCGAATGCTCCGAGGAGGCCGCGGGCGACATGAATCAGCGCGGGGGCGGCAACTTCGCGAAGGCCATAGCCGAGATCGCCGGCTGCGTCAACGCCAGCGGCTTCGACGTCCGCAGCTTCTGCGCCGGGCCGGTCAACGGAATGATTGCCGCGGCCTCCCAGGTGGCATGCGGCGCGAGGAAGAACTGCGCCGTAGTGGCCGGCGGGGCGGTGCCCAAGCTCTTCATGAACGGGCGCGACCACGTCAAGAAGAAGATGCCGGCCCTCGAGGACTGCCTCGGGGGATTCGCGGTGCTGCTCGTCCCGGACGACGGGACCCTGCCGGTCATGCGTCTCGACGTGCTTGGCAAGCACTCGGTGGGGGCCGGCTCCTCCCCGCAGGCCGTCACCTCCGCGCTTATCCTCGACCCGCTTGAGAGGGCGGGCCTCACCTTCCTCGACGTCGACAAGTACGCGGCCGAGATGCACATCAACGAGATCACCCTGCCAGCCGGCGCCGGTGACGTCCCTCTGGCCAACATCAAGATGACCGCGGCCCTCGCGGTCACGAAGAAGGCCATAGAGAAGGCGGACATGATGACGTTCGTCAAGGAGCGCGGAGTTCCGGGAATCGCCCATACCCAGGGTCACATCCCCTCCGGCGTTCCATTCATAGGACACGCGTGCGACGCCCTCAAGGAGGGCAGGATGAAGAGGGCCATGATAATCGGCAAGGGCAGCCTGTTCCTAGCGCGTCTCACGAACCTCGCCGACGGCGCATCCTTCCTGCTGGAGCCTCCGAGCGGCGCAAGGGGAGGAGCTTCGACCGTCTCGAAGGACGACATCAAGTCGCTGCTCTTGGAGGTATTGGCAGAGCTGTCCGGGAAGCTCCAGTAAGGGGTGGTGGCAGCGATGTCTGAGATCAAGAGTCTTGTGGGAAAGGCGTTGGCCGACATCGTCGCGGAGGCTCGCTCGGGCGGACCCCGCGTCTCGGTGGGGCTGATGTCCATGGGCAGCGAGATGGGAGGGGAGGAGCTCGCGCGCGGCGCCATGCTCGCCGTGAAAGGAGCCTCCCGAGTCGAGGTAGTGATGATAGGCCCGAGGGTGGCCGGCTTCGACGAGCTGGCGTGGATCGAGACCGAGCCCTGCGAGGAGGATGTTGCGGCGGCGATGGAGGCGGCTCTGTCCGAGGGACGCATTTCGGGGGCGGTGGCGCTGCACTACCCGTTCCCGCTCGGAGTCACTACTATCGGCAGGGTGGTCACCCCCGGCCGGGGCAGGCCCATGATAATCGCCTCGTCCACAGGCACCTCTGCCGTGAACAGGGTGGAGGCGATGGTTAGAAACGCCCTGTACGGCATAGCCACCGCCAAGGCCCTCGGCATGGCCGTACCCTCCGTAGGCATCCTGAACGTCGACGGGGCCCAGATAGCGCACAAGGCGCTGTCGCGCCTGAAGGAGAACGGGTATCCCGTGTCCTTCGGGTCGAGCGTGCGCAAGGACGGGGGGGCGGTCCTCAGGGGCAACGACCTGCTGGCCGGGGCGGTCGACGTCTGCGTTACCGACACTCTCACCGGCAACGTGCTGATGAAAATGTTCTCGTCATTCACAACCGGCGGCTCGTACGAGTCGCTGGGCTGGGGGTACGGCCCCTCGGTCGGGGAGGGGTGGACGAAGGTCATATCTATCATCTCCAGGGCCTCCGGTGCCCCTGTCATATCAGGCGCCCTCGAGTTCACGGCCAACGTGGTCGGCGGAGGACTGCCGGAGAGGGTCGCTACCGAGATCGCCGCCGCCAGGAGGGCGGGCCTGGCGGAGATAGTCGAATCGCTCACGCCGAGGCCCTCGGCCGCGGAGACAGTGACGGCACCCCCCTCCGAGCCCACAGGCGAGGAGATACACGGGGTGGACGTGCTCGCGATAGAGGACGGAGTCAAGGCGCTCTGGAAGGAGGGCGTCTACGCGGAGTCGTCCATGGGCTGCACCGGGCCCGTGATAAAAGTGGCTGAGAAAAACCTGGAGAGGGCGGAGGAGATCCTCCGCAAGAACGGCTATATTTAGAGCGCGGCTGGTATTGTAGCCGCGCGTTTGCCCTATCCGGCGGTTGTTGTGGTATACTCCTGTCCGGACATAGCCGTTTCTCTTTCTTAGTTTTTATGAGGAGGTGGTCGATGAAGAGCTTGCGAGCTCGTGTGCGCGGAGTTCCTTCTCGGTCGATCCAGCTTTTGCGCCCTGGGACTGGGGCGACTCTTATCATGAAACAAAGGGGGAATTGGCAGCATGGAAAAGGTTATGGAAATTAACGGAATTATTAATGGAATAGTCTGGGGCCCCTGGATGCTTGCCCTGCTCGTCGGGACTGGCGTCTACCTTACCGTAATACTGGGACTGCCGCAGCTTCGCTACTTCTTCCTGATGTTTAAGGAAGTCTTCGGCAACCTCGGCTCCAAGAAGGATGGGGAGGGTGCCATATCATCCTTCGCGGCCCTGTCCACAGCCCTGGCCTCCACGGTCGGCACCGGCAACATCGCGGGCGTCGCTACCGCTCTTCACCTTGGCGGCCCCGGAGCTCTCTTCTGGATGCTCGTGTCCGCCTTCTTCGGCATGACCACCAAGATGGCCGAGGTCATTCTGGCGGTCCGTTTCCGCGAGAAGGACGACCTGGGCAACTGGCGCGGAGGCACGATGTACATACTTGAGAAGGGCGCCAACGCCAAGTGGCTCGCGTGGCTGTTCGCCCTGTTTGGATTCCTGGCCTCCTTCGGCATTGGCTGCGCTGTGCAGTCCAACTCCGTAGCGGAGGGCTTCGAGATGGGCTTCGGGATCCCCTACCTGTGGTCCGGTGTTGTAGTTGCGATCCTCACCGCGCTCGTCATCATCGGCGGCCTGAAGAGGATCTCCGACGTCACCACCTACCTTGTGCCCTTCATGGCGATCTTCTACATAGTCGGTGCCGGAATAGTGGTGTTCACCCACAGCGAGATGATCCCCACGGCCTTTGCCAATGCGTTCAACATGGCGATCTCCGACCCGATGGCCATGCCGGGCGCTATAGCCGGCTGGACCATACGCCAGGCGATGGTCAAGGGAGTCGCCAGAGGCGTCTTCTCCAACGAGGCCGGCCTCGGCTCCGCTCCGATGGTCCACGCCACCGCTGTGGTCGACCACCCCTGCCGCCAGGGCATGTACGGCATATTCGAGGTCTTCGTGGACACGATCGTCATCTGCACCCTGACGGCCCTCGTCATCCTGACCAGCGGCGTGCTCACCGGAAGGCCCGAACTCTCCGGCGCTCAGCTCACCCTCTCCGGGTTCGAGTCGGTCCTCGGCAACACCGGGACCATCATCCTCTCGGTCGGACTGGCCCTGTTCGCCTTCTCGACGATACTCGGCTGGTACTGGTACAGCGAGACCTGCGGCACCTATCTCCTAGGTACCAAGGTGATCCCCATACTCAAGGTGCTCTGGATAGCAGTCCTCTTCGTCGGGGCTACCGGCGGAGTGTTGCTTGGCAACGCGATGCAGTTCCTCGAGCACCTGTGGGACATGTCCGACACGCTGAACGGCCTCATGGCCGTCCCGAACCTGGTCGCCCTGCTGATACTCTCCGGCGAGGTCCGCAGACTCGTCTCGGACTTCGACAAGAAGCGCCGCAGCGGGGAGATAAAGATCTAGCAAGCACTGCAGTTTCGCGGTTCTCAAGAGAGGGGCGGCTAGCCGCCCCTTGCTTCATTTGGGAGGGAGGTCTTTTAAATGCAGCGGGCGACACGAATGGAGGTTCGCCTGGACAACCTCAAGGCGAACTATGTGTCCATCAGGAGTCACATCGGGGATAGGCCGGAGATTTTCGGCGTGGTAAAGGCGAACGGTTACGGACACGGGGCGGTGGAGGTGAGCCGCGCCCTTCTCGAGGCAGGCTGCAGGCGTCTCGCGGTAGCCACGCCCGACGAGGCGCTTGAGCTAAGGGAGGCGGGGCTGGAGGCGCCAGTCCTCGTCCTTGGGCCGTCGCCGGAGCGCTCGGTCGTGGAGTTCGTGAGGCTGGGCATCGCCTCCGCGGTGACGGACCTGCACTTCGCCAAGGCGCTCGGCGCGGAGGCGACCAGGCAGGGGCGCCCCGCCGCTGTGCACGTCAAGGTCGACAGCGGGATGGGGCGCATAGGCTTCCTCCCCAAGGATATCCCGGACGTCCTGGACGAGCTCCTGACGATCCCCGGGCTGGATATCGAGGGCATGTTCACCCACTTCGCGGTCGCCGACGAGACGAGGCTTGATTACACGGACTACCAGTTCGCGGGGCTGCAGCAAAGCCTGCGGGCTGCTGCGGAGCGCGGAATCAGACTGGCCCTGCGCCATGCCTGCAACAGCGCAGGTATACTGGCGTGCCCGGACAAGTACCTGGACGCGGTCAGGCCCGGAATAATCCTGTACGGCATGTGGCCGTCCGACGAGTGTCCTAGGCCGATCGAGCTCAAGCCCACCTTCGAGATAAAGACCGAGGTGGCCTTCGTCAAGGAGCTTCCGCCATGCAGCGGTGTGGGGTACGGCCTCAGGTACATGACGCGAGGCGTCGAGGAGATCGCGGTGCTTCCGGTCGGCTACGCCGACGGCTACTCCAGGGCCCTGTCCATGAAGGTCCCGGTTCTGGTGAAGGGGAGACGGGTGCCGATTAGAGGCAACATCTGCATGGACCAGACGATGATCGACGTGACTGGGCTGGGGGTAAAGGTAGGCGACGAGGTCGTCCTTATAGGCAGGCAGGGGGATGAGGCGATCACCCCGGAGGAGATAGGCGCTGCCAGGAACACCATCAACTACGAGGTGCCGAACGCGTTCCTGAAGAGGGTCCCGAGGGTTTACATCTCCTGACCCCGGTTGGATAAAATGGACGCGTCACAACACAAGGAGGCGATGCTTTTGAATACGACCCTGCCATCTGTCAGAAAATTTCCTTTCTCCGAGCTACCGGAGGAGGTCGTTCGAGCGCTCGAGGCGGCCGCCAGGAGATGCCGCGCAGAGGCCGTCACGATGGTCACCCTCCCGAACAGCGGCCACCCGGCCGGCTCCCTCTCGAGCATGGAGATGTACCTAGCCGTGTACGGCGTGGCCGACCTGACGCCCGAGAACTGCTCCTCGTTCGATCGGGACTACGTCGCTATCAGCCATGGTCACACATCCCCCGCCGCCTACTCGGCGCTGGCAGCATGGGGCTTCTTCGACCCCATGGACGTCGTCTCCCACTTCAGGCAGTGCGGCTCGCCATTCCAGGGGCACGTGGAGCGGGAGGTCCCCGGGATCGACTGGGGCAGCGGCAACCTGGGGCAGGGGCTCGCGGCCGGGGTGGGCTTTGCCCTGGCGCAGCGGGCGCGCGGAAACGGCGGGAGGACCTACGTCCTCATGGGCGACGGCGGCCAGACCAAGGGGCAGAGCGCCGAGGCCAGGCGAATCGCCTCCAAGGAGGGGCTTTCGAACATGACCGCCCTGGTCGACTGGAACCACATCCAGATCTCGGGCACCCTTGACGAGGTGATGCCGGCCGACATACCTACCCTCTGGAGGGCGGACGGGTGGAACGTGCTGGAGTGCGACGGTCACTCCTTCCGCGAGCTATATTCCGCGCTCAGGGATGCGTCCCTGTGCGCGGCTCCCACGGTCATACTGTGCAGGACAACCATGGGCAAGGGGGTCTCCTTCATGGAGAACACCCCGGAGTTTCACGGCAAGGCCCCGCTGGGGGAGCTCTACACCAGGGCCATGGACGACCTGGGGGCCGATCCCTCCCTCATCGAGGAGGCCCGCAGGAGGAGAGAGGGGCCGATTCCCAAGGGGCGCAGTATCCTTCCGACATCCTGCGGCCTCGAAACCGGCGCCCCCCGCACCTACACCCCCGACGCCAAGAGGACCGACAACCGCTCCGCGTTCGGACATGCTCTCGCCGACATAGGAGAGCTCAACTACAAGCGGCCGGATGGCGCGCCTCTGCTCGTCTTCGACTGCGACCTGGCCACCTCGGTCAAGACCGCGGACTTCGCTGCCGCCTGCCCGGACTGGTTCGTGCAGACCGGCATCCAGGAGCATGCGACAGCCACCGCGGCGGGCGCGGCCTCGATCGCCGGTGTCGCCGCGCTGTGGGCCGGCTTCGGCGTCTTCGGCCTGTCCGAGACCTACAACCAGCAGCGCCTGAACGATATAAACCGGGCGAACCTCAAGACGGTGCTCACCCACGTGGGGCTCGACGTCGGGGAGGACGGGGTGACCCACCAGGCGATAGACTACGTCGGCCTGCTCAGGAATTTCTTCGGTTACAGGCTTGTCGTCCCCTGCGACCCGAACCAGACTGACAGGGCGACGCGCTGGGTGCTCTCCGAGCCGGGGTGCATCTGCCTCGCGATGGGGCGCAGCAGGTTGGACATACTCCTGGGCGACGACGGGGCGCCTTTCTTCGCCGGCGACTACTCTTTTGAATACGGAAAGGCCGATCTCCTGCGGGAGGGGGACGACGGGGCGATATTCGCGCTCGGCGCCATGGCCGGCAGGGCTATGAAGGCGGCCGACCTCCTGGCCGACAGGGGAACCAGGGTGTCGGTCTACGCGGTCTCCTGTCCTCTCCTGCCAGACGACGAGGCGCTTCGTAAAGCAGTGGCGTCGGGCAGGATTCTCACCTGCGAGGATCACAACGTCGCATCCGGCATGGGCTCCATCATCGCCGCCAGGATGGTCGAGCTGGGGCTCGCGGCGACCTTCAGGTCCGTCGGCGTCCACCGGTACGGCGACTCCGGCCCGTCTGAAGACATAATTAAGGCGATGGGGCTGGACCCCGTCTCCCTCGCGGATGCCTTCGAGTCTCTCAAGTAGCGGCCGCTCTCGGCGGGATGCCGGGACGCCCGTTGTCGCGGAGGGGCGAAGACTGCTCCTGCACGCGTGCTGCGCCCCGGATGCGAGCGTCCCGTGGTTGGATCTGCGGGCCGAAGGGTACGAGGTCCTCCCCTACTGGTACGGGGCGAATATACACCCGTCCGACGAGGAGGCCAGGAGGCGCGAGGCCCTGTCGCTTCTCGCGGCGCGCATGGGGGGTCGTATTGTGATCGGCTCCTGCGAAGCTGGCCGTTGGCTCGAGGAGACGTCGCACCTCGCCGACGAGCCGGAGGGAGGGAGGCGGTGCGCCCTGTGTTTTCGGCTTCAGCTTGAGGGTGCAGCCCGGGCGGCTCTGCGGGAGGGGGCGGGCGTGCTCTGCACCACGCTCACCATCAGTCCGCACAAGGATGCGGACTTGATAAACAGGATAGGCGCGGAGTGCGCGGCCGGGCACGGGCTTGAGTGGCTCGTCCGGGTGTTCAGAAAGAGGGACGGTTTTCTTCGGTCCGTCGCTCTGTCCAGGGAGTACGGACTGTACAGGCAGGGCTACTGCGGATGCGTCTACAGCATGGCGGGAGGCGCGGGCCGGTGGGTATAGAGCTAGAGGAGGAGTGTCATGCCTTTCAGCCATATTGAGAGCCGCCTTGGCATGTTGCGCGCCATGATGGCGGAGGAGGAGCTGGACGTCCTCGTGGTCCTGTCCTCGGAGAACTACAACGGCGAATCCGTGGCCTACATATCGGGCTTCACCGGCAGCAGCTGCGCTCTGCTGATATCGCCGAACAGGGCCATGCTGGTGACGGACGGACGCTACGCGGTACAGGCCAGGGAGCAGTCCCCCTTCGAAGTCGTCCTGCAGGGGCGCGAATCGCTGCGCGACAGGACCGTGATGGCTCTGCGCGACGGCGGATGGAGCACAGCCGGTTTCGAGGCTGGGAGGCTCTCGGTCGACATGTTCCGCAGCCTGGAGAGGAGCGTGCCGGTGTGGAGGGACTGCTCCGCGCTTCTACCCTCGTTGCGCAGGTGCAAAGATGGAGTGGAGGTGGCGGCCGTCTCGAGGGCGGCAGAGATAGCCTGCTCGGCCTACGAGGAGGCGCTGGAACATGTGCGCGTCGGCATGACCGAGATTGAGTTCAACGCCCTGCTGGAGTACCTGGTCAGAAAAAAGGGGGCCGAATGCGGCTGGAAGGGCGGCAGATTTGTCGTGGCCTCCGGGGAGAGGGGGGCCATGCCGCACGGCAGGGCCACGGAGAGGGCGTTCCAACTCGGAGACATTGTGACGGTTGACTTCGGTGCCACGGTTGACGGGTACATGTCCGACCTGACCAGGAACTTCTCCATGGGGCCCCTGTCGCCCAAGGGGCGCGAGATAGAGGCCGTCCTGCTGGAGGCCGCCGCTGCGGCGGCCGAGGCCTTGAGGCCGGGGGTCACAGGCAGCCTCGTGGATTCGGTGGCAAGAGGAATAATCACCGACAGAGGGTGGGGAGGCAATTTCAGCCACGGCCTGGGGCACGGCCTGGGGCTGGAGATCCACGAGCCCCCCCGGCTCTCGCCCCTGTCGGAGGATGTCCTCCGTGAAGGGGACGTCGTCACCATCGAACCGGGCATCTACATCGAGGGGTGGGGCGGCATGCGCATCGAGGACGACTACCTGGTGACGGGGTCGGGCGCGGTCTGCATCTCGGGAGGCAGGGGCCGGAGCACCAGGGAGATATCACTCTGAGCGGTTCGGCCGATGGGGCCGTCAGAGGTTGTCTTTTTCCTCCCGGCCTATATAATGATCGAGGTACTGATCCTGATCCGAAAAGGGGGAACTGCCATGAAGAAGTACGTGTGCACCGTCTGTGGTTACGTCTACGATCCTGCAGAGGGGGACCCGGACAACGGGGTGGCCCCGGGGACAGCGTTCGAGGACGTCCCGGAGGACTGGGTCTGCCCGGTCTGCGCTGTGGCGAAGGACATGTTCGAGCCGGAGGAGTAGACCAGGCACCGGTCTTGACCGAGGCAACGAAGGGGGAGCGCGCAGGTGCGCTCCCCCGTCTTTAGTGTGCTTATCGCAGATTTGCGCGAGCTACCAGCAGCGCCGCGGCCTCGAGCTCCTCTCTCGCTGCCGAGCTTGACTCCAGCGTGAGGGTTGTGTCCTCGCCAAGGCTTAGGACGAGCGACCTGCCCACGTTCGGTATCTCCTCGAACACGGTCAGCATCCCCTCGAGGCGGAAGACCTCGTATGTCGATCCGAATCCTAAGGGGCGGTCGTCCGCTATGGTCCCTTCAGGCCCGGCAACCAGTGGACCGGCCCCGGGGCCGGACATCATGGTCGCCTCGATCACCCCGCCCCTTGCGTTCCTGTACTCGCGGTACATCCACTCCCCGAACGCCCCGGAGGGTGCCTCCAGCGGCGTGACGCGAAGAGGCCCGGCCAAGAGGCCCGGCAGATCCGGAAGGTCCGCCGAGGCCAGGGCGGCCGCCGACGCTAGAACGACGAACAACATCGCCGCTATGACTGATGATGACCTGGACACTGTCTCTCCTCCCGTCTGCGGAATCATCGACCCCTATTCTACCTCATTTCTCCTTTTTCGAGAGCGAGGTTATAATGACCTTGGAGGGAGCTCGTCAAAGAGGTCCTTCATGGGAGGGTAATTATTGCACAAGTTCGCCATCAAGGTATACGGATGCCAGATGAACGTCTACGATGGAGACAAGATGAAGACCGCTCTGGTAAACATGGGTTGGGAGGAGAGCCCGGAGGACGAGGCGGAACTGGTCGTGCTGAACGGCTGCAGCATTCGCGACAAGGCGGAGCAGAAGGTGTGGAGCGACCTGGGTCGCTTCGCCTCCCGGTGGAAGCGGGAGGGGAGGCCGACGGTCGCGGTGACCGGATGCGTCGCCCAGAGGGTCGGCCACGCGATGGCCGCACGCTTCCCCTGGGTTCGCCTGGTGGCCGGGCCGAGGCACATTGGAGCTCTTCCGCCCGCCCTGTCGATGCTGGTTCAGGACGAGGAGTCGCGAGTATTCCTGATGGACGACGATCCGAGGGCGTTCATCGACCTCCCCGGAGCGCCCACGGAGAGGGTCAACCGCTGGAGGGCATTCGTCACGATCGCTCACGGCTGCGACAACTTCTGCTCTTACTGCATAGTCCCCTACGTGAGGGGACGCTTCGTATCGCGCCGACCGGGGGAGATACTGGACGAGGTGAGGGCGCTGGTGGCCGACGGAGTCCTGGAGGTCACCCTGCTGGGTCAGAACGTCAACAGCTACGGGAGCGACCTTCCGGACGGCTACCGCTTCTCGTCGCTGCTCAGGAACGTCGCGGTTCAAACGGGCGTCCGCCTTCTTCGGTTCGTCACGTCCCACCCTCGGGATTTCACGCCGGACATAGCGGATGTGATGGCCGCTCACGGGGACGTGATCTGCCCCTCGGTAAACCTTCCCATCCAGTCCGGCAGCGACCGGGTGTTGAAGATGATGAACAGGGGCTACAACCTCGACCAGTACCGGGCGGCGGTGTCGTCGATCCGTGAGCGCCTGCCGGGGGCGGGGCTAACGACCGACCTTATTGTAGGGCACCCGGGGGAGACGGACGACGATTTTCGGCGATCTCTGGACGCTCTTGAGGAGTTCCGGTTCGACTTGGTGCACTCCGCGGCCTATTCGCCCAGGGAGGGGACGTCCGCGGCCTCCAGGGAGGACCAGGTACCTGGGGAGGTCAAGATGAGGCGACTGAACGAGGTCAACGCGCTCCAGGCGAGGATAGCCCGCGAGATAAACAGCTCGCTGGTGGGCAGTGAGTACGACATCCTGATCGACGACCTGGCGCCGAGGGGCAGCGGCCTGCTCCAGGGGAGGACTCCGTCCGACAAGGTGGTGCTGGTCGAGGGCGGCGAGGAGCTCCTGGGAAGGTTCGCGAGGGTGGAGATCACGGGCGGAGAGAGCTGGCGTCTGGATGGCCGCCTGCTCCCGGCCTCCCGCTGAACCGGGCGGACATGGGCGGCTCGTTCGACCGCAGGCCCGGCAGCAAGTACGCAGGCCTCGCCTTCTTCGCGATAGGGGTGGCCTGCTTCGTGCTGGCCGGCCTGCTGGTCTATTCCTTCTCAGGCAAGATCGTCAGCGGACCCTCGGAGACAGTGGCCGGACCTGCTCCCACGATCGACCGGGCCGGCGGAAGGAAGGAGGCCCCGACGCCCGCAACCGGCGGCGCGGGGCCTGGCGGCGCGGCGGAGCCGACGCAAGGAGCGCCCTGGGTGCTGTACATAACGGGGGAGGTCCGTTCGCCAGGGGTCTACAGCTTGCCCTCGGGCAGCCGGGTGTTCCAGCTCGTCGAGGCTGCGGGCGGGCTTGGGCCACAGGCCGACCCGGTGCAGGTCAATCTAGCCTCTCCCCTCGCCGACGGGGTGCACGTCCACGTCCCCTCTTTGCGGGCGGACTCGCCCGTCTCGCCCTCGGTGGCCGGAGGATCCTCGGGGTCCCCACCTGCGTCCATCTCGTTCATAAAGGACGCCAGGGTGAACGTTAACACCGCATCTGCGGCCGAGCTTGAGACCATCCCCGGAGTAGGACCGGTTACAGCGAGGGCGATAATCGATCGCAGGGAGACCAGGGGACCTTTCCGCTCCGTGGAGGATTTGCTGGACGTCAAGGGGATCGGGCCCAAAAAACTCGAGGCGATGAGGGAGAGCGTAACCGTACGATGAGACGCGAGGAGACGGACCGACAGGGCGTGCCCTTTGTGCCGCGCGAGGGGCTGGCGCGCGCGCCCCTCGTCTTCCCGCTCGCGGGGCTGTCTGTCTCGCTGGCGTCCGTGAATCGCGGCATCCCGGCGGTCGTCGCGGCCCTGCTCGCGCCGTTGGTGGTCGCAGGACTTGTACTGGTTCTCTCCGAGCGAAGGCCGCCCCGCCTGCTGCTCTACGCAGGCGGCCTTGCCCTGATGTCATTTATTGTTTCCATCTTCTGCTGCACTGTCCTGGTGCGCCAGCCGCCGCTCCCGGAGGGGACCGTGTCGGAGCGCGGAACGGTGGTGCTTGAACGCTCGTGGGGCGCCAGGCGCGCGGTCCTGGTCGACGCGGAGGCGGACAGGTACCTGCTGAAACTCCCGCCAGACAGGCACGTGATGGAGGGGGACTTGCTCTCATTCTCCGGTGTGGCGCGCCGCATCGCGCCAAGAGAGGGTTCGTCGTTCCGGGAGGACCTCTACTGGAGCGCAAGGGGCGCCAGGATCGAGATCGAGGCGAGCTCGACTTCCCGGGGCGATGGCGGACCCTCTCTCGCGTCCTGGCGAACCGCGCTCCGCAGGAGGATGCTTCTGACCCTGCCTCCGCGCACGAGGGGGTACATGCTGGCGGCGGTACTCGGCGTGCGCGACCCGGACCTCGACGAGGCGCACCGGCGGTGGGGGACCTCTCACCTGCTGGCCGTGTCTGGGTTTCACGTGGGCCTGGTCGCCTTGGGACTATGGAAGATCCTCACCTCCGCCCTGGTCCGGACGCGTGTCCCGAGGCGCGTCGCGGTGGCCGCCGCGAGCCTGGTATTGTGGGGGTACGCCCTGCTGGCCGGGGGAGCCCCGGGGGCTCTTCGCGCCGCCATCATGCTTCAGCTCCTTCTGCTGGGGGTCGCCCTCGGGAGGAGGGGGAACGCGCTGAACTCCGTCGCGATGGCCGCGTTGTTCCTGCTGCTGTGGCGCCCGGCATGGTTCTTCGACGTTGGCTGGCGATTGTCGGTCATCGCGGCGATGCTGCTCGCGGCACTGGCCGAACGTTGCCTCTCGATCTGGACTCTTCCCGCCTCGAGCGTGCTCGTCTGGCTCGCCGCATACCCGCAGGTCGCGGCGGTGTTCGGTAGCGTTCCCCTCGCCGGGCTCCTCCTCAACCTCGTCGCCCTGCCCCTCTTCTCCGCGCTGTACCCGCTTGCCTTCTTCCTGTCGGCTCCCCTCCTAGTCGGCCTTCCAGGAGGAAGGCTGCTCGCCTCTGCGGCGGAGGGGCTGTTCACGCTGTGGGAGATCGCTGCGGACTCGCTCGCCGGCCTGACACCCTGGACCGCCGGTTGGAACCCGGTGCTGGCCGCCCTGGGGGGCGGACTGTTCGTGCTGACCGTGGCGGGAGGACTGTACCCGCTGAGAGGGAGGACGGTCGCGGGGGCGGGTGTATTCCTGCTTATCGCGGTGCTGGTCCTTTGATGCTTGACAGAACCGGTTATAACACTATTATTGTGACGCAGTTCAGCCCGGCCCGAGGTTGCTTCCGTGCGGGACAGGCTCAAATCCAAAACAGGGGGGTTGTGCAATGTTGGCCAGGATTCTGTTGGTAGCCCTGGTGCTTCTGCAGGGGGGAGCCGCTTTCGCGGCCGGAATAGTCACTGATGTCGTGCCGCTCGAGAGGAACGGGATAAACCTTCACTTGCAGCGGATGTTCTCGGAGGAGGCGCCCGGAGACAGGCAGCTGCTGTTGGTCCACGGCCTCACTTATTCATCGCACGAGTTCGACGTCGATACCGGCGACTACAGCCTGGCTAGATTCCTGGCCTCCAACGGGTTCACCGTCTGGATGCTGGATATTGCCGGGTACGGGTCCTCGCAGGAGGTGGAGGACGGCTACATGCCGGACTCGAATTACGCGGCTGAGGATATCGCCGCTGCCGCGGACCTGGTGCTTGAGCGCAGTGGACAGCAGAGGCTGGATGTCCTGGGGTGGAGCTGGGGGACTGTGACGGGCGGTCGCTTTGCCGCGAACCACCCGGAGAAGGTCGGGAAGCTTGTCCTGTATGCCCCCATAGTCGCGGGGCTGGGGGTTTTCGAGGTGAAGTCTCCCTTTAACAAGAACACGTGGGAGCATGCGGCGGGGGACTTCCAGGTCAAGGAGGACGGCCGGATAGACTACGACATCACGGAGCCGAGCGTCGTGGCCACCTTCCTGTCCAACTGCTGGAGGTATGACGGAAAGGGGAGTCCGAACGGCGGACGGCGCGACCTTCTGGTCGGCGCGGACGAGAGGCTGATACCCACGGCCTCCATAGAAGCTCCAACCCTGCTCATCGTCGGCGACAAGGATCCGTACGTGTCGGTCGAACTGTGCGAGGAGGCCTTTGGCACGCTGAAGAACAAGGAGTCCATGCTGAAGGTCGTGCCCGGCGCGTCTCACGCCATGATGATGGAGAAACCCTTCTACAAGGAGTTCAGGGAGGCGGTCCTGGCATTCCTGCAGTAGGCGGCCTTGTTCGGCGCTCCCCCCGCGCGTCGACGGCGGGGGGATGCAATAGAAAGCAAGGGTTTGTCGGGAGGGGCCGGCGCTCCGCAGCGCCGTCCCCTCCTCTGCCGAGAGCGGCGACATCCTCCGCCGCAAAGGCTCGCCTAGCAAGTGGTATAATATCATGTTGTCCCGGCTCAACTTCTGAATCGCGGCCATCCTGCGCGAAAACCCGGGTCATTGAGACATGGAGGCAGACATGCTGCTCGTAATCGACGTCGGAAACACCACCACTGTGATCGGAATCTACGAAGGTGCGGAGCTGAAGAGGCATTGGCGCTTGATGTCGGAGCGTCACACATCCGACGAGCTGGGCATATACCTTTTGAATCTGCTGTCGATATCTGGCATTGATGCAGGTGGAATCGACGGCGCGATATTCTCGAGCGTGGTTCCGTCGCTTGACAGCGCCCTGCGAGAGGGGCTGGAGGAGTACCTGGGGGTCAGCCCGGTCAAGGTGACCGCCGAACTCGACCTTGGCCTTGAGATAGCCTACTCCCCCAGGCACGAGGTCGGCGCGGACAGGCTGGTCAACTCCGTGGCCGGAAGGGCTCGCTACGGGGCTCCCCTCGTAGTGGTGGACTTTGGAACCGCCATAACTCTCGACATCCTGGACAAGGACGGCGCCTACATAGGCGGGGCGATAGCCCCCGGGCTCGTCACCGGGATGGAGGCGCTGTTCGGCAGGACCGCCAAGCTTCCCCAGGTCTCGCTGGTACCTCCAGGGAGCGTTATCGGCAACAACACGATCGGCTCCATACAGGCCGGGATCATGTTCGGCAACGCCGGGCTCGTCGATCGCCTGGTAAGGAGGACCTGGAAGGAGTTGGGACAGAGGACCGAGGTAGTCGCGACCGGGGGGCATTCGCCCGAGATGGCCTCCCTCTCGGAGACCATCACCCGCGTGGACCAGTGGCTCGCCCTGGAGGGGCTGAGGCTCATATTCGACAGGAACCGCCCGGAATGCCCCTGAAATTCTCGATAGGGGGCCTGCTTCTGGACAACCCCGTGCTGCTCGCGCCCCTGGCGGGGGTGACGATCCCCTCGCTGCGACTCCTCTTCTCCAGGCTGGGAGCGGGGGCCGTCCACACGGAGATGATAAGCTGCGCCGGGCTGCTCGCGCTAGAACGCGGCCAACAGAGGACCAGGACCGGGAGGATGCTGTCGATACTCGACGGAGAGGCGCCCGTGATCGCCCAGTTTTTTGCCGGGGATGTTGAGACCCTGTCGGCCGGTGTCGAGGTGGCCTTGCGCCAGCAGCGGGGTTTCGCCGCCGTCGGGATCAACATGGCCTGCCCGATGCCCAAGGTGCTCAAGAAGGGGGCCGGGTCGATGCTTCTCGAAAGGCCGGGCATCGCGTTCGAGATGGTCGCCCGCCTGGCCTCCCTGGGGCTCCCGGTCTGGCCGAAGATCCGCAAGTGCCCTTCAACCTCGCCCCTGTCCACCGAGTCCTTCTGCGAAGGGCTCCTCCGGTCCGGGGCCGCATCGGTGACCGTGCACGGAAGGACCCCCGCCCAGAGGTACGAAGGTTCAGCCGACGCATCCCTCCCGGTTCGACTGGCCGCGCTGTTTCCGGGGAGGATCTGCGCGAGCGGGGACATCTTCACGACGGAGAGATCGGCCGAATACGTGGAGGGGGGCTGCGTGGCGGTAATGCTCGCCAGGGGCGTGATCGCGGACCCGTTCCTGTTGCCAAGGACCCTGGCGCACCTTGGACTCGACACGAGCCCGGAGCTGCTGGACCCCGCGCCCGACAGACAGACGGCTCTCCTGCTTGAGTTCGGGGATAGCGTATGCGCCGAGGCGGGGCAGCGAATCGCGGCGCTCATGGTGAAAAGGCTTCTCTCGGGGATGTTCCGGGGACAGCCGGGGGTGGGGGCGCTCAGGCGGACCGCGGCCGAGGTCCTCTCGTGGGAGGAGCTCAGGGCGATGCTCGAGGAGCGTGAGACCCGGGTGTCGCCGGATATCAGATAGAGTGGTGCGAACGGTTTTTGAAAGGGGAGAGTTGCATAGTGGATGCGCAGAATGAAAGGGAGCTCCTGAATGCGCCGGTGGAGGAGGCGGACGGCGGCCCTGGCGACGAGATCGTGCGCCAGCGCAGGGACAAGCTGGAGCGCCTGCTGACCGAGGAGGGTTACAACCCCTATCTTCACGAGAAGTGGGAGTGGAAGCATCATCTGGACTACGTGCGCAGGAACTTCGAGCATCTCGCCGTCGACGAGATCGACGAGTCCGCGGAGATAGTGACCGCCGGCAGGGTGATGACCCTTCGCAAGCACGGCAAGGCCACCTTCGCCAACCTGGCCGACGAGACCGACATCCTGCAGCTCTATCTCCAGCTGGACGCCATGGGGGAGGAGGATTACTCCTTCGTGAAGAAGTGGGTCGACTCCGGCGACTGGGTCGGGGTCGCGGGCCACCCGTTCAGGACGCAGCGCGGCGAGCTGACGCTTCACGTCAGGAAGCTGGTGCTGCTCAGCAAGGCCCTTCGCCCTCTGCCCGAGAAGTGGCACGGGCTGAGGGACACCGAGCTGCGCTACCGCAGGCGCTACACCGACCTGATCGCCAACCCCGAGGTGCGCGACACCTTCCGCAAGCGCTCCAGGATCATTTCATCCATACGCAAGACACTGGAGGACCACGGGACCCTGGAGGTCGAGACGCCGATTTTGTCCGTACTCGCCGGGGGGGCCAATGCCCGCCCCTTCAAGACCTACCATAACGCCCTGGGGATGGAGATGTACCTGCGGATCGCCACCGAGCTCTACCTCAAGCGGCTTATCGTGGGTATGTTCGGCAGGGTGTACGAGCTCGGGAAGAACTTCCGCAACGAGGGTCTGAGCCCCATGCACAACCCCGAGTTCACCGCGATGGAGGTCTACTGGGCCTACGCCGACTACGAGGATATGATGACCCTGACGGAGGAGATCATACGGAACGCCGCCGCCGCGGTCCGCGGCCCGGACAACTCGGGACCCGTGCGCTACCAGGATGTGGACCTGGACTTCACCAGGCCGTTCAAGAGGGGCTCGATGCTCGACCTGGTGAGGGAGTACACCGGGATAGACTTCAGGGAGATCAATGACGACGAGGAGGCCAGGCGCATCGCCAGGGATCGGGGGGTCGAGCTGAAGGGAGACGAGAGCCGTTTCCTGGTGCTCAACCTGATGTTCGAGGCCTTCGTGGAGGAGAAGCTCATCCAGCCCACCTTCGTCACCGGTCACCCGACGGAGATCTCCCCCCTGGCCAAGCGGGACCCGTCCGACCCGGACTACACCCGCCGCTTCGAGCTGTTCATCTGCGGCAAGGAGGTCGCGAACGCCTTCAGCGAGCTCAACGATCCAGTTGACCAGAGGGCGCGGTTCGAGGACCAGCTCAGGAAGAAAGAGGCCGGCGACGACGAGGCGCACGACTTCGACGAGGACTTCATAAACGCGATCGAGACCGGCCTGCCCCCGACCGGAGGCCTGGGGATAGGGGTGGACCGGCTGGTCATGTTCCTGACCGACTCCAGGTCCATCCGCGACGTCATCCTCTTCCCGACCATGAGGCCGGTGGCCTCGAAGGAAAAGGAGACGCCCGAGGAGTAGATGGCGCCGGTGGAGAGGGACGAGTCTCGGCAGGTGCCGGATAGCGCGCGCCTGAGGGCGGAGCGCCTGAGGGAGGAGGTCGAGCGGCACGGACGGCTCTACTACGTGCTCGATGCTCCCGAGATCCCGGACGATGAGTACGATGCCCTGTTCGCGGAGCTGGTTGGACTGGAGGAGCGGTACCCGGTCTTAAGGACCCCTGACTCTCCGACCTTGCGCGTGGGCGGCAGGGCGGCCGACGGGTTCGCCAAGGTCCCTCTGGTCGAGCCGATGCTCAGCCTGGACAACGCCCTCGGGGCCGAGGATCTCTCCGCATTCCTTGTCAGGACCGCGCCATTCGCCGGCGACAGCGGCTACGTCTGCGAGCTTAAGATCGACGGCCTCGCGGTGTCTCTCCTGTACGAGGACGGGTTTTTCGTCCGCGGCACGACGAGGGGCGACGGGCGAGTCGGGGAGGATGTCACCGCCAACATACGCACGATACGCAACCTTCCGCTTCGTCTGTCGGGGGAATACCCCCCGTCGGTCGAGATAAGGGGGGAGGTCCTGATTCAGCGCGACCACTTCGCGGAGCTGAACGCCTTGCGCGAGGAGCGCGGCGAGCCGCTCTTCGCCAATCCGCGCAACGCGGCGGCCGGCAGCCTGAGGCAGCTCGACCCGGCGATCGTCGCGGAGCGCCGTCTGTCGATATTCGTCTACTCGATGCTCAATCCCGAAGCCCTCGCTCTGCGAACCCAGCAGGAGCTGCTGACTCGCCTCGGGGAGATGGGATTGCCCGTGCAGCCGGCCTGGCGCGCCTGTTCCCCCGATGAGGTCGCAGGCTTCGTGGAGGAATGGAGGGGGAGGCGCTTCGATCTCCCCTACGCCACCGACGGGGTGGTGGTCAAGCTCAACTCGCTCGCCTCGTGGAGCGAACTGGGTTCCACGTCCCACGCCCCGAGGTGGGCGATCGCGTTCAAGTACCCCCCCGAGGAGAAAACGACCCGGGTGGAGGACATAGTGGTCTCCGTAGGACGGACCGGGGCGCTCACCCCGGTCGCTATCCTGGCGCCGGTCGAGGTCTCCGGGACGGTCGTGCGAAGAGCCAGCCTTCACAACGAGGATGAGCTGCGCCGCAAGGATGTCCGCATCGGCGACCTAGTGCGCGTGAGGAAGGCGGGCGAGATAATCCCGGAGATACTTGGACCGGTGTTGGAGCAAAGAACAGGGACCGAGCGGGAGTTCGTCATGCCTGATCGCTGCCCGGCATGCGGAGGAGCGGTCGCGCGCCTCGCGGGGGAGGCGGCGGTGCGCTGCCTGAACCGCGCGTCGTGTCCAGCGCAGCTGAAGGAGGGCATCCTTCACTTCGCCTCCCGCAACGGGATGGACATTCGCGGGCTGGGGGAGAAGATCGTGGACCAGCTGGTCGACAGGGGCATGGTGCATTCACCGGCGGACCTCTACGACCTCGGTGAGGAGGCCCTTGCGAGGCTTGACCGAATGGGGGGGAAGTCGGCGCAAAACCTGGTGGCCGAATTGAGAAAATCCAAGGAACGCCCTTTCTCGAACCTCCTCTCGGCCCTGGGGATAAGGTTCACCGGCGCACGCGGCGCTGAGATTCTCGCAGCCGCATTCCTAGATATGCCCTCGCTCCAGTCAGCCGGCGAGGAGGAGCTTTCGTCGGTGGACGGCGTGGGCCCGGTGACCGCGGAGGCGATACGCTCATTCTTCGGGCAGCCCGAGAACATGAGGCTCCTGGAGCGACTTGCCGAGGCCGGGGTGAAGGGAGCGCTGCCTGCGGAAGGCGGGGCTGCCGGGTTGGAGAAGGAGGGGGCTCGCCCGTTCGAGGGGATGCGACTGGTCTTCACCGGCGAGATGCGCTCGATGACTCGAAGCGAGGCCGAGGAGCTGGCCAGAAGGCTGGGAGGCACCTGCACCTCCAGCGTCTCCGGGCGGACCTCGCTGGTGGTGGCGGGGGAGAACCCTGGGAGCAAGATCGAGAAGGCCCGCTCCCTGGGAGTCAGGATCCTAGATGAACAGGAGTTCCTGAAAATGGCGGAGGCCGGCGGCGAGGGAGGGCAGGAGAAGCCCCGAGAGGACGGCGGTGCGTGAAGCGCTCCCGGGCTCGATGATCCCTGCGCGGCCGGTGATTTTTCTCGAGCGGCGGTTTTTCTGTCGCTTGAATCAGGAGGTTCTTTTGAATGGCACTGAGAAAACAGGGTGTTGGCGCGCAGGAGATTGCCTTGGCAGCGCGCATCGCAAGCAATGCCAGGATCTTCATGGACGAGGAGGAGACGATTGACCTGGCCGGTTTTATAAACGAATTCATGGGCTACGCCGACGAGCTGGCGGGGGTGGCGGTCTCGGCCGGGGGCGAACCCTCGCTCGGGTCGCCCCGCGCGCGGGCCAGGGAGGATGCCGTTCGGCGCTCGGACGTAAGGGACGCGGTGCTGGATGCGGCGCCCACGAGGAGCGGGTCGTTCTTCGTCGTACCGAGGATACTGGATCCGCAGGGCGAGGAGGGCTCCTTGTGATGCAGTTATCCATGACCGCCGCGGAGACGGCGCGCCGGGTGAGCGAGGGAGAACTCCGGCCGCTAGAGACGGTGGATGTCTTCATGAAGACCGCGAGGGAGCGGGAGCCGAATCTTCACGCGCTGTTGGCAGTCCTCGAGGAGAGGGCGGGGCACGCGGCCGAGCGCCTGGACGCAAGCCTCTCGCGCGGCGAAGGGCCAGGGCCCCTGTCGGGTGTCCCGGTGGTGCTGGACGACGGAATCTGCGTCCGCGGGACGCCTACGACCTGCGCAAGCCGGATGCTCGAGGGGTGGATCGCACCCTACGACTCCGCAGCATCGGAGATGCTGGATTCCTCCGGCGCGATCATCTGCGCGAAGGGCAACATGGACGAGTTCTCCATCGGCTGCTCGACAGAGACTTCCGCCTTCGGGGCGACCGCGAACCCCTGCGACCCTGGGAGGGTCCCTGGGGGATCCGCGGGAGGGTGCGCCGCTGCAGTCGCGGCAGGCTACGCGCCGCTCGCCCTCGCCTGCGACACAGGGGGATCCCTGCTGCAGCCCGCCTCTTACTGCGGGGTCTACGGACTGAGGCCCACCTACGGCCTTGTCAGCCGATGGGGGGTCGCAGCCCTTGCCCCGTCGATGGACCAGCTCGGGATACTGTCGCGCACGGTGGAGGATGCCGCCCTGGCCCTTTCGGTCATATCCGGCCACGACCCCAGGGATGCCATGTCCAGCCCGGGAGATCGACCCGACTATATGGCAGCCGTCGCAGTGCCGGATGGCAAGGACGCGAGAAGACCCCTGGCGGGCAGGAGGATCGCGACGGTAGCCGAGATGCGGGGAGGAAGCGACCTCGCGGGCGCTTGCCGCGAAGCCCTCGACAGAACCCTGGCCATGCTGGCGGAGGCCGGCGCGGAGCTCGTCGAGGTCCACCTTCCGCTCTCCTTCAACCACGGATTGGCGTGCTACCAGGTACTCCTGGCAGCGGAGGCGAGCTCCAGCCTCGCGCGATTCGACGGGGTGCGCCACGGCCTCTCTGCGGAGGCTGACTCGCTGAACTCGCTCTACCTCGGGACCAGGGGCAAGGGCTTCGGCAGGGAAGTGAAGAGGGTGGCGGCGGCAGGCACTTACATCCTGGGCTCGGACCGCTACGAGGACTGCTACCTGAGGGCCTCCAACGTCAGGCGCCGGATAGTCGGCGAGCTCCTCGACGCCCTCGCCGGATGCGATCTCATAGCCCTCCCGACGACCCCGACCACTGCCTTCCGCAGGGGAGAGTTCGACGGAGACTACTTCGGCATGAGCCTGTCCCTGTCCTTCACGGTCCAGGCGAGCCTGGCGGGGCTTCCCGCCCTGTCGTTCAACGCCGCAGGCGCAGGCGAGCTTCCGGCGGGCGTTCAACTGATCGCCCCCAGAAGGGGGGAGGCCGGGCTGCTGGCCGCGGCCGCCGCGATCGAGAGAGTCCGCGCGTCCCGCGACGAGGCCGGGGAGAGGAGGAGTGAACGATGAGACACGTCTACACCCCGGTTATCGGCCTGGAGATCCACGTCCAGCTGGCGACGGAGTCCAAGCTCTTCTGCCCCTGCTCGACGGACTACATCGGCGCGGAGCCGAACACCAACGTCTGCCCGGTGTGCCTCGGCCTGCCAGGCGCGCTTCCCACGCTCAACGCGAGGGCCGTGGAGCTGGCCGTCAGGGCGGCCATGGGGCTGTCGTGCGAGATACACGACGGCACCATCTTCCACAGGAAGCACTATTTTTACGCCGATCTGCCCAAGGCCTACCAGGTCAGCCAGTATGACCGGCCACTGGCGGACAGGGGCGAGTTGTATATCAGCGGTGACGGGGGCTCGCCGAAGAGGATCGGCATTACCCGCCTGCACCTGGAGGAGGATGCGGGCAAGCTGGTGCACTCCGCCGCGGACGGCAGGCTGGAGGGGGCGCGGGAGTCCTACGCGGACTTCAACAGAGGAGGGGTCCCGCTCGCCGAGATAGTATCCGACCCGGACATAGGTTCGCCGCGCGAGGCCAGGGAGTATGTATCCGCGCTTCGAAGGCTCGTCCGCTACCTGGGGGTTTCGGACGGCGACATGGACAGGGGCTCGATGCGCGTCGATGCGAATGTCTCGGTGGTGAAAAGTAACGCTGACACTGGAGAGATCCTGTACAGGGGGGACCGGGCCGAGATAAAGAACATGAACTCACTTCGCTCGGTTGAGAGAGCCCTGGAGTACGAGATCCGAAGGCAGAGGGCGACACTTGAGTCGGGGGGGACCCTGGAGCGCGAGACCAGGCACTGGAACGACGGAGAAGGCGTGACCACCTCGATGAGAAGCAAGGAGGCCGCCCTGGACTACCGTTGCCTGCCCGACCCCGACCTTGGCCCGATTGAGGTGAGCAGGGAGATGCTGGACGCGATCCGGAGCTCCCTCCCCGAGATGCCCTGGGAGAGAGAGGCCCGCTTCATCGGCGATTACTCGCTGAGCGAGGTCGACGCGGCAGTCCTGGTCGAGACGCCGGCCCTCGCGGACTACTACGAGAGGTGCGTTCGCTCCGGCGCCTCCCCCCTGCGCGCCTCCAACTGGGTTCGCACCGAGGTGCTCAGGGTTCTGAACGAACGGGGAGTCGGCATAGAGGAGTGCCCCGTCAGGCCCGAGGAGTTGGGGCTGCTCGTGAGCATGCTTGATGAGGGCAGGGCCTCGACTACGGTCGCCAAGGAGATCTTCGGGTTGATGGTGGACCGGGGGCTGTCGCTCCAGGAAGCGACGGACAGGTGCGGCGCACACGGGGGGCTGTCGCAGGAGGACCTGGAGCTGGCCGCGAAATCCGTGCTCGACGCGAACCCTGATGTGCTCGCGGAGATCATGGGCGGCAGGGACCTCAAGGGCAAGAAGAGAAAGTTCATCTGCGGCCTGGTGATGAAGGAGACACGGGGAAGGGCAACTCCGGGCGCGGTCGAGGACGTGATCGCCCGTTTTCTGGAGGGGATGGAATGACCCGCGCCCATCTCTGTTTTCTGAACGATTCATTGACTAACGGAGGCGCTGTTAGTAAGATAACCCAGTTGCCCTGTCGTGCGCAGGGAAGGAATGAAACGCCGGAGGAGGTAGTTGGCAATGGGAACCCGTCAGCCTGAGAACACCCGTAGTTTTGCCCTGGCCGCCCACGGAGGGGCGGGCAAGACCAGCCTAGTGGAGGCTATGCTCTTTGATTGCGCAGTGACGACGAGGCTTGGGAGGGTCGAGGACGGAAATACGGTCAGCGACTTTTCCCAGGAGGAGCAGAAAAGGCAGATCTCGATCAACACATCGCTCATTACCATGGAGAGAGGGGGGAAGACCCTCTTTGCCCTGGACACGCCGGGATTTGCGGATTTCGTGGGCGAGATGCGCTCCGCCGTGGGAGTCGCCGACTCGCTGATACTCGTCGTCAGCGGAACAAGCGGAATCGAGGTTCAGACCGACAAGGCATGGCAGACGGGAGAGGAGTTCGGACTCCCCGCCTCATTCTTCATCTCCAAGCTGGACAGGGAGAACTCCGACTTTGAGAAGGTCCTCTCGGACATAAGGTCGGACTACAGCGACAAGGCCGTCCCGGTCTTCCTGCCCATCGGCAGCGAGTCGTCCTTCAAGGGCGTGATAGACGTCCTCAAGGGGAGGGCGTACTCCTACGAGACCAACGGCTCCGGCAAGTACGTCGAGGGGGATATCCCGGCGGACATGGCCGACGCGGCGGCGGCGGCGAGGGAGGCCCTGGTGGAGGCGGTGGTCGAGGCCGATGACGACCTGATGATGCGATACCTGGACGGCGAGGCCATATCGGACGACGAGCTCATCCCGGTCCTCAGGAAGGCCATCTCCAAACGCCTCCTGCTCCCCGTCTTCCCAGGCTCCTCCACCCTTAACATCGGAGTTCACCAGGTGCTTGATTTCATAGTGGACTACTTTCCGTCGCCACTGGAGTCCCGCCCTCGCACGGCGACCAGGGACGGCGAGTCCGTGGAGGTCGCGCCAGACCCGTCGGCTCCCTTTTCCGCCTCGTGCTTCAAGATCATGGTGGACCCGTTCGTCGGAAAACTCTCGTTCATCCGGGTCAACTCCGGGACCCTTACCTCGGACAATACTATCTACAACGTCAACAAGCACGAGGACGAGCGCATCAGCTCCTTGAAGTTCATGACCGGCAAGGAGGGCAAGGACGTAAAGGAGATAGTGGTTGGCGACATCCTCTCCCTGCCGAAGCTGCAGAGCGTCCAGGTCGGTGACACGCTTGGCCTGAAGGGGGCGAAGCTCCTCTATCCTCCCGTCGAGTTCCCCAAGCCCGTGTACAGCGTGGCGATAACAGCTAAGAGCCGGGCGGACGAGGACAAGCTGGGCAACGCGATAAACAAGACGCTAGAGGAGGACCTCAGCCTCAGCTACGAGAAGAACCCGGAGACGAACGACAGCGTGCTCTCCGGCATGGGCGACATGCACATCGACATAGTCCTGGCCAAGATGAAGGAGCGCTACGGGGTCGACCTTGATATAAAGACCCCGCAGGTCCCGTACCGGGAGACGATACGAAAGACCGCGGAGGCTCAGGGCAAGCACAAGAAGCAGACCGGCGGACACGGCCAGTACGGCGATGTCCACATAAGGTACACCCCGCTCGAGAGGGGCGCGGGATTCGAGTTCGAGGACAGCATCGTCGGAGGGGCCATCCCCAAGGGCTTCATCCCGGCGGTTGAGAAGGGGCTGCGCGAGAACATGGTCAAGGGCCCCCTGGCCGGCTTCCCCGTAGTCGACTTCAAGGCCACGCTATACTTCGGATCGTACCACGACGTCGACAGCTCCGAGATGTCGTTCAAGCTGGCCGCGCGGCTTTCGTTCAGGAAGGGGATACACGAGGCGGGCCCG
>JAKJGK010000091.1 GCA_022704435.1 Synergistota bacterium | reverse complement strand
GGAGAAGAAGTACATGGACATGCAGGAATACTACGACAGTCTGGATTCTTCGGAAAAGAAGACGGAAGCTGGTGCGGCTGCATGAAAATGACCGAAGGCCAATTTACACACTAAAATGGACTTGACAAGCTGGTGCGGCTGCATGAAAATGACCGAAGGCCAATTTACACACTAAAATGGACTTGACATGCTAAAGGACTTTGCACATGTTACAGTGCATTGCACGGTGCAGCTCGAATCCACTTAAAAAAGGAGATGGCAGTCGGTGAAGATGCGGCGTGCACTCCTGTCCGTCTACGACAAGACCGGGATCGCCGAGTTCGCAAGATCGCTGGTTGAGCTGGGCTGGTCGCTATACGCCAGCTCCGGCACCTTTCGTCTTCTCAGGGGAGAGGGCATCGAGGCCGAGGAGACGGCCGAGATCATGGGGTATCCGAACCTCATGGGCGGACGCGTGAAGACCCTTCACCCGGCCATCTTCGGCGGGATCCTGGCCCGAAGAGAGAATCCCGCGGACATGAAAGAGATCGACGAGTTCTCCATACCGCTGGTGGACATGATCGTGTGCAACCTTCTCCCCTTCGAGCAGGCCGCCAGGGAGAGGCCCCCCCTGGACGAGCTCATAGAGCGCATCGACATAGGCGGAGCGTCAATGTTGAGGGCGGGGGCGAAGAACTACCGACACGTGGTGGTCGTCACGGAGCCCGGCGACTACCGGATGGTGACGGAGGAACTAAAGGCGGAGGGAGATGTCTCGCTGCCGACCAGGGAGCACTTGGCTATAAAGGCCTTCTCCGCGACGGCTTCGTACGACGGAAACGTCGCATTCGGGCTGAAGGAGGCCATCGGCTTCTCCGACCCGGACCTCCCGCCGATCATACCTCTCGGACTGAGACGACGGCTCCTCCTGCGCTACGGCGAAAACCCTCACCAGGAGGCGGCCCTCTACCTCCCGCCGCTGGCCGAGCTTCCCTGGGAGCAGCTCTCCGGCAGGCTGCTCTCGTACAACAACATACTCGACGTCGACTGCGCCATGCGCGGATGCGCGATGCTCCAGGGTGACTGCGGGGCCCTGGTGGTGCAGCACGCGTCCCCGTGCGGCATGGCCATCGGGAGGACCCCTCTCGAGGCTTACGGGCGAGCGCACGACTGCGACCCTGTCTCCGCCTACGGCGGCGTGGTCGGCATATCGAGAAGAGTGGATGTGGAGACGGTCCGCGCCCTCGTCGACAGGTTCGTAGACGTGCTGGTCGCACCAGGGTACGACGATGCGGCTCTTGCCCTGATCTCGGAGAAAAAACCCGCCCTCCGCGTGCTCAGGTGGAAGGGGGGCAGGGTGCTTCAGTACCAGATCACCGGCACCTGGAGCGGCTTCCTTGTGCAGGAGGACGCCCTCCCCCCTCTTCCGGACATCCGCAGGGAGAGCGCGTGGATAGGCAGGCCGCGCCCCGACCTTGAGAAGGACCTCCTGCTGGCGTGGAGGGCTGCCGCCCTGTCGAAGAGCAACGCGGTCGCGGTGGTGAAGGACGGCGCGTCCGTGGGAATCGGGGGCGGATTCTGCAACAGGCTTCACGCGGTGGACTTCGCGCTGAGACTGGCGGGCGACAGGTCCAGGGGCGCCGTGCTGGGCTCGGACGCCTTCTTCCACCTCCCTGACGCGATCGAGCTGGCCGCCGACGCGGGGATAACCGCCATCATCCAGCCAGGGGGCTCCATAAGGGACGAGGAGGTCTTCACGGCGGCGGAGAAGCGCGGGCTGTCCATGTTCATCAGCGACAGGCGCACGTTTCGTCACTGAAGAGGGGAGGGCTTGAGCCCTCCCCTCTTTTCCGGTCATCTCGCGACTATCCGCACAGCCTCTTTCGTCTCGTGGACCTGCCGCCAGGTCTTTATCGGAAGGCCCCAGATCTTGATGAAGCCAACAGCGGCGGTGTGATCGAAGCCGTCCTTGTCGGAGTAGGTCGCCAGAGTCTCGCTGTAGACCGACTTGGGAGACTTCATGCCCCTTACGACCGCCATCCCCTTGTAAAGCCGGACCTTGACCGTGCCGTTGACGTACTGCTGGGTCTCGTCTATGAAGGCGTTGATCGCGTCCTTGAGGGGTGAGAACCAGTACCCCTCGTAGGTCAGCTCGCCGAACTTCGCCTCCAGCTCCTTCTTGGCGGCCAGGGTCTTCTTGTCGAGGGTAAGAGTCTCCAGCGCGCGGTGCGCGTTAATGAGGGTGATAGCCGCGGGGCACTCGTAGACTTCGCGGCTCTTGAACCCGACCAGCCTGTCTTCCACCATGTCTATCCTGCCCACCCCGTGCCTTCCCGCCTGTTCGTTCAGCCTGGCCACCAGGGTGGGGCCGTCCATGTGGACTCCGTCGATCGCCACCGGGATTCCGTTCTCGAACTGAATCTCGACATGCTCCGGGTGGTCAGGTGCCTCCTCGGGCTCGCAGGTGAGGGCGTAGGCGTCGTAGGGAGGCTCGTTCCACGGGTCCTCGAGTATTCCGCACTCTATCGACCGCCCCCAGATGTTGTCGTCGATGCTGTACGGCGAGGCGTGTGTGGCCTGCACGGGTATGCCGTGAGCCTGGGCGTACTCCATCTCCGCCTCGCGCGAGAAGCGCCAGTCGCGCACTGGCGCAAGAACCACCAAGTCCGGCTCGAGCGCGTTGGAGCAGACCTCGATCCTGACCTGGTCCTGCCCCTTGCCGGTGCACCCGTGGGCGATCGCGACCGCCCCCTCCTTCTTCGCTATCTCGACCAGCACCTCCGCGATGAGCGGGCGCGACAGGGCCGAGTTAAGCGGATAGACGCTCTGGTACATACCGTTGGCCTTCAGCGACGGCCACACGAACTGCTCCACGAAGCGCTTCTTGAGGTCCAGCACGTAGGCCTTCTCGGCACCGGTCCTGAGTGCCTTGCTCTTCGCGGCCTCCAAGTCCACAGCCTGCTGTCCCACGTCCGCGGTCATCGTGATGACGTCGTATCCCTGCTCCTTAAGCCACACCACCGCCACCGAAGTATCCAGCCCTCCGCTGTATGCTAGCACTACCTTTCCTTTCTTGGACATCCCGATCCCTCCCGTTGTAGTCAACAAAAAAAACTCGCCCCCGATACAGGGACGAGTTTCATAAAACCCGCGGTACCACCCAATTTGACGGCAAGGCCGTCCTCTCCATCAGTCTCTACTTGGCCAGGGCCTTTCTTCGAGACCGGCTCGGGGGCTCTATTCCTCCGTCATCCGCCGGGGAGGCTCTCAGCCTAGTCCCCCCCTCTCTGTCGCGGTGCAGCGGAGTACTCCTCCCCGTCATCGCCGTGCATATCACGATGGTGGGTATTATACCCGGCACGAAACATTTGTCAAGCGTTTTAGTTTCTGTTACTTAAAGTTTATTTTTTCCAGCCCCCCGGACGCCAGCACGTCGATCGACGGGAAGTGAGTCATGTCCATGTGCACCGGGGTGACCGACACCTGCCCGTTGGCGACGGCCCACACGTCGCTGCCCTCCTCCAGTCTGTCCTCGACCCGCCCGGAGACCCACCAGCACTCTCGCCCTGCGGGGTCCTTGATCCGGTTGACCTTGCCCCGGTACAGGCGAACCCCCTTTCGCGTGATCCTCAGCCCTTCGAGCTCGGCAACGGGGAGGTTCGGGACGTTCACGTTCAGAAGGACCCCCTCGGGAAGGGGAGAGTCGCCCAGGTGGTCCACGATGTGCCCCGCGACCATCGCCGCCGTCGCGTAGTGCGGCCCTGCCCCGCCCTCCCTGATGTCCAGCGAGAAGGCCAGGGAGGAGTGCCCGTGTATCAAGCCCTCCATGGCGGCCGAGACGGTGCCGGAGTAGGTCAGATCGTCCCCCAGGTTGGGCCCGCTGTTTATCCCCGACAGCACCAGGTCGGGCTCGGGCATTATCTCCTCGAGGCCGAGCAGCACGCTGTCCGAGGGCGTCCCGTCGCACGCGTAGGCCCGGCAGTTGGCCGGATAGTGGGCCGACTGGACCTCCCACAGGCGAAGCGGCCTGTTAAGGGTGATCGCATGTCCGACGCTGCTCCTCTCTCTGTCCGGCGCCACTACGACGCACTCGTTCCCCCTCCCTGCGAAGAAGGAGGCGAGGGCGATTATCCCCGGTGCGTAGACCCCGTCGTCGTTGGTGATCAGCAGTTTCATCCCCGGCCTCCCCTAGAAGAGCATCAGTCTCAGGAAGAACATCACTATCGGCCCCATTATTGCCTGCACCACTCCAAGGGCCATCAGTATGATCAGCACGAAGAAACCGTACCTCTCCAGCCAGAAGTAGTGAGCGAGCATGCTTCGGGGGATCAGCGGGTACAGCAACTTCGATCCGTCGAGGGGAGGGATCGGGATCAGGTTGAACACGGCCAGCCCGAGGTTGATGAGGATCATCAGCAGGACGAATTGCCTGACCGTCGGGTTCGCCAGGAACAGGTCCGGGAAGTAGCGCGCAGCCGCGCCGAAGACGAAGGCGGTGAGGAAGTTTCCGGACACTCCGGCTATGGAGACCAGCAGCATGTCCCTGCGGGGTTTTTTAAAGTAGCGCGGGTCCACGGGTACCGGCTTCGCCCACCCGAACCTGAACACCAGAAGCATCAGGGCCCCCACCGGATCCAGGTGATGCAGCGGGTTCAACGACAGCCTCCCGGCCCTCTTCGCCGTGGGGTCTCCAAGCAGGTACGCCATGTACCCGTGGCAGAATTCGTGGAATGTAATGGCCCACAGCACCGCGGGCACGCTCAACAGCAGATCGGCCAGACCTGGCATTCTCAGCAAGACAGTCACTCTCCTCGTTCTCTTTTCGATGTACCCGCGGCAGAGCCGTACAGGCGCTTTACAACGGGAAGTGATTCAGCACGTACTCAATCTCTTCCTCCCTGGTCCGCAGCTCCTCGTCAAGGCGCAGAAGACGCAGTTTCCGCAATATCACCCCGATGCGCGGGTTCGGCGCGTAGCCCAGCTTCAGCAGATCGGCCCCTGCCAGCAGGGGTTGGACCGAGTGAAGCCTGGTCAGGTAGGTCAAGAGTCTCCTCCTGACCCTCCACCTCTCCGTGGCCGCGCTCCAGAAGAGGGCCTCCACGGGAGCGTGTCCATCCAGAAACTCTGCGATGGCGGAGTTCGATGGACCCGATCTACCCCCCAGCTCGTGCTCGGCGGCCCTGAGCCCCGTGATGCATTTTACTACAAGGTTTCGCTCGAAGTCGGAGAGATGAAGCCTGTCCAGGGCGGAGACCCGGGTATTCTCGGGGGACTCCATCAGGAGCGCCGAGAAGAAGGCCAGCCACTGGCGACCCTTGAAGTCGGGGAAGCCGCGCGAGATCCTGGCCAGGAAGGCGCCAAGCCTGCGAAAGGTGCGCCTGCTGGAGTCGCCGAACCTGATCCCCGGGAAGAGGACGTCCCACGCGCCGAGCTCCCCCATTCGCCTGGCGGCGGCCCACGGGTACTTCTCGCTGAACGACAGTTCAAGCTCGCTTCTCAGGCGAAACCCGGACAGGCGGACGAGGAGTCCGCCGCGAATGCAGCTCCTGACCAGCCTGAGGGTGTTGTCCTCCATCGCCAGGCCGAGTCGCTGCTCCAACCGCACCGCGCGTATCACCCGCGTGGGGTCCTCGACGAAGCTGAGGTTGTGAAGGGTCTTGAGCGTCCTCCGGGCGAGATCCTGCCTGCCCCCGAAGTAGTCGACCAGCACGCCGCGGGTGGAGGGGTTGATCGACACCGCCATCGCGTTCACCGTGAAGTCCCTGCGGTACAGGTCGTGCTTCAGGGAGCCGCTGAATACCTTCGGCTGGGCGACCGGGAATTCGTAGAACTCTCTCCTGGCCGTGGCTATGTCCACCTTCAGGCCGCCGGGAAACGATATGGTCCCGGTCTTGTACCGCTCGTGGACCGACACCCTGAACCCGTCCTTCTCGAAGCTCCTCAGCAGACGAACGGCATCCCCCTCCACCACTATGTCCAGGTCGAGATTCTCCCTGCGCAGGAGAAGGTCGCGCACTATGCCTCCCACGATGAAGGCCCTCATACCCAGCTTCTCCGCCCGGCCTCCCAGCGCCGCGAGCACGTCCTTCTGCCTCTGGGCGAGCTGTTCGTCGAGGAGCACGGTGATATCCTCCATCCAGGGCAGCTCCGGCGCCGTCCTTCGCTCCTCTGCGGGAAGGAAGAGCGGGTACAGGGCCTTGACCAGGTCGGTCCTGGTGATGATCCCGACTATCCTCCCCTCGTCGACCACGGGCAGCCTGCCGATGCTGTGCATGACGAACAGGCGGTGGACCTCCCTGATCGACGCCCCCCTCGGGACGGTCATTATCCCCTCGGTCATGAACTCGCGGATCAGGGTCTTGCCGAACCCGTGAAGGTGGGCCTTGTCCAGGTCCTTCCTCGTGATCATGCCGAGCGTGTTCTTGCCCTTGACCACCGGAAGGGCCGAGTGACCGTAGCGCAGCATTGTCCTGTAGGCGTCGTCGACGAGGGAGTCGGGGGGGACCACCATGACGGGGGAGGTCATTATGTCGCCGGCGGTCAGGGATGGTTTTATCGCGCCCGACAGCAGGTGCTCCATCTCCTTCACGAGCGGCAGAGGCTTGGTATTTTGAAGGGTCACGGAGGCGGCCTGGGGATGTCCTCCGCCTCCCAGCGGAGCCAGGAAGGCGGCCACGTCGAGCACGTCCTCGAAGCTCCGCCCCACCAGGTAGGTCCTGTTGTCCATCTTCACCGCTGCTATGGCGACGTCGGCCTCGAAGTAGTCGCGAAGGCGGTGGACGAACAGGGACAGGCCGTCCACGTACTCAGGGTAGGACACCGCCGAGAAGACCGTCTTGGCCCCGTTGATGAAGCGCTCCCAGGCGTTCTCGACCAGCAGATCCAGCAGGCGCCTCTCCGGCGCGGACAGCGACATCTCTATGAAGGAGGGGATGGAGGCGATGTCGCCTCCCAGCTCCTTCAGGCGCGAGACGGCCGCGAAGTCCCGCGAGGTAGTCCCGCCGAACGTGAGGCCCCCCGTGTCCTCGTAGATGCCGGTGGCGAACAGGGTGGCCTCGTGGGGCGCTATCGGGACGCCCCTCTCCAGCAGCATCTCCACCATGAGGGTGGTGCAAGCGCCCAGCGGCTCTATTACGACCCTCTTGCCGTCGATATCGTCGCTCGAGGGGGGGTGGTGATCGTATACGTGCACCTCGACGCTCCTCTTGCCGAGCAGGGAGGCGAACGGGCCGATCCTCGACCTGGACCTCGCGTCCACAACCACCAGGAGCGTTATCTCGTCGAACTTCACCTTCCGCGGAGTCAGTACGGTCCAGCGGGAGGCGTTCTTCTTCAGGAACTCGCGGACGGTTCGCCCGGCGGAGCCGGAGAGGCACAGCTTCGCGTCTGGGTAGAGCCTTGATGCGGCCACCATGCTCGCGAGGGAGTCAAAATCGCTGCCCATGTGGCTGGTGATGACTTTCATGTCCGCAGCTCCCCGAGCATCTCCAGCCTCTCCTCCCACCGCAGGCGGCGCACCCTCTCGATGCACGGGCCACGGGCGGCAACCCCCGCGGCCAGCATCGGAAACAGGCTCTCGAGGGTGAAGAAGGAGAGCTGGAGGAGAGGCCCGCAGGCGGTCTCGCCCCGGACGACCAGGGGACGCGCCGCCAGGCGTCCGTCCTCGAGAAGGTCGAGGTAGCGCCTCAGCCCCTCCTCCCCGTCGAAGGCCACGGCGCAGCGGACCAGCCGGCTCGCCCTCCTGAAGAGCGCGGCCAGGCTCTCGGCCCGCGATATCATCTCCTCGACGGTTCCGCCGTTGTCGACCTCGTAGGTCGCCAGCCGCCTCTTCTCCTCGGCGGGGAGCAGGAAGGACTCCCTGCGAGCTATCTCCCCCTCGGTCCACCCCCGCGCGCTGTTGCGCTCGACGCGCCGCTCCGCCGGGGCGGAGACGTAGACAGTCGCATCCACCCACCAGGGCACCCCCACCTCGAACAGCAGGGGGATCTCGGCCACCACCCATCCATCCATGGCGGCCGCCATCCTCTCCATCTCGTCCATGACCGCCGGGTGCACCAGGTCGCACAGGCGGCGGTATTCGACGGCGTCGACGAACGCCCTGTCCGCGACCCTTCCCGGCAGCACGGCGCCTCTTTC
>JAKJGK010000090.1 GCA_022704435.1 Synergistota bacterium | reverse complement strand
TTCTGCGGGTCGCCGTCCACCCCGCACACGGAGGCGACGAACGCCACGCGGTCGCCCGCGGCCTCGCGCGCCCTGCGGATGCCCGCGGCCAGCCCTCCCGCCGGGTCCTCGTTGCAGCCGTAGCCCAGCACGACGTCCAGCAGAATCACTCCCACGCCGGGAGCCTGCGCCTCTTTTGCAATCCTGTCAGCCCTGAGGGAGACATCTATCATCGGGTGCAGCCTCCCCTGGGTGAACTCGTCCTCGCCGTAGTCGACCATCGAGTGCCCCGTGGCGACCAGGCTGTCCGCCAGCTTCATGGAGCCGTCGAGCGGCGCGTTGCTCCACACCGGGCCGATTATGCCCTTCGCGACGAGCTGCCCCTCGTAGCACAGAGTGCCTCCCGAGTACAGCCCGCGAAGGTGGCCTCTGCCCCTGCCGATTCGCTCCGCCTCGCGCTCCAGGGCCTCGTACTCCGCGAACAGGGCCCTGCGCGCGGCAGAGGGGTCCTCCCCCCTGGCGAGCGCCGCCGCCACGGCAGCCGTCTCCTCGAGCTCGTGGCAGACGTACAGGCCGTCCTCGTCCTTCCCGGCCGCTCCCCCCACGAACCCCAGGACGGCCGGCTTGCCCCCCGCCCTGACGGCGGCGAGAATCTTCTCCTCGACCTCGGGAGCGGGCGGCTTCCCCACCACCACGAGGATCTTGACCTCGTCGTCCTGAAGCAGAGCGTCGACCGCCTGCAGGCACATTATGCCGCCGACGTCCTTCTTGACGTCTCGCCCGCCCGTGCCTATGCCGTGCAGCGTCCCCACTCCGCGGCGCGCGAGCTGCACGTGGACCTCCTGCAGCCCGGTGCCCGCGGCGGCGACAATGCCCACAGGGCCGGTCGGACAGGCGTTGGCCATGCCGATGGCCTTTCCGCGGATTATGACCGTGCCGCAGTCGGGCCCCATGACCAGCAGCTTCCGCTCCGCCGCCGCTTTCTTCACCTCTATCTCGGTCGCCAGCGGCACGTTGTCGGAGTAGATCATGACGTTGAGTCCCCTGTTCACGCACTGCATCGCCACGTCGCCCGCGTATCGGCCCGCGACCGAGACCACCGCGAGGTTGGCGTCCGGCAGCAGCGACAGGGTGCCGTCGAGGCTCTTCGGCCTGTAGTCCCCGCCGGATTCCATCTTGCGCCCCGGAGGGTTGGCCAGGTACTCCTTAGCCTTGGCGAGGGCATCGTCCAGGACAGACTCGCCCGCGGCGGGATCGCTCTTTATCGCGATGATGAGGTCGTTCGGGGTGGCCTCCACCCCGGCGAGGTCGAACCCTCCCGCCTGCATGATCTTGAAGTTGGCCTCGGTCCCCATGTTGAGGGAGGCCTCCCCCACTCCGTCCAGCTTCAGCAGCTCGCGCGCCACCAGCATCAGGGTGACGCTGTCGTAGTACGTCCTGGAGACCACCTCCAGGCGCTGATTGGCCGAGGTCACTGCATCATCCTCCTTTCTTGCGAAACGCTTCCTCCGTCGAGCGCGGCGGCCAGCCCGGCCAGCCACGCCCTCCCGGAGGAGCTTCCCCAGTTGATCATCCCGCCCGCCGCCTCGAGCAGCGTCCCGGGTTCGTCGCCCGCAAGGGCGGCCAGCACGTCCCTTCCTCGCCTCCAGACCAGCCCCTCCGCCGCGTCGCGGAGGATCTCCGCCGAGAGCCAGGTCGTGCTGGAGAGGTCCGGCATCGGCGGCCTCGGTCGTCCGGTCCATACGCACCCGATGATGAAGCCCGTCAAAAAGTCGTCGCCCGCCGGGGTGCTGCCCGGCCCGAGGCCCGCCAGGTCATGGAGTCGCCCCTCCGAGGCCGGGGCGGCCAGCACCTCGAGATCCCCCTTAAGAAGGCCTCGCCACTCCCTCACCAGCGGCATCCACCGGCTCCTAGGCCCGCCCGGCGGCAGGGCCGGGTCGTATATGACGGGCGCGCCGACAATCAGCTCCGCAAGCCCCGGGACGCAGCCCCGCACCGCATTCATGTGCGCGTCCGCCCTGTCGCCCTCTATCCGCGGCAGCCTGTCGACCAGCGCGGTCCTTGGGCCCATGTCGAGCTCCGACGTGACCAGCGAGAACCTCCTGCCCGGGCGGACGAGACCCGATTTGTCCACAGCGCCGCACTGCCGGCCCTCCAGGTTCATCGTCCGGGCGTATACCTCCCTGACCGTCAGGACCGGCCCTGTTCCCCCGCCGGGATGCAGGGCGACGGGCAGGTCCGTGCTGACGCCGAGGACCCTAGCGTCGGGCTCCGTTTTAGATGACCCCGTCCTTCCTGAGGTCGGCGATCTCCGCGTCGCTCAGCCCGAGGTAGGACGACAGTATCTTCTCCGTGTGCTCGCCGAGCAGCGGCGCCGGTGCCTCCACCTCGGCCGGGGTTCCGGAGAACTTGATAGGCACTCCGGGGATCTTCATGAGCCCTGCGACCGGGTGCAGCACCTCGACGATCATCTTTCTCGCGAGCACCTGGGGGTCGTTGACCACGTGGGCGATGTCGTTTATCGGGCCGCTCGGCACGCTGACCTTCTCGAGCTCCGCCAGCCAGTGATCGGTGGTGTTCTTCCCGGTGCGCTCCTCCAGGATGGCCTTCAGCTCGTCGAAGTTCGCAACGCGGGACGCGTTGTCGGCGAAGCGCGGATCCTTCTCGAACTCCTTCATCTCCAGCACGCCGCACAGCCTGCGCCAGATCTCGTCGTTGCCGACCGCGACGTTCATCGCGCCGTCGGACGTCGCCAGCGTCGAGAAGGGGGCTATCGAAGGGTGCTTGTTGCCGATGGGGTGCGGCACCTCGCCGCTCACCAGGTAGCGGGAGACGGCGTTCTCCAGCACCGCCACCATGCTGTCGAGCATCGCCACGTCGACCAGCTGCCCCCTGCCGGTCCTCATCCGCGAGTTGACCGCCGCCAGTATGCCTATCGTAGCGAACAGCCCCGCGAAGATGTCGGCCACGGAGCTGCCCACCTTGGTCGGGGTGTGCTCGTCCGGTCCGGTGACGCTCATCATGCCGCCCATCCCCTGGATTATCAGGTCGTAGGCGGGTCGGCTGCTGTACGGGCCTGTCTGGCCGAAGCCGGAGCTGGCGGCGTAGATCAGGCGCGGGTTCTCCTTGCTCAGCACCTCGTACCCGACGCCTAGCTTGTCCATCGTGCCGGGCTTGAAGTTCTCTATGAGGATGTCGCACTTTCTGGCCAGGGACTTCAGGATCTCCTTGCCCTTCTCGTGCTTGAGGTTCAGGGTGACGCTCCTCTTGCCCCGGTTGAGGCTCATGAAGTACGCGCTCTCCCCGTTCTGGAACGGCGGGTAGGCGCGGGTGTCGTCGCCGCCGTCCGGCCTCTCTATCTTGATGACCTCGGCCCCCATGTCGGCGAACATCATGGCTGCGAAGGGGCCCGCGAGCACCCTTGTCATGTCCAATACTACAAGTCCCTCCAACGGTTTCATAGACTGTCCTCCTCAGGAACGACGACTCCGGCGGATATGCCGGGCAATCCCCGGCGCGACCCGCCACTCATGGAATATTGCGTCACGTGATAAATGTCAGCCCGCTCGGGCCAACATGGATGTTACCGAGAGCCACTTCCAAAACCCGGACATTTCTTGTCATGAAAGGCGAAATGCTTGACAAATCCGCGTTCGGGTTTACAACAGCATGATTTTAACATAAAATCAATTTTGGCCAACGCAAAAACAATGTCACCATGTGCCATTTATTCTGCCGTTGATGTTCAACCTGTAACACGCATCGCCGGGAGGGGTGTTTTTTATGATCGTGGCGGACCTCTTGAAGAAGAACCTGTTCCCCGACTTCCAGATAATCGCCGGGAGCGCCGGCATGAGCAGGGAGATCACGGCGGTCACCGTCCTCGAGGCGCCGGACGCCGACAGATGGATGAGGGGTGGCGAGTTCATGGTGGGCAGCGGCTTCGTCTTCAAGGACGACCCGGAGCAGCTCACAGGCCTGCTAAGGCGCATGAACGACAAGGGGGTGGCTGCGACCGGCTTCAAGCTCGATCGGTTTCACCACAGGCTGCCGGAGAGCATGACCGAGGAGGCCGACAGGATGCAGATCCCCATCCTGGAGATACCGATGCACTACCGGTGGACCGACGTCATAGAGCTGATCCACACGGTGCTGGTCCACGAGCGCATGAAGGAGCGCCCCGACGACCTGAGCGCCTTCTGGGAGGAGAGCTTCGACCTCAGGAAGCTGCTCTCCGGCTTCGCGCAGAGCCTGGACAGGGACCTCATAGTTCAGGCGTCGCAGCTGGACCTGAACAACCTGTTCCTGGCGGACGGGGGCATCCTGGGCGGCGACGCGGTCCAGGGGGCGCTGGACTGGCCGCTGGTGCAGGAGGAGCCGCTGCCCAGGAAGGGGCAGATCCACTCCTGCGTCGAGGTGCGCAACAGCGGCACGGTGAGGCACTTCGCCGTCTACAGGCTGAGGCTGGACACGCCGATCTCCATCTTCCTGAGCCTTGCGCCCGGCGAGTTCGCCCCCTCGGCCCGGCAGGAGAGGATGATGCTGCGGGCCATGACGGTGCTGCGCTCGTCCGCGCTGGAGACGGCGATACTGACCAGCAAGAAGGTCTTGAGGAAGGAGAGGTTCCTGGAGGGGCTGTGCTTCGGCATGTACTGCGACCCGTCCATGATCAGGATAAACCTGGAGGAGCTGGGGATACCGCTCTCGCTGCCGGTGACGGTGCTGATCGTGTCCACCGCCGACGGGCTGTCGTCGCCGCGGTGGTCGTCGCCGTCCTCTCCGGGCTACAGGCTGGGGAACACCCTGGTGACGCTCGTGGACGAGTCGACGGCGGACGGCTGGGAGAGAAGCCTGGCCCCGATCGCGGCCCAGTCCGGGCTGCACTTCTCGTTCGGGGGAAGGGCGGCCGACCTGATGGAGATACCCCGCTCCTACCAGGAGGCGCGACGAACATACTCCCTGCTCCGCGACTTCTCGCTTCCGCCGGGGGTGTACCACTACGAGGAGCTGGCGCTGTACGGCCTGCTGCAGAGCATCACCAGCCTGCCCGAGGCGAAGGACGTTTGGGCCAGGTACTGGGCGCCGCTAGAGGAGGCCGACTCCTCCCAGGCCAGGCGCAGCCTGCCGCTGAAGGAACTCGCGACGATGCTGGTGGCGCGGGACTACAACGCCCGCGCGTGCGCCGCTGGCCTGCACCTCCACTACAACACGGTCAGAAACTACCTGAGGGAGATGGAGGCCCTTCTGAAGGTCGACCTGGACAACCACCACCACAGGCTCGGGATAACACTGGCCTGCCACATCAACGGCGCCTACCAAAGGGAGCGACCGCGAGCCGGGCAGCAGCAGGCCGGTTTCAGCGAGCTCGGGCAAAGACCCTGACGCGATCCTCCAGCGGCTCGACCTACTTTCCGGCGGCGCGGGCGGCGATGTTCATCCTGTCCACCACGGCGAAGATCCTGTCGACCCTGCGTTCATCATTCACGCCCAGGTAGTCGTACAGCGCCTCCCTGACGCCGCCTGCGCCCTCCATAGCGACCGACAGCGCGAACGTCCCGGCCATGACGTTGTTTCTTGGCTTCTTCAGATGGTCGACGGTCTTGACCTGGGGGAAGTGCCTAGTGATCCACCCCATGTTCTCCTGCACGTTTACCTGCATAAGTCCGACCCTGCTCTGGTTGACCGCATCCGCGCGCCCCTCGGACTCCACGCAGATCAGCGCGGCCACCAGGAAGGGGTCGAGCCCGTACTTCTCGCACGCGTCCCAGACGTGCCGGGAGTAGTCGGTCGCCTTCCGCACCGGACGCGGGATCTTCCAGGGTGTCATAGCGGCGCTTATCTCGCGCGACATTATCCTGATGGCCAAGCGCCTGCCGGCGGCTGCGCCGAGGAACTCCCGCTCCTCCGACGCGCCCGCGACGGCGCTGAACAGGACAAAGGCCAGGGCGACCGCCAGTGCGACGCTCGCTCGCTTCCATGCGGGATCAACGCCACTGAAACGCACCATCGACAACCTCCAGTCCGCTCAGATGAAGACCCTGACTCGATCCTCCAGCGGCTCGAACTCCTTCTCGCCCGGCGCCCCCACCGGCGCGCCGAACGGCATCTGGGCAACAAGCCGCCACTCGGGCGGGAACCCCCACCTGCGCCTCGCATCCTCGTGGATCAAGGGCGCGTAGTGCTGAAGCGACGCGCCGAATCCCTCGGATTCCAGGCCCGCCCACACGATGAGCTGAAGCATCCCGGAGGCGTGGTCGGACCACGTCGGAAACTGGTCGGCGTACAGCGGGAAGCTCTGCTGGAGCTTTTTCACCGGGCGCTCGTCCTCGAAGAAGAGCACCGTGCCGTAGCCTGCGGAGAAGCCGTCCATCTTCCGATCCGTCGGCCCGAACTTCTCCGGCGGGACGATCTTCCTAAGGGCCTCCCTGAGCATGCTCCAGAACTCGTCGCTCTCCCTGCCGAGCAGCAGCGCGATGCGCCCGCTCTGCGAGTTGAACGCCGACGGGCAGTACTTCACCGCGTGCTCGACGATCTCGCGTATCCGCTCGTCGGAGACCGGGCTCCTCTTTGAGATGGCATAGTAGGACCTGCGGTTCTTTACAGCGTCAAAGAAACCTGTCGACATCGACAATCACCCCCGGGGGAAATTTGCCGGGAACGCGGCGCGGCGGAGGTCGCGGCGTCCGCCCCGGCCTGAAGCCTGCGGTGCAATTGTATCACGACCGAGGAGGGAGGTGGGCGATCACGTCATAGCGACCCGGCGGTGCGCGCAGCAGGGCGGCGGGTGCAGAGAGAGAAGGCTCGGTTACATGGGACGGGCGGCGAGTGATGGTACGATGCGGCGTGCAGTACAGACTCGGCGGTCGGATCCCGCGGCACTTCGACCTGCGGAGCAGCGCGGCTGCGTACCTTGCGGGGGCAGTATTCAACTCCCTCGGCCCCCCGGCGCGCGGAGCAGCGCGGCGGCGGCGTTCCGCGCCCCGCGCGGGCAGACCGACGGGCCCGGCGCTGACGGGAGGTTCCGCACGACCGCCAAAAGCTCCTCGCGCCCCCAGCTCCCCCACTCGCCGAGGTTCGCGCCAAGGCCGCAGCGCGCTATCTTCCGCCCGATCTCGGCCTGGTTGTCCGCGGTCTGGAAGACAATCAAGGGTTTGCGCAGCGCCAGGGCCTCGTAGGAGGTGACGCTGGAAGTGCAGATCACCGCTCGGGCTCGGGCCATCCGGGCGGGCAGGTCGCCAGGGGCGCGTACCAGAGAGACGTTGCCGCGCCCTTCCGCTGACTCCCGTAGGGAAGCAAAGACGGCGGACGGCACCAGCGGCCCCGCGACCATCTGGACGCGCGGCCAGTCCTCCCCCCACCACTCGACAAGCCGCCCCAGGGTGTTCAGCATGTCGCTCGCCCCGGGGACTACGAGCAGGTCGGCCCCCTCCTCCGGCGAGAGGCTCCAGAAGTCGCTTCGCAGCAGGGCGTACTCCGGACCCAGCAGAAGCTCGGCGTGTCCGCGGCGGTAGCCGACGGACGCCGCGTTCAGGTTGTAGTTCAGCAGCGCGTCGCACTCGAACTCCACGGGACGGGCGCGGCAGTCGTCCACCAGCGCCAGGCGACAGGCCCCGCGAATCTCCCGCAGGAGGGCGGGCGTCGCGTCGTAGCTGTCGACCACGCAAAGCCCCGCGCCACGCGCCGCGACCTCCGTCGCGACCCGTCCAGCCCCCTCGCCGAACGGGTCCTCGATCACCGTCAGGGAGATGCCGCCGACCTTGGTGCGCTCGGGCTCGGCAGAGTTCTCCGCGCACGCTTCCAAGCACCGCGGCTCATCCCGCGAGGACTCGTCCACTTTGACCGCGCCCGCGCCCGTCAGCATCTCCGCCGCCGCCCCGTTCACCAGGAACCGGACGGGCGCCCCGAACGCGGCAAAACCCGCCGCCAGCGCCGAGCAACGGCTGACGTGCCCCCCTCCAATCGAGGGGCCGCCATGGGTAACGACGATGACTTCAGCTCTTATGCTCATCTACTCAACACCACTCCTCGATCGACGGCTTTATAGAGAACCAGACATCGCTCCCTCGTCCACCCGCGCTCGTCGAGCAAACCGCCGAGCTGCTTCGGGAACGCAATCCGCTTGTTGTCCGAGCGACAGCTGTCGATCACGCCGGGATGACCGGCACTTGTCGTCCCGAACGAGCGAAGCGAGGAGGGACCTTTGCAAGGAGTCAACGCCACTCTGTTGTCCTTGTGCTATTATTATATCAGGA
>JAKJGK010000089.1 GCA_022704435.1 Synergistota bacterium | reverse complement strand
GAGCCGCTGTCCCAGCTCGGCCGCATCTCCGGCGATATCCAGGAGCTGGTGACCAAGCTGCGCATGGTCCCGGTCTCCTTCATCTTCGAGCGCTTCCCGCGCCTGGTGCGCGACCTGTCCAAGTCGCTGGGCAAGGAGATAGCGCTGGTGATGGAGGGGCAGGAGACCGAGCTCGACCGGACGGTGATCGACGAGATCGGCGAGCCCATGGTCCACATAATCAGGAACTCGATAGACCACGGCATCGAGAGGCTTGAGGACAGGAAGAAGGCCGGCAAGCCTGCCAAGGGCACGATAAAGATCTCCGCCTACCAGGAGGGGAGCGGCGTCATCATAGAGGTCACCGACGACGGCAAGGGGATAGACGCCGCCAAGGTGCGGGCCAAGGCCCTGGCAAACGGCATTATCACAGAGGAGGACGCCGCCGCGATGAGCGACGAGGAGATTGTCAACCTCATCTTCCTGCCGGGCTTCAGCATGGCCGAGAAGGTGACGGACGTCTCCGGTCGGGGCGTCGGCATGGACGCCGTCAAGAGCAAGGTCGAGTCGCTGGGCGGGCAATTCGACGTCTCCACCGAGCTCGGCGTCGGGACGCGGGTATTCCTGAGGCTGCCGCTGACCCTGGCCATCGTGCTGGCGCTTCTTATAAAGGTTGGCGACGAGACCTACGCATTGCCGCTCGAGAACGTTGAGGAGACGATCCTGGTGAACCGGGCCAGCGTGAAGACCGTGCACGGCACCCCGGCGACCCTGTTGCGCGGCGAGGTCCTCACCCTGTGCGACCTTGCCGACGTGCTCCAGACGCCGGACTCCGAGGGGGCCGGCCGGGACGAGTACCCGGTGGTGGTGGTGAAGACCGGCAGGACCAGGGTCGGGTTTATCGTCAGCGAGCTTATCGGTCAGCAGGATATAGTCATCAAGTCCCTCGGACGCTTCCTGTCGAAGATAAAGGGGATAGCCGGCGCCACGATCCTGGGGGACGGCAACGTGGCCCTTATCCTCGACGTGGCCGGTCTGCACGGAAAATAATTCAACGGGAGGGGCGCGGCCATACTCATGGACTTGAGAGATTTCAGCAACTTGCAGCTAGACGCCATGCGCGAGGTCGGCAACATCGGTGCGGGAAACGCCGCGACCGCCCTCTCCGTCATGCTCTCTCGCACGGTCGACATGGCGGTGCCCAAGGCGGAATTAGTCTCGATATACGAACTGTCGGAGTACTACGGGGACCCTCTGACCGAGGTCGCGGCCGTGTTCGTCAGGTCGGACGGGGACTTTTCGTGCAGTCTCATATTCTTCCAGGCCGAGGAGGACGCCCAGGCCCTGGTGGACCTGATGCTGATGCAGCAGATGGGGATGGGGCCGGAGGGCGTGCCGGACGAGATGCGGGACAGCGTGCTCACCGAGGTGGGGAACATAATACTCAGTTCGTTCCTGAATGCCGTCAATGTTCTGATCGGGGGGGCGCACAGCATCTCCGTGCCGGGGGTCGCTCATGATATGATGGGCTCGGTGCTGCAGGTGGTGGCCTCGATCTTCGGCCAGTCCGGCGAGCACGCCCTGATCGTGGACACGACCCTCGCGGTGGGAGATTTGGACAGAAACGTCTCCGGCAAGATCGTCCTTCTGCCGGACCCGGGTTCGCTCGAAATACTCTTCGGAAAGCTGCAGGTGCTCTGATCCATGGTTAAGGCCCATCACGTGGGTATGGCCGATATTATCGTGGTGACATCCCCCGAGATGCTCATCACATTGGGGCTTGGCTCCTGCATAGGACTCGTGCTCTACGACCAGACGGCCAAGGTCGCCGGCATGGCGCACATCATGCTGCCCGACAGCAGGGGGGCGAGCGCCAAGGCCCTCGAGAAGCCGGGCAAGTTCGCGGACACCGCTGTGCCCACCCTCATCGAGATGGTGTGCGCCAAGGGGGCCGTCCGGTCGCGGCTGAAGGCCAAGTTCGCCGGGGGCTCTCAGATGTTCGCGCTCCCCGGCGCGGAAACCGACTTCCTCGCGGTGGGCGCCCGCAACGCCAAGGAGACGGCGGACCTGCTGAAGAAAGCCGGAATACAGGTTGTGAACTCCGACGTGGGCGGGAACAAGGGGCGCACCGTCGAGTTCTCGACCGTGGACTGGATGCTCGCGGTCAAGATCCTCGGGAAGGGGAAGATCGAGATATAACCCAGCCGAAGAAGGGAGATGAGAAAATGGATCCTGAACTCGAAACCCTTGACGGAAGCACTACAGAGGAGAACCCCGTTCCGCCCGCGGAGGGTGGAACAGCGGAAACAGCGAGAAAGACCTCCGTAGTCGACAGCCTGCCCCCCGACACGGTCGAGGAGCTGTGCTCGCTGTTCGGCTGCACAAGGGAGGCCCTCGGGGTCCTGCTCTCGTCCAGTGCGGGCGACCCCGCCCACATAATGAGCCTCGTTCAGACCCTCTCCCCGTCCTACCTGGCCATAAAACTTCGCTTCGAGACCAGGAAGAAGGGGGAGGTCGGCGGCGCGGCCTGCATCATCGCCGAAGGACGGTCGGGGAACATCGTCGACACCACCCTGTGGGTCAGCGGCAGGGAGCTGCCGGCCACCTTTACGATCAACGCCGACTGGGAGGCTGTCCGAAACGGCATACAGAAGATAGGCAACAACCCCGACCGCTCGCTCTTCCCCAAGGTCAGCAAGCTCCTCAGAGACGTGTTCTCCCCAACCGCGGTCAACATGCTCTACACTTCCCCCAAGGCGAGGGAGGAGGTCGTGGCCTCCCTTGAGAAGGCGTTCGCCCTCGTCTACCACAACGAGATAGTCTTCGAGCTGTCCACCGAGACCTTCAACAAGGCTAGGCTTGAACTGGGGGGGCTGGGGGAGAGAGAGGAGCCCGCCGCCGCAACCTCCGCTCAGGAGGTGTCGCTGGCTGGCGCTGTGGGCAAGGTTCAGATAAACTGCAAGCCCCTGGTGGACCCTGTCAAGGGCAAGCCGGTATCGGAGATCCTCCCCGGCGACCTGCTCGCCGTGGAGATTGAGATGACCGGGGGGTTGTCGAACGTAGTCGGCAAGATTCTGAGCAAGTCCGGCGAGAGCCCGGTCTTCCCCGTTATCTCGGTCGAGAGGCTTCCCAGCGGTCAATCCCTGATAAGACTGGCTGTCAGCAAGGGCATAGAGGGAGTGGCCAAGGTCAGCGCGGATCTTCGCCTCAAGACCGCCCCGCAGTTCGCGCTCGCCGGTGCCGGGGGCAGGCTCGCGGGGGACCTGAAGAGGATCGTGCCGGGGCTCGTCGTCGTATTCGGCGTTTTCGCGCTGTTGTACTACCTTCTTCGCGGGTAGGAGGGGTCCAGTTGGCCCTCAAGGATTCGGACGCGGCCCTCTGGGCGGAGTACCTGGCCGCCGGAGACGAGAGCAGCAAGGAGAAGATCGTCAGGCGCTACCTGCCCCTGGTGAAGTACGTGGCGGCGCGCATGGCGGTGTCGCCCCCGTCGGGGCTCGACTACGACGACCTCCTGAGTTTCGGCGTGTTCGGATTGCTGGACGCGATCGACCGGTTCGACGTGTCCAAGGGCTTCTCCTTCCAGACCTTCGCGGTGCCGCGAATACGAGGCGCCATCCTTGACGAGCTCAGGAAGTACGACTGGATCTCCCGGTCGGGCAGGGAGAAGCTCCAGAAGCTCGGCAGGGCGATGGACAGGGTGATGCAGGAGAAGGGAGCGCTCACCGACAGCGCCGTCATGGAGGCGATGGGGTCGGACGAGAAAGAGTACCGCGAAGCACTGGAGCTCTCGAGTCGAAGCTACATAGTATCGCTGGACGAGGTTCTGGCCCTGGAGGACGGCGAAGTCAGCAGGGACGGCATCATCCCCGACGAGGGGGCGGGCGCGGGCGAACTGCTGGAGGAGGAGGACGAGGCGACGCGCGTGGCGGAGGCGCTCAAGGGGCTGCCGGAGCGGGAGATGCAGGTCGTGTCGCTCTACTACTACGAAGGGTTGACGCTCAAGGAGATAGGAAGGATCCTGGGCGTGACGGAGTCGAGGGTGTCCCAGATACACGGCAAGGCCCTTGCCTCTCTCAGGGTGATGCTGGCGTCTCGTTAGCAGGCGGCGGACCTGGAGACCGCCCCGGCCCGCCATCTATTCTTTGGGGAGGGAAAGCGCATGGCGATCGATAAATACGCGCTGGAGATCCATGAGGACGGGCTCTACTTGAGAGCCCGCGAGGATGCCGACTTTTCATTGTCTTCGGTGGTCGGCTTTCTGAAGTCTCACGGAGTCCAGAAGTACGACTCCGCGGCCGTGGAGGTCTACGCCAAAGAGCGGTCTCTTGAGCCCCGGAGGATCGCCGACAGGGACCCGTCCGTCGAAAAACAGGCGGAGATGGAGGTAAGGGTCAGCCCTGACGGGCTGACCGCCGAGCTCTGGGTCGAGCCGCCCTTCGCCGACTTGCCCTGGCCGACCGAGGAGCAGGCGCTCCTGTTCCTCCGCGAAAAGGGGATCGTCGAGGGGGTGGATTCCTCGATTGTAGCGTCGCTCATCTCGGAGAGGAGCGGCAAGATATGGATCCCCGTCGCCTACGGCGTGGCGCCTTCCGACGGCGTGGACGCCGAGGTGGAGTACAAGGTCGAGTTCGGCAGCGGCAGGCCCAAGGAGGAGGTTGACGGAGGAAAGGTCGACCTCAGAAACCTGAGCAACGTCACCATCATACTCAAGGACCAGCTCCTGGCAGTGAAACACCCCCCGACAGAGGGGAATCCGGGTGTCACCGTGAGAGGGGAGCCCCTGAAGGGCAAGCCCGGCAAGGACCGCCCGCTTCCGGCCGGCGCCGGAACCTACGTCAGCGAGGACGGCCTCTCGCTGCACGCGATGATAGACGGAAACCTGGTGATGAAGGGGAACAAGCTCAACGTCATCCCGGTCTTCCAGGTCGACGGGGATGTCGACTTCAGCATAGGCAACATCAACTTCATCGGGGCGGTGGTGGTGAACGGCGCCGTCCGCGAGGGGTTCGAGATAAACACCTCCGGCAACATAGAGATCAGGGGAGTGGTCGAGGGGGCCCACCTCTCGAGCAAGGGCGACATCATGATAACCGGGGGAGTGCGCGGAATGAACAAGGCCCTCCTCCAGGCCGACGGCGACATAAGCGCCGGCTTCGTGGACCAGGCCAAGTTGCGCAGCGGCAAGGACATCAACGTGAACAACGCGGTGCTCCACAGCGACCTGGGCGCGAACGGAAAGATAACCGTGCTGGGGGGGACCAAGGCCCAGATAGCCGGAGGCAAGATCCAGGCTGGGCACGAGGTGACCTGCCTGACCCTCGGCAGCGAGATGGGCACCAGGACCGAGGTGGCGGTGGGGGTGCTTCCCGAGCTGGCCGAGAGAAAGAAGGTCGTCCTGGCCTCGCTGGCCGAGAACGAGGAGAAGGCTGCGAAGATCGAGGCGAACCTGGCCTTCCTGAAGAAGGCCGAGGAGTCGGAGCAGCTGGACGAGAACAAGAGGGCCCTGATGATAAGCCTGACCAAGGCCAAGTTCCAGACCCAGAGCCAGCTGATCGCGGCCGCCGACGAGCTCAAGGAGATAGACGCCCAGATGGAGAGCAGCAAGGCCAGGGGGTGCGTCCGAGTGAAGGGGACCTGCCACCCTGGCGTCACCGTGACAGTGCGCGGCGTGACCTACGTGGTCAGGGAGAAGCAGACTTTCTGCTCGTTCATATACCACGAGGGCGAGGTAGTCATCAGGCCGTTCGACCACTGACAGGCCTGATTGCCTGGAAGTTGCCCGGAAGGAGGAATTCTCGTGGTCAATCCCGTCAATATGCAGCTCGCGCACTGGAACCTGGAGCACACGGCGCAGCAGACGCGCGACCCCTCGGCCGCGGCCGCCCAGGCCGGTCGACAGGGGGAGGGCCTGGCCGCGGCCGAGCACAGGGACACCTCCGTGCAGCAGGCGGAGCCCTCAGCCGAGGAGGAGCGCATAGGAAGAAAAAAGCGCAGGGAGGAGCAGGAGGGCAAGGGACGCGGGGGGAAGAGGCGCGGTCGCCGGGAGGCGGCGGCGCCCGAGCAGGAGAAGGCTCCGGTCAGTCCGGTCGGCAACGGCAAGTTCGACCTCTACGCCTGAACAGGGAGGAGCATGGGAGTGTCGTCGCATTTTGGAGCAAAACACCTTGGGTACGTGCTGGTCGACGGCTCGGAGGGAGTCTTCAGGGGGGCGGCACTGGTGGCCGACTTCAGGGGGATTCCGGCGGACTTCCGCTACACCGACCCGATCAAGCCGTCCCGCATCGAGAAGATACTGTACGGCGGCGCGCTCGACGTGTACCTCAGGGAGGAGCTGATCCTGGAGAACATCGTCAACGCCGTCGAGGTACAGCCGGTGATGTGGATATGCAGGGATGCAGACCTCCTGGAGTCCCTGGCGCGCATTGCGAAGGCCAGGGCGGTGCTGCTGGCCCCCACGAGCAGATCCCCGCTCGATGCAGCGGGGGACCTCGAGAGACAGAACGACCCCGGGTCCTACCTGGTGCAGGCTGACTCCGTCAGCGCCCCCCTGAGGATGTCCCTCCCTTTGACCAGGACGAAGGAGGAGGAGGCCAGGGCCGCCTCGGCCATCCTGGTGGAGGCGGCCGCCACCATGGACCTGCTGGAGCCCTTCTCGCGGATCGTGAAGGCGCTCTCCGCCCTGGGAGAGGAACAGGGTGATCAGTGAGGATATAAGGACCTTCCTGGCGAGGATATTCCTCGGCAAGGCCAGGGTCCACTCCATCGGGGCCGACAGGCGGAGCGTGTCGGCGCGAGGTATCGCGCGCAAGGTGGATACCCGCCCCCTGAGATCGCCGCAGCGGGCCCTGGGCTCCACCCTGCTTGGTGCCGGTATGGACGCCCGGGTCAAGGGTTTCAGCCTGCCGGGCGGTGCCTTCGCCGGGGCCGGGGAGCTCGTCAAGAGCCTGACCATGGTGATAAGTGCGGGAGTGACCCTCAGGCAATGCCCCGTGACCAGGTACGAAGCCGGCCCCGCTCGCGGAGTGAAATGGTCGTCCGTTAGGAGCGTCCGCGCCTTGGGCCGTGTGTCGGGGCTGCCGCTTGAGATCCGCAACCGACTTCAGTGGCATCCCGGCAAGCCCCGAGGCGCCGAGCAGGGAGACTCCGTGCTTGCCCTCTACTACCCCGTGATGGAAAACGGGTTGAATAAAAGTATCTTCAACAAGGACAGCGGGACGCTGCTGGTCTGGTATAATCCTCTGAAGGCGTGGAGGGTCCGCGGACTGCTTCTCGTCAGGAACTTCTCCTCGGGAAGCGAGCTCAAGTGGAGATGGACGGACGTTTAGCCGCGCGCGAACTCGACTTGCGGGGGTGGTCTGGGACATAAGAAGAGCAACTGGTCCATACGAGCGACAGAGCGAGAGCGATTCACCAAACAATCGTGGAGGGTTGACAACTGCATGGCGGAAGAAAAATTGACCGGAATCACTCCCCTTGCGCCGGGCGAGATGGTAGTGTGCGTCGTGGAGCAGATAATGCCCTACGGCGCCTTTGTGCGGATTAAAAACGGACAGAGGGCGATGATACATATCTCGGAGCTGTCCCACGGCTTCGTCAAGAAAGTCGAGGATGTTCTGGCCATGGGGCAGGAGCTCCAGGCCCGCGTGATCAAGATCGATGAAAAAGGGCGCATAGACCTGTCCCTCAAGAAGGGCGACGCCCCTCGCGCAGCCCCGTCCCAGGGAGGATCCTACGGGCCAAGGACCCCGGTCGGAATGGCCTCCGCACCCGACGACCCCCGGGACTCCTTCGAAAAGAAGCTCTCCAGCTATCTCAAGGCCAGCGAGGCGAAGATAGCGGACCTCAACAGCAAGCGAAACAATCCAAAGGCCTCTAAGAAGCGAGGCAAGCCGACGAAGTGAAGGTCGGCGACAGGCTGTACGCGCGGGGGCGAAAACGCCCCCTTCTTCATGGGCGGAGGCTGGCGGCGCGCGACGCCAGGGCCCTCGCAGGCCAGACGTCGGGCCGCAGGTTCGACGCCTCGATCGTCTCTGACGTCGCGGTCCGCTGCTCGCACGGCTTCCCGGCGGTGGTGACCTGCGCACCCTTGAGGGGGGACCGCCCCTTTCCCACCACCTTCTGGCTGACATGCCCCTGGCTGAACCGCCTCTGCGGGGCGCTCGAGTCGTCAGGTGGCGTCGAGTCGCTGAGGATAGCCGCCGCCGGGAATCGCGGATCGTGGGCCGACTACAACCTGCTCGCCGCCCGCATCAGAATAATGTCCCTGCCGCCTGCGCACAGACGATTCCTCAGTCGCCACAGGCCCGCGATGTGGGGCTCGCTGGCCCGCGGAGGCGTCGGCGGGATACGCTCGTCCTGCGGAGGCGGGGT
>JAKJGK010000088.1 GCA_022704435.1 Synergistota bacterium | reverse complement strand
GTACCACTGGGCGTTCAGCTCCTCGGAGGTCTTGCCCTGCTGCTCTATCCAGGTGTAGTACTTCAGGTTGTGCACTCGCCTTCTCTCCGGGTAGGTGAGCTCCAGCACCCCGTCGGTTCTGACGCCAAGCACGTGGCGGGCGTGGTTCGCGGCGGCCTTGCATACGCTGTACGGGCCCTCCTCGTCCTGCATCTCCCTGACCCGCGACCCGTACATCTCCATCGAGTCGGTCAGGACGGTCAGGATGACGTCCCTGGAGGCCAGCTCGTAGTACTTCGCCATCTTGATCGCCATCAGCAGGTTGGCCGCGCCGGAGATCCCCATCAGCGGAAGCTGCTCGATAAACGCGTCCTTCACGCCGATCTGCCTGAGGTACTCGTGCCCCTCGGGCTCGTTGCACAGTCGGATGAGCTGCATGCTGTCCTCGTCGTCGATCGCCATGACGAGGTCGGTGTTCTTGACGTTGTGGACCCACGGGACGTGCTTGTCGCCGATCCCCTCCAGCCTGTGGGCGCCGAATCCGTTCTCCAGCAGGGTCGGGCACTGAAGGGCCTCGCCCACCCCGAACTTGCTGGTCGGATGGAGCTTCTTCAGGTAGTCTCCGCAGGCGGTCGTGCCCGCCGAGCCGGAAGTGACCACGACCCCGGCGTAGCGGTCCTTCTCTCCCATCACCTCGCGCAGAACCTCCTCCATCGCGCTCCCGGTGACCTCATAGTGCCACAGGTGGTTGCCCATCTCGTCGAACTGGTTGAAGACCACGATATTGTCGCGGGTGCGGCGGAGCTCCCACACCTTGTCGTAGATCTCCTTGACGTTGCTCTCCGTGCCGGGGGTGGCGATTATCTCCCCCGCCACGGTCTTCAGCCAGTCGAAGCGCTCGCGGCTCATACCCTCGGGCAGGATGGCGATGGACTCGCACCCCAGCAGCTGCGCGTTGTAGGCGCCGCCCCGGCAGTAGTTGCCGGTCGAGGGCCATACGGCCTTCTGCCTCACCGGGTCGAACTGGCCCGTGACCAGACGCGGCGCGAGGCAGCCGAAGCTGGCGCCGACCTTGTGGGCCCCTGTGGGGAACCACTTGCCCACGAGGGCCACGATGCGGGCGTCGACCCCGGTGAGCTCCCTGGGGAACTCCAGGTAGTTGACCTTGCCGAACAGGCCCCCGTGCTTCGTCGGCTCGTTCTTCCAGGTGATGCGGAACAGGTTCGCCGAGTCCACGTCCCACAGGCCGGTCTTCCTGAGCCTCTCCTTGATGGCGGGCGGAGTATGAGCGTCGGGGTTCTTCATCTGTTTGAATGTGGGTATCACTATGTTGCGCCTCTTGGCCACCTCCACCGCGCTCTTGAGCCCTTGCTCGTTGATCGTCAGGTCTATCGAATAGGACATGCGCTCCCTCCTCTACTCAAGCCCCGGGTACAGGGGGTGATTTTTGCAGCTCTCAAGGACCTCGGCCCTGATCGCGGCCAGCTCCTTGTCGTCCTGGATGTTTCGGATGACGCGGTCTATCCAGCCCGCGATGGTCTTCATGTCGTCGACTCCGAAGCCGCGCGTGGTGACCGCTGGAGACCCGATGCGGAAGCCGCTGGTTACGAAGGGGCTCTGGGTGTCGAACGGCACCGCGTTCTTGTTCACCGTTATCCCCGCCCTGTCGAGCGCGGCCTCTGCGTCCTTGCCGGTTACCCCCTTGTCGGTCAGGTTGACCAGGATGAGGTGGTTGTCCGTGCCACCGGAGACCAGGTGATAGTCGCGGGACAGAAGGGCCTCGGCGAGGGCGCGCGCGTTCTCGACGACGCGTCTCTGGTAGTCCTTGAAAGACGGTTGAAGGGCCTCGCCGAAGGCCACCGCCTTGGCGGCGATTATGTGCATCAGCGGCCCGCCCTGCATGCCGGGGAATATGTTCTTGTCGACTGCCTTGGCATACTCCTCCTTGCACATGATCATGCCGCCGCGAGGGCCGCGCAGGGTCTTGTGCGTGGTCGAGGTGAGGAAGTGGCAGAACGGGACCGGGTCCTTGTGGTAGCCGGCGGCGATCAGGCCCGCAATGTGGGCTATGTCGAAGAAGAGCAGCGAGCCGGACTTGTCGGCTATCTCCCTGAACTTCTCCGCGTCGATCTCGCGCGGGTAGGCCGAGCCGCCGCAGACTATCATCTTCGGCCTGTGCTCCATGGCCAGACGCTCGACCTCCGCGAAGTCGATGGTCTCCGTCGCCCTGCTGACGCCGTAGGGGACGATGTTGTACAGCCTGCCCGAGAAGTTGACCGGCGAGCCGTGGGTCAGGTGTCCGCCGTGCGCCAGGTTCATGGCCAGGATCGTGTCCCCAGGCTGCAGCACGGAGAAGTAGACGGCCATGTTGGCCTGCGAGCCGGAGTGGGGCTGCACGTTGACGTGGTCGCACCCGAACAGCTTCTTCGCCCTGTCGCGCGCGAGATTCTCGGCCTTGTCCACGAAGTGGCAGCCTCCGTAGTACCTGGCGCCCGGGTAACCCTCGGCGTACTTGTTGGTCATGACGGAGCCGGCGGCGGCCAGCACCGCTCGGGACACGAAGTTCTCGGATGCGATCAGCTCGATGCCATTCCTCTGTCGCGACAACTCCTCCTCTATGGCCGCAAATATCTCCGGGTCCGCGTCGCGCAGTAGTTCCTGCGAATTCTCTAGCACTGCAATCCACTCCTTTCAAGCTGCCTGTTGAAGTCCTCCAGGTCGGGGGCCGAAACCATCGGCGTCCCGACCGCCTTTTTCGCACTGTCTATGTCTTTCAGGCCGTTGCCGGTTACGACGACGGCTACCTTCTCGTCCCTTCCTATTCTCCCCTCGCGGGCCATGCGGCGGAAGCCTGCGAAGGCCGCCGCGCCCGCGGGCTCTCCGAACACACCGGTCCTTCGAGCCATCTCCGGTATCGCCGACAGGATTTCGGAGTCGCTTACGACCGTCATGTCGCCGACCGACTCCCGCACCGCGCGCAGCGCCTTCGCCCAGTTGCGCGGCGCGCCGACGGAGATGCTGTCCGCCACGGTGTCGGCAGGGCCAAAGGCGACCCTGTCTGCGCCGCTCTTGAAGGCATCGTGGATCGGTCTTGCACCCTCGGCCTGCACCCCCACTATCCTCGGGATGCGCTCGATCAGCCCGGCGAGCTTGAGGTCGTAGAACCCCTTGTACAGCCCGCTGATGCAGCAGCCGTCGCCGACCGCAATGAAGACCGTGTCCGGCACATCCCACCCGCACTGCTCGGCCATCTCCATGGCGCAGGTCTTCTTGCCCTCGACCAGGTAGGGGTTGATCGCGCAGTTGCGGTTGTACCAGCCGTACCTGTCGATGGCCGCGGTCGCCAGGTTGAAGGCGTCCGCGTAATCCCCCCTCACCAGCACCACGTTGGCGCCGTATACAAGCAGCTGGGTGATCTTGGCCACAGGGGCCTTCTCCGGCACGAATATGAAGCTGCGCAGTCCCGCGACGGCCGCGAAGCCGGAGAGAGAGCTGGCGGCGTTCCCGGTCGACGCGCAGGCGACGGTCCTCTGACCCGTCTCGAGCGCCCTGGCCACGCCTACCGCGCTGGCCCGGTCTTTGAGGGAGCCGGTCGGGTTCCGCCCGTCGTCCTTTATCATGAGCCGCCCGACATCGTACTCCCGTGCAACCTCCGGGCAGTCGTACAGCGGCGTCCATCCCACGGACAGGCGCGGGATGTTCGCATCGTCCGCTATCGGCAGCAGTTCTCCATATCGCCATAGCGACCGCTCGCGGCCCGCAAGCGCATCGGCGGTCAGGGTTCGCGCCGCCTCCTTGTAGTCGTAGAGCACGTCCAGAGTCCCGTCCAGGCCGCAGGCCGGGCATGTGTACTCCACCGAGCCCGGCTTGTACTCCTCGCCGCACAGGACGCACTTCAAACCGACAGGATGTCCCATCCAAAAACCTCCCTTTCTGAAAGACGCGCCTACCCTCGGGCGCTCGGTGCACCCTCGGCCAGCACCCTGCGCGCCATCGCGACGTAGCCTGCGCACGAGTCCAAGAGGGACTTGATGTCGATATACTCGTCCACCGTGTGTACCAACTCCCGCCTGGACGGGCCGTAGATCGCGGTGGGAAGACCTCGCTCGGCGGCGTAGTGACAGCCGTTGGTGCCGAAGCCGGGACGAGGCGAGATCCGCGAGCGCAACCCGGCCTCGTCCAGGGCGAGCGACAGGGTCCGCAGGAAGGGGGACTCCTCCGGCACCGTCCAGGCGGGCGCGAAACGGTTCCCCCTGATGGGGGCCCCCGTGTAGCACCGGTCCTCCATCACGGGGAGCGAGACCTCCGCACGTAGGTCCGGGATGGCCCTGGACGCGTCGCCGACGATCTCGTCGAACTGGCAGGCGACGCCCTCGAGAGTCTCCCCCGACAGCAGGCGCCTGTCGAACAGGGCCGTGCATCTCTCCGGTATCGCCCCGCCGTCCAGGCGAGGCTCGCGTCCGTCCTCCCCGGCGCAGCGCGAGGGGGAGGAGGACAGGCTCGTGAGCACGAGTATCCCCTCGCCCAGGAAATCATCCTTCGGCGGCTTGAAGTGCCCCTTCAGAAACGAGAGAAAGCGCACCATAACGTCCCCGGCGTTCACGCCGAACTCCGGATGGGAGGAGTGTGCCATCCTTCCGAGCACCTCGACCCGGATCTCCGCCCTCCCCCTCTGGCCGCGCTCGAGCATTAGGTCGGAGGCCTCTCCCACTATCACGCAGTCGGGCCCTGTCAGGTCGGCGATCGACTTCGACGCCACCCTCTCGAATGTCTCCTGGTGCACCGCTCCTGCGACGAACAGCCTTCCGCGCAGCCGGTCGCCCCCCTCCCGCTTGAGGATGGACGCTGCGGTCATCATGGCAGCCAGCGCGCCCTTCTGATCCGACGCGGCCCTGCCGTAGATGCGCCCCCCCTCGATAAACGCGCCGAACGGGTACTTAGTCCACTCGGCCGCATCGCCGGCGTCCACGTGATCCATCTGAGCCGTGAGCAGCAGCCTTGGCCCCGCATCGCTGAACAGGACCTCTCCGACTACGTTGCCGTAGGAGTCCACCGTCACGGAGTCGAAACCCAGGGAGCGCATGCTCTCGGCTGTGAATCGGGCCACCTCTCCCTCCCTGCCCGAGACCCCGGGACGGCGGAGGAGCTCCCTGCACAGGTGTATGAGGTAGTCCGGGCCTGCGGGAACTATCGCCTGGCTGATGCCGCGGCTGGATTCGACCATGGAACTTCACCCTTCTTCAAGGCGCGCCCGCCCTGGCGCGGACGGTGCTGCGCGACACTATTCAGCATAAAGATACACCAGATGATATAATATGCAAGAAAGAAATAATGATATAATGCTTCAGAAATACTTATAACAGGTGGCGAGACATGAACCTGCACCAGTTGAGGATCTTCTGCACCATTGTCGAGGAGGGGTCTTTCAGGCAGGCCGCCGACAGGCTGTTTCTCTCACAGCCGTCGGTGAGCCAGCAGGTGGCGGCGCTCGAGCGGAGCTTCGAGGTGCGCCTGTTCGAGAGGCGTGGACGCTCCATAACCCTGACGCCGGAGGGGCGGGCCCTGCACGTGCTGGCGTCCGAGCTACTGCGCCAGGCCGACGAGATCCCGTCGCGCTTCAGCGACATGCGCGCCCTGCGGTCGGGGCGGCTGGAGATGGGGGTCTCCCCTTTCGCCGGACATCACATACTGCCCGGGACCCTCGCCTCGTTCAGAAGGGAGTTTCCCTCCGTCTCCGTCTCCGTGACATCGGGCAACACCACCGAGATACTGAGGGAGCTGAAGCGGGGAGACGCCGAGATGGTCATCATGGGCAAGACCTTCCCCTTCTCGCGAGACCCTGCCCTCACCTATCGCCCGCTCGGGGAGGACAGGCTCCTGCTGGTGGCGCCGGCGGGGCACCCATGGTCCGATGCGGGAAGGGCGGAGCACTCGGATGCCGGGGATCAGACCCTGGTAAGATTCGGCGGGGATTGCCCGCTTGCGACCTACGTGGACGACTTCCTGCTCCGCAACGGCATCCGCTTCGGCGCGCAGGTGGAGACCGACGAGATCGAGCTCGCCAGGAGGCTGGCCGAGGCCGGGACAGGGGTCCTGATAACGAGCTCGTTGTCGGTGCGCGGGAGCCTCGCCTCGGGCCGCCTCGCGCCCGTGGCGTTCGACGGCATGGAGGAGATGTCGTGGGAGATCCAGTGCGTCTACTCGTCGTCCAAGGGGCTCTCCTACCCCGGCTGGGAGATGGTCAAAAGGCTCGAGGTCGCCTGCCGGGAGCTGTTCAAGCCACTCCGAGCAACCCCGCCAACATCGCCGTCTTCTCCCTGAAAGAGGCGACCGCCTCCTGCAGGGGTTCCGGCGTGGTCATGTCCACGCCCGCCTCCTTCAGGATGTCCAGCGAGTAGGCGGAGCTGCCGCGCGACAGGAAGCGCAGGTAGCGCTCCCTCTCTCCGGCGCCGCCCTCTCGGAGACGGCGCGCCAGCATGGATGCCGCTGCGAAGCCCGTCACGTACTTGAAGACATAGAAGGCCGAGTAGAAGTGAGGGATGCGCGCCCACTCGACCTCGATCAGGTCGTCCGGGGACATCTCCGGGCCGTGATAGCGTGCGTTGAGTTCGCGCCAGGCTCCGCACAGGAAGTCTGATGTCAGCGCCTCCCCCCGCTCCGCCGCGAAGTGCGTGTCCCGCTCGAACTCGGCGAACATCGCCTGTCGGTAGATCGTGGTTCGGACCTGGTCGAGGTAGTGGTTCAGCAGGAAGACCTTCTCGTCGCGGGAGGCCTTGTCCAGCATCCACTCGAGCAGCAGCGTCTCGTTGACGGTCGACGCCACCTCGGCGAGGAAGATCGTGTAGTCGGAGTATACCTGCGGCTGATTCTTGTGAGAGTACCAGGTGTGAAGGGAGTGTCCCATCTCGTGCGCCAGGGTGAACACGTCGCGCAGGGTGCCCCCGTAGTTCAGCAGCACGTAGGGGTGGACGCCGTAGCACCCCCACGAATAGCCGCCCTTCCTCTTGCCCTGGTTCTCGTACACGTCTATCCAGCGCGACTCGAACCCCTCGCGGAGCAGGTCGCCGTACTCGGTGCCCAGCGGAGCCAGCGCCTCGGCCACCATGCCCGCGGCGTCCGCGTAGGGAATAGGGTCGTCGGGCTCGTCAGCGAGCGGCACGTTGAGGTCGTACATGCGAAGGTCGACCAGTTCCAGGGCCCTCTTCCGAAGCTTCATGTAGTCGTGAAGCGCGTCGAGCGAGTCGTTCACCGTGTCTATCACGTTGCTGTAGACGTCTGCGGGTATGTTGTCGGCATCCAGCGAGGCGGCCAGGGAGGATGGATACCTGCGCGACCTGGCGTAGAAGATGTCCCCTTTGACGCTGCCCGAGTAGAGCGCGCCTAGCGCGTTTCGGTGCGCTTTGTAGGCGCCGAGAAGTCCTTCGTAAGCCTCCCGCCTGACTCGCCTGTCGCGCGAGCGGCTCAGGGGGTAGTAGCGCTCCTCGGACAGCTCGACCTCCTCGCCCCTCTCGTCGGTGACGCGGGGGAAGGTCATGTCCGCGTTGGTAAGCAGAGAGAAGGCCGACTCGGCGGTCCGCGCCACCTCGGCCGAGCGCGCCAGCAGCTCCTCCTCGCTCCTGGACAGAACATGCTCCCGGGAGCGCAGCAGGTTGTCGAAGAAGTGACGGTACAGTGCGAGCTCGGGAAGGTGTTCCATGCATCTACGCACCTGCTCCTCGCCGGCGGCGAGCACTTCCGGGCTGAAAAAGGAACAGGCCGCCGCGAACGAGGAGTACAGGGTGCCGGCCCTGTCGGACAACCCCTGGTACAGAGGCTGCGAGGTGTCCTCGTGGCTCTTCATGGTGGCGTAGGCGTAGAGCTTGCCCAGGCGCTCCGCGGCCCTCTCCTGGAGGCGCAGGAACTCCAGCAGGGCCCTTGGCGACTTGAACAGTCTTCCGGCGTAGGAGGTCAGCTCTCGCAACTCCGACGCGGCAGCGCTGAACGACAACTCCCACGCCTCGTCGGACTCGTATATCGCCGACAGATCCCAGGTGTACTCGACCGGGACGGCCCCCCTGGGAGGCACCCTGCTATCCGGGGAGTAGTCCGGGAGCGGCGGCGCCCATCCTGGCTCGGATGCGATGTGATCCATGTGTTTCAACCCCCTTGAAAAAAGAGGGGGGAGGCATGGCGACCTCCCCCCGGTTCGCTAGCCGCTAGCGCGTAAACCTACGGCAGTCTCAGCCAGGTTGCGCTTCCAGATATGCTACGGCTTGATCCTCATCATGAACACGGCCTTCTGGGTCTCCGTGTCGGCCCTGAGTATGATGCCTTCCTTGTCCTTCGGGTTGTGGAACTCGTCCATGGTGAGAGTGGCGTGCAGAAGCTTGAGATCCTTGGTAGCCTCAAGAGCGTCGCGGACCTTGACCGGGTCGTCGCTGCCGGCGCGCTCGATGGCG
>JAKJGK010000087.1 GCA_022704435.1 Synergistota bacterium | reverse complement strand
AAACCCGCCTCGGGATGACATAAGCAGGCGTCCAGGATGGCAATTTCTGTCGTCCCGAGGAGTGTAGCGACGTAAGTAGGCGACCAAACGGGCGTTTTTCCGTTTGTGTCGATCACTATCCCGAGGAGTGTAGCGACGAGGGGAGGGACCTTGTTGCGAGGCGGCACGACGCTAGATCCCTCGGCGATAAACCCGCCTCGGGATGACATAAGCAGACGTTCGGGATGACCAAACCTGTCGTCCCGAACAAGCGAAGCGACGAGGGGAGGGCCTCTCGCCCCTCGTCCTTGCCAAAACCCTCCTCCGCACCTATAATTCAGACATGGTCAATCAAGACAGGGGCTACAAGAATCTGTTCTCAAATAAAGAGATGGTGCGCGACCTGCTCGTGCAGTTCGTCGATCCGGAGATCGTACAGGAGCTGGACCTCGACTTGGACTCCATGGTTCGCGAGCACTCCGACTTTGTTTCAGACGACCTGCGCGAGCGGATCGACGACGTGGTCTGGCGGGTCAAACTCAAGGACAGGACGCTCTACCTGTGCATACTTGTAGAGTTCCAGTCCGCCGAGGACAAGTGGATGGCAGTGCGCCTGCTGACCTACGTCGGGCTGCTCTACGACGACCTGATAAAGCGCAGGCTTGTGGACGACGAGGGGCTTCCGCCCGTGCTTCCGGTGGTGGTCCACACGGGAACTCGCAGATGGAACGCCCCCTGCGCGCTTGAAGCGCTGGCGGCCCCGGTATCGAGCGCTCTGTCGCGCTACGCCCCGTCGCTGGACTACCTTCTGCTGGACGCGGCCGCCTACACGGACGAGGAGCTCTCGGGGACCGACAACCTGGCGGCGCTTCTCTTTCAAATGGAGAAGAGCCGCGCTCCGGAGGAACTGTTCAAACAGTTGCGAAGGCTTGACGGAGTGCTTCGCAGCGGGGGCAGCGCTCATCTTCGTCGCGCTTTCTCGGTCTTTTTGACGAGGGTGCTGGTGCCGCGCAAGACAGGGCTTGCTGATTTGGAGGAAACACTGGATTTGGTGGAGGTGGAGAGAATGGTCGTGGATAGACGGCCCGAGTGGGCCGAGCACTTGCTCAAGGAGGGCGAGGAACGGGGGATGAGGCTCGGCGAGCAGCGAGGAATGAGGCTCGGCGAACAGCGCGGGTTGAAACTCGGCGAGGAGCGTGGCAAGCTGATAGGCGAGGAGGTCGCAAAGCGCGACAACGCACTCCGGATGCTTGACAAGGGCTTCAGCATCCCTGTTGTCGCCGAGTGCGTCGACCTGCCGGAGGAGGAGGTCCGCCACCTGGCGGAGTCGCCGCGGAACTAGTCTTTCAAACGCTCGGGATGACATAAGCAGGCGACAGGCGAAGCGCAGCGAGCCTAGTCGTTCGCTTACCTGTCGTCCCGAAGGAGCGAACGACAAGGGATCTTGGTGGAGAGCCAGCGCGGAGTAAGATCCCTCCTCGCTTCGCTCGTTCGGGATGACAAAATCCGTCGTCCCGAAGGAGCGAACGACAAGGGACCCTAGTGGGGAGCTGGCGCGGAGTAAGATCCCTCCTCGCTTCGCTCGTTCGGGATGACAAAACCTGTCGTCCCGAGGAGCGCAACAAGGTAAGTAGGCGACCAAACGGGCGTTTTTCCGTTTGTGTCGATCACTATCCCGAGGAGCGTGGCGACGAGGGGAGGGACCCTATTTCGTGGCGGCCGCCGCCCCCTCACACCTCCTCGAAAAACGTGTCCGGGCGGGCGGGGTCGAAGGGCTCGCAGGACCAGAACAGCGTGACCAGGTCGTCCGGGCCGGTGTTGACGATGTTGTGGGTGTAGCCGGGGGGTATGTCTATCGGCTGCGGGCGGTCGCCGGAGACCCCCGCCGACGCGGCGGAAGCGCACCACGGCCGTGCCGCTGACCACCAGGAACTTCTCCGTCTTGGTGTGATGCCAGTGGTTCCCCCGCGTGATCCCCGGCCTGGTGACGGAGACGAACACCTGCCCGCCCGAGGGCGACTTCAGGAACTCGGCCAGCCAGCCGCGGTCGTCGGAGCGCTGAACAAGGTCGTAGGCGAACTCCCCCTCCGGCAGATATGAGAGATACGTGGCGTACAGCGCCTTGACGAAGCGGTCGGAGAAGTCCGGGACGTGCAGCGTGGTCCTGCCCTCGCGGAAGCCCGTCAGCATGTCCAGCAGGTCGCCGAGCTTCACAGGATGACAGGGCCGCGCGGTGGCATATCCGTCCGGCCCGATGAAGGGCGCGCCCCTCATGCACGCGATGAACTCCTCCACCACGTCGTCGATATATACAAGCGGTATAACTTTTTCGCGGTCGTCCACTCGCACCGGCAGACCGCGAACTATGGCGTGGCACCAGGTGGCGACCACGGAGTTGTAGTTCGGGCGGCTCCACTTGCCGAAGGTGTTCGGCAGGCGGTAGACAGTCGCGTGCGCTCCGGTTCGCTCTCCCCACGCGCGGACCAGCTCCTCCGAGCGGCGCTTGCTGACTCCGTAGGGAGTGTCGCCCGCCGCGTGTATGGACGACGACAGCAGAAATCCCGGCGTCCTGCCGGTCCGCTCCAGCTCGTCCAGGATGTCCTCGGTCAGCTTGCGGTTGCCGAGGTCGAACTCGGCCTCGTCGACGGGGCGGTTCACGCCCGCCAGGTGGACGACGAAGTCCGCCTCGCGAAGCAGATCCCGCAGGTCGTCCGGCAGAGCGCGGGAGGCCGCGCCCCCCTGCGGCCCGTCCGCGTTCGGAGTGGCCGGCGGCAGGTCGTGCTCCAGCGCCTCGAACTCGCGCGACGCCCTCAGCGCCGCGCACAGGTTGCGCCCCATGAAGCCCTTCGCCCCGGTGACCAGAACTTTCATTCCCGCAGCCTCCCTCTCGCGGCCAGCGCCGCCCTCACCTCGGGAAGCCGCATCAGCAGCTCCTCCAGCTCGTCGTCCGTCAGTCGGTGCGTATTGTGCGACGTGTACTCCCACCCGCGCGAGACGGACTCGCTCCCCCGCTCGAAGTACTTCTCGTAGTTCAGCCCGCGGTTGTCGGCGGGAATGCGGTAGTATCCGCCGCGCTCCTCCGACCGCGCCATCTCCTCTCGGGTCAGCAGAGTCTCGTAAAGCTTCTCGCCGTGCCTGGTGCCGATGACGCGGACCGGGCAGTCCGAGCCGAGCATGCGCCTCAGCGCCCCGGCCAGCGCGCCCACCGTGCATGCCGGCGCCTTGCGGACGAAGATGTCCCCCTGCGCGGCGTGCTCGAACGCGTGGAAGACCAGGTCCACCGCGTCGTCGAGCGTCATCATGAAGCGCGTCATCTCAGGGTCCGTCACCGTCAGCGGCTCCCCGTTCGCGATCTGCGACAGGAAAAGCGGGATCACCGAGCCGCGCGACGCCATCACGTTGCCGTATCGAGTGCCGCAGACCAGCGTCCGCTCCGGCGGCACAGAGCGCGACTTCGCCACGAAGACCTTCTCCATCAGGGCCTTGGACAGCCCCATCGCGTTGATCGGGTAGACCGCCTTGTCCGTGGACAGGCAGACGATCCGGCTCGCCCCCGCGCGCACCGCGGCGTTCAGCACGTTCTCCGCGCCGAGGACGTTGGTCTTGACCGCCTCCAGCGGGAAGAACTCGCACGACGGCACCTGCTTCAGCGCCGCCGCGTGGAAGACGAAGTCCGCGCCCGAGGCAGCGTCGTCGAGGCCCGCCGGGTCGCGCACGTCCCCGATGAAGAAGGAGACCCGGTCGTCCCTCAGGCTCTTGCGCATGTCGTCCTGCTTCTTCTCGTCGCGGGAGAACACGCGGATCTCGCGCACATCCGCGCCGAGCAGCCGCTCCAGCACCGCCCGCCCGAACGACCCCGTCCCGCCGGTGATAAGCACAGTCTTGTCCTTGAACATGGCAGCTCCGTTTCGGTAGTGGATTGTGGATGCTAGAGGTGATTATACCATCTGCGGGGGAGCCTCGCTCCTCGGGACGACAATATACGCCGCATTGAACAACGTGTTATACTACGTTGGAAATCAACGAGGGGCGTATTTCACGCACCATGACGTTCGACCGCGGCCAGAGCTTTCCTGAAGCGAAGGAGGAGCGCGATGAGTCTGACAAGAATCCATTGTGAACGTTTCACACTATTTGACCTGCTCTCGCTTGAATTGTCGCCGGGAATCAACGTCTTCATCGGCAAGAACGGGACGGGCAAGACCCACCTGATGAAACTGGCCTACGCCGCGTGCGACATCACCAAGTCCGGCATGAACTTCGCCGAGAAGCTGAACCGCGTCTTTCTGCCCTCGCGAAGGTCCATAGGACGGCTTGTAAAGCGTCAAAAGTCGAGCAGCAGGGCCACAGTCGAAGTCCGGAGGGGAGATCTCTCGCTGCGGACGTCCTTCTCCAATCACACGAAAAAATCAGAGTCTGTCGCCGTCTCGGGGCATGCCGAATGGGTTTCACGGCCCATGGAAAGCGTGTTCATTCCGGTTAAGGAGATGCTCTCAAACGGCCCCGGCTTTCGTTCCATGTACGCACAGCGCGAGATCCATTTCGAGGAGATCTACGCCGACATCCTCGACCGCGCCTATCGGCCGGCCCTCCGAGGCCCGATCGAAGCCCCGAGAAAAGCGCTCCTGGAACAGCTGCAGAAGGCCATTGACGGCAGGGTGATCGTGGACAAAGAGGAGTTCTTTTTGAAAAACAAAAAAGGGAATCTTGAGTTCACCCTGCTCGCAGAGGGCATTCGCAAACTCGGCCTGCTTTGGGTTCTGATTCAAAACGGAACGCTGCTGAACGGCTCGGCCCTCTTCTGGGACGAGCCCGAGGCCAACCTCAACCCTAGCCTGTTCGGCGTGCTGATGCAGATTATCTTGGATCTGCAGCGGGAGGGCGTGCAAGTATTCATGGCCACTCACGACTACGTAATCCTGAAAGAACTCGACCTGAGGCGCAGCGCGGACGATAATATCGCTTACCATTCGCTGTTTCAGGACGATGACGGGACAGTCCGCTGCAGAGGGGCGGGAAGCTTCGCAACAATCGATCCAAACGCAATTTCCCAGACGTTTTCCGACCTCTACGACCGCGAAGTGAAGCGCTCCCTCGGAGGCATTCCGCGATGAGCGTCTTCACGGAAGGGTCGCTTCAGATCGTCTTCCCCGCGACCGCCAAGGTTCGCAAATTTGACGACCAGTCGCATGGACTGTCGCACTGCATGAAGGCCGTGGACTTTGTTGCCGAACTGGACGACCGGTACTACTTCATAGAATTCAAGGATCCTTGCAGAGGCGAACTCGGTCATTCGGAAGCCGAAAAATATTTGAAGGGATTCCTGGCGGGGAGTATCGACGAAGAATTGAAGTACAAATACCGCGACTCGTTCCTGTACGAATGGGCTTCAGGGCGGGCCGAGAAACCCGTCTACTACCTTGTACTGATTGCCGTCGAAAACCTCGGGGCCGCCGATCTGCTTGTGCGCACCGATGAGTTGAAGAGAAAACTACCCTGCGCGGTTCCCCCCTATATCGAGTGGAAACGCCCGATAATAGCGGGGTGCGCGGTCTTCAACATAGCCGAGTGGAACAGGCGCTTAGCCGCCCTGTTCCCAGTGTCGCGGAAGGCGTGAGGCGCAAAGGGGGCACAAGCCCCCACCTAGGGTCCCTCGTCGCTGCGCTCCTCGGGACGACAATAAGCGAACGACTGTCCTAGTTGTCATCCCGAGCATTTCTGTCATCCCGACGACCGCCCTATTTGTCATCCCGATTTGTCATCCCGAGCGAATGCGAGGGATCTTACTCCGAGGAATAAAGTGGACCCGGTTGTCAAGACAAAAAATCATCGGACTTCCAGCGCATCCCAAAAATAATTGCGACTATTTAATGTAAACCCTTTTACTCCCTCTACCCGTGCACACTTCCCAGGGAGTAAGGTAACCTAAAGCCTGATGAGGCCTAAGATGATTGTAGTGGTCAATGTACTCCGCCGTGGACCTGCGGGCCTCCCGGGGACTTTCGTAGTCCTTCAGGTAGACTTCCTCCTGTTTGCAGCTCCTCCAAAATCTTTCTGTGAAGATATTATCCATGCACCGCCCCCTTCCGTCCATGCTGATCTTTATGTTACAGTCCTCGGACCGGATCCGGTCGACGTATTGATTGCTGGTGTACTGGCTGCCCTGGTCGCTGTTGATTATCATCGGACGAGCCGACCGGAAGGCGTCCTCGAGAGCCTCCACTACGAAGTCGGCGGAGAGCGAGTCCGAGAAGGACCAGGAGATTACGTAGCGGGAGTACCAGTCCAGAAATACCGTCAGATACATGAATCCCCCCTTCAGCCGAACATACGTAATATCGCTACCCCAGGTGTGGTTCGGATGATTGATGTCCACGCCCCGCAGCAGGTACGGGAATTTAGGGCTTTCATCCTCCGCGCTCTTCTTTCGAGGATCGGCGAAGAGGCTCGGAAGTCCTTCGGTAACGGATTTTTTCCACTGTCTCAATATACTGTGATGAATTTTATGCTTGGCCGCTATTTGACTGACCGTCTCCTCTTCCCGTAAAAGTTCAAGCACAACTTTTGCCTTGAATTCCGAAGAAAAGTTCCGACGCTGAACCATGGTTTTGCTCTTAACCTCCCCCCTGTTTTCTGTCCGATTTTAGGGGGCCATTATATCTATCAGACAACTGAAACAGGACGCTTCTCTTTCAACCGCTCTTTCCAGTCTTGTCTGCGCTCAGTTCCTTGAATTCACGGATCTTTTCCATTATGACAGCCAACTGCAACGGGCCGACGGAACCTCTCGGGATCAGATCGCACACCTTGTCGCGCGACAGCTTGATCACCCTGTCAACCTGCACGAAGGAGTCCACGCTCAATCCGTTGAACTGGTCGCGTTTTATGCAGACATCCCACCGTCTACCCTTGTTCCGAGACGTGATCTTGGTGACGATTAGCGTTGCTCCTCCGTCGTCCGACAAGACCAAAGCCGGGCGTCGCTTGGAGGCGTTTTCCTCCTCGAAGGGAAAAACAACCTCGACGACGGTCCCGGCTTCATACTTTCGCAAGCAGCTCCTCCCAGTCCATGTCACTCAACGGCTCCCCGACCGACATCCAGAGGGCGTCCTCGTCCTCGTCGCACATCTCCGTCTGTTGAAGCTCGGCATCGAAAAAAGCCTTCAAGGACTCGTGGGAAACAACACGGTTGGAGTATCGGCCCTCATAAGCATCCCGCCAAGGCGCCTCTCCGTGGGTCGTGACTGCAAGCGAGATACCGCTCATGCAGCCCTTTTCACGAACAACAAGTCGTGCTATCGAAGCATCGGCGCCGTCGACATCATGCTCGTCACCGATGACGCGCAAAGGGATGCTTCCTCCCCCGTACTTCTTGTATTCCCGGTACACGGATGGAACAACGGGCCCGTACTGCCAAGCCTCGATCTCCTCGTCAAACATCGGACGCCCCGTCAAAGCAAGAGAATAACCCTGGCAGTAGTACAAGAGTTTTTGCAGCTTCATCGGAGTAACGTCGAACTCCTCCTCCGCGACATTCTCCATCTGTTCCTTGAAAAGAAAGAGCAGATAACGCGCAAGCTCGCCGACATCCGTCATCAGACCCGCCTCCTTTCGGTAAAAGAAATTTCGAGTCATTAGTTAATTATACCATTCAAACGGCAACCCTCTCCGTCATCTCTAGGCGGCTACCCTATTTGTCATCCCGAGCGAATGCGAGGGATCTTACTCCGAGGTAGCACCCACCTAGGGTCCCTCGTCGCTGCGCTCCTCGGGACGACAATATCCGCTATGCTCCTCGGGACGACAATAAGCGGACGACCACCCTCATTGTCATCCCGAGCATTTCTGTCATCCCGACGACTGTCCTATTTGTCATCCCGACGACTGTCCTATTTGTCATCCCGAGCGAATGCGAGGGATCTTACTCCGAGGTAGCACACACCTAGGGTCCCTCGTCGCTGCGCTCCTCGGGACGACAATACGGTCATCCCGAGCGAATGCGAGGGATCTTACTCCGAGGTAGCACCCGCCTAGGGTCCCTCGTCGCTGCGCTCCTCGGGACGACAATATCCGCTATGCTCCTCGGGACGACAATATCCGCTGCGCTCCTCGGGACGACAATATACGCCGCACTCCTCGGGACGACAATTTCCGCCCCAACTCACACTTGCTCCAGCAGCTCCTTCAGCCTGTCGAAGAAGCGCTCCCTGGAGAAGAGCTCCTCGTAGCCGCGGCGGGCGTTTTTGGCCATTCGCATGTGCGAGTCGCGGTCGGCGGCGAAGCGGCGGATCGCGGCGGCCAGGCCGCGCCAGTCCTCCGCCGGGACGCACAGGCCGCAGTCGCGGCGCTCCACCAGTTCCCTCGTCTCGCCGTCTATCGCGCCGATTATCGGCCTCCCGGCGGCGAGGTATGACTGCACCTTGCCCGGCAGGGTCCATGAGATCGCCTCGTTGCGCTTCAAGGTCACCAGCATGGCGT
>JAKJGK010000011.1 GCA_022704435.1 Synergistota bacterium | reverse complement strand
GTCAATGCTCCGGCTCTGGATGATCCGACCCTGGTGGTAGTGTATTGCGCAGAAGGAGCACCCGCCGAAGCAGCCGCGGTGGCTCGTCAGGCTGAAGCGCACCTCGGAGATGGCGGGGACCCCACCGGCATCCTCGTACGCAGGGTGATACGTCCTCGCGTAGGGGAGGGAGTAGACTTCGTCCATCTCGGCCTCCGACAGAGGGTGCGCGGGCGGGTTCTGCACCATCCACGCCGTGCCGTGCGGCTGGACCACCGGCCTCCCTCGGAAGGGGTCCTGCTCTCCGTCCTGGATGACGAACGCCTCGGCGAACGACCGCTTGTCGCATGAGACCTCCTCGAACGACGGAGCGAACACGCTCCCCTCGGGTAAATCCCCCTGGTCCCTGGTCATGAAGACCGTGCCAGGGATTCCCCTGAGAGACCCGACAGGCGTCCCGCAGGCCAGGCCGTCCGCCACTGCCCGGACCTGCAACTCGCCCATCCCGTAGACCAGCAGGTCCGCCTGACTGTCGTACAGTATTGACCTGCGCACCTCGTCCGACCAGTAGTCGTAGTGCGCGAAGCGCCTGAGGCTCGCCTCCACTCCCCCTATGACGATGGGGACGTCTCTCCAGCACTCCCTCACGCGGCTGCAGTAGACTATGGTTGCCCTGTCGGGGCGCATCCCGGCCCGACCGCCGGGCGAGTAGACATCCGTGCTCCGGCTCTTCTTCGAGGCGGTGAGCTTGTTGAGCATGGAGTCCAGGTTGCCCGCCGTGACCAGGACGGCGTGCCTGGGCCTGCCCATCGACATGAAAGGGTCTCGCGAGCGCCAGTCGGGCTGAGGCAGGATCCCCACCCGATAGCCGCCGGCCTCAAGCACCCTCGATATCACCGCTGCGCCGAACGACGGGTGATCCACGTAGGCGTCGCCTGTAATCAGCAGGAAATCCAGCTCGTCCCAACCCCTGTCGTCCATGTCCCGCCTGTTGACGGGCAGGAACCGCGTCCCTGGGACGGCAGGGTACTTCGCGCCCCGATGTCCGCTCAATTAAGCGTCCCTACGTGCAGGGTCTTCACCGAGTAGTTCTCGTAGCGGACTCTGATTCCGGTCCTGGAGTCCGAGCGGTATACCTCGCTGCCTTTTTCGAAAGCGTTCGGGAACCCCAGGATCGACAGCACCGCCCTGCGCTCCAGCCCGACGGAGAGCCCCCCCTCCAGGTAGTGCCTCGACGTGAAAAATGTCAGAGACTTCACCTCGGTGATGCCGCCCCGGTTCAGAAGCACCACGGTCAGTCCGTCGAAGCCCAGACTCTCCTCCTCCGCCGGCTCCCCGGACACCTTTACGCTCTTCTTCGAGGCCTTGAGCGGCTCCCCAAGGACGGAGACCAGGGCATCCCTGGTGCTGCCGAAGGAGTTGAGCGCCCGCTCCAGCGTGGCCGCCGGGAGGCTGTGCTCCTCCGGGGAGAGGACCGTTACGAACTTGCCGAAGATCCACCCCTCCTTGCCGCCGCGGGGTCGGATCCTGTACCAGGGCCAGGAGCGCGGGGGACTCATGGTGTTCGCCGCCGCCGTGTAGGGGGTCCTGCCCTTGTCGTCCGGCAGGGACACCCTCAGGTTGCCGAGGGCGTCCGGACCAGACAGCAGGGACACCCCGCGGCCGCGAGCCAGTCGCACCGTCCTGCCGTCGTCCGCCGCGAGCTCGACGTCCACCAGCGCCACCACCTCCGCGCCCTCGTCGCTTGTCCAGGACTCCAGCACGTCGACATCGTTGCCGGTGGTGACCCTCCCGACCACGGGGCTCGATACGGAGTGGGACCCCCGCAGGTTCACCCCTGACCCGATCACCACGCCCTTTGTGGGCCGGGGAATCTCGAGGCTGTCGCCCGCGATGAAGGGAAGCGGCTGCGAAGTCGAGGGAGGAGCGCCGTCGACGACCACGCCCCCCGGGGTGGCCAGGGGCACGGCAGGATCTCCACCCGCCTCCTCCACCGTCCGTACCGCCTCGGGCGCCGGCGCGAAATTCCCGTCCTCCCACGGAATCCGCCCGGCCTGCTGGAGGAACCAGTAGACTCCGCCCCCGAGCGTACCTACGAAAAGAAGGAACAGGACCACCAAGAATATCCCGCCCTTTCGATCCTTCTTACCCCTGCGAGCGCTTATGGCCGCGTTGAACTCCCGGAAGCTCCTTCCCGCCATGTCCGTGTTGCTGCGGTGCTCCCTGTCAAACTCGCGGGGTGCGGAGACCGCGCCGTCGTATCCGTCGTACCCGTCGGACTCGTCGTCGTAAAGACGAACGTCATCATCGCGAGCCGCCTCCGTGGCGCGCCCGGCGTCCTGTCCAACTTGAAGGACGGACTCGACCCTCGGCACGAACGTGCCGCATTCGGGACAGAAGCGGTGCGTTCCGCTCACCGCGCCACCGCACTCCGGGCACTCCCTGTCCCCGCCGCCAGCCCCATTCCCTGCAATCACCGAGCCGTTATAATCTCTCATCTGCAAGGGACCTCCTCTCGAAACCACAGGAAACCGCCTGTCCTGTCAAACTCGTTCTCCACTCCGATGGCCGGCCTCAGTCCGCCTGCCCCTTCTGCTGCATCTTCGCCCAAGAGTCCTTCAGAGCCACGGTACGGTTGAACACCGGGCGCTCGGGGGTGGAGTCGAGGTCCGCGCAGAAGTACCCCTGCCTCAGAAACTGGAAGCGATCGGACGGCCCGGCGTTGGCGAGCATGGGTTCGACAAGGCACCCGTCCAGGATAGTCTGGGAGTCCGGGTTGAGGTAGTCGGCGTAGCACTTCCCCTCCTCCATCTCGCTCATGTCCCGCAGGGTGAACAGGTTGTCGTAGAGCCTGACCTGCGCCCTTACAGCATGCGGAGCGGACACCCAGTGCAGGGTGCCCTTGACCCGCCGCCCGTCCGGCGCAGCGCCGCCGCGGGACTCGGGGTCGTACTCGCAGCGCAGCTCGATCACCCTGCCCGCGTCGTCTCGCACCACGCCCCTGCAGGTAACGATGTAAGCGTGCTTCAATCGGACCTCCGAGCCAGGGGAGAGCCTGAAGAACTTCTTCGGAGGGTTCTCCATGAAGTCCTCCCTCTCGATGTAAATCTCGCGCGAAAAGGGTATCAGCCTGCTCCCCGCCCCCGGGTCCTCCGGGTTGTTCTCCGCTTCCAGCATCTCGACTTTCCCCTCCGGGTAGTTCTCGATGACCACCTTGAGCGGGTCCAGCACGGCCATTGCGCGCTGGGCGGTGGAGTTCAGCTCCTCCCGGAGTATAAACTGCAGGAATTCGATGTCGACGATGCTGTTGGCCTTCGACACACCTATCTCCGCGCAGAAACGCCTTATCGAGGAGGGCGTGTACCCCCTTCGCCTTATGCCGCAGATGGTGGGCATGCGCGGGTCGTCCCAGCCGTTCACGATCCCCTTGTTCACCAGCTCCAGAAGGAGCCTCTTGCTCATCACGGTGTAGGAGAGGTTCAGCCTTGCGAACTCGAACTGGCGGGGTCTGCTCGGGACCGAGACGTTTTCCAGCAGCCAGTCGTACAGGGGTCGGTGATCCTCGAACTCGAGGGTGCAGATGGAGTGGGTGATACCCTCGATCGCGTCCTCGTAGCCGTGGGCGAAGTCGTACATCGGGTATATGCACCACTCGTCCCCGCTGCGGAAGTGGCTGCGGTGCAGGATCCTGTAGAGCACCGGGTCCCTCATGTTTATGTTCGGATGGGCCATGTCGATCTTCGCCCGCAGCACGCAGGCGCCGTCCTCCAGGACGCCCTCCTTCATCCGCCCGAACAGCTCCAGGTTCTCCTCCACGGACCTGTCGCGGTAGGGGGACTCCACGCCCGGCGACGTCAGGGTGCCTCGCGCCGCGCGTATCTCGTCCGGCGTCTGATGGTCGACGTAGGCCTTCCCGGAGTGAATCAGCTCCAGAGCCCAGTCGTAAAACTGGTGAAAATAGTCCGAGGCGAAACGGAGGGAGTTCCAGTGAAAGCCCAGCCACTCGACGTCGCGCATGATGGACTCGACGTACTCCGTCTCCTCCTTGGCTGGGTTGGTGTCGTCGAAGCGAAGGTTGCACTTGCCGCCGAACTGCTCGGCCAGGCCGAAGTTCAGGCAGATCGACTTCGCGTGCCCTATATGCAGGTACCCGTTCGGCTCCGGGGGGAATCGCGTGCGCAGCTCGTCGACGACCCCGTTTTTTAGGTCGTCGATAATTATCTGTTCAATAAAATGGGGCCCCTTGCCGGTCTGTGTCTCCATGACTCGAAAACACTCCTTCCTTCAGCTGGTGGAGTCCGCCCGCGGGGCGGGCACGCAAAAACAGCGGCCCCCGCAGGCCCCCTCCGAAGGGTATTTTCACACGCGAAGGCAAAAAAGTAAAACCGTCACGGTCAAGACGTCAGGCAAAAGCATGTAGACGAAACGATGCCGGCAGTCCGTCCGCGGCTCAATCGCGCGAACAGTCGGCAGGCTCCATGTGCAGGTAGATGTAGGCGTCCCCGCCGAAGAGGGCCCTTAGCTCGCGCTCCACCAGGCGAGACACCTCGTGAGCCTCGGAGAGGGAGAGGTCGCCGTCCATCTGGATGTGCACGTCGACCGCTACCGCGCTGCCGATTCGCCTGCTCCTGAGCTTGTGAAACGACTTGACCTGCTCCACGGACAGGATCGCGCTCTCCAGTCGAAGCACCAGCTCCTCCGGCAGCGAGGCCTCTATCAGTTCGTCGAGGCTGTCCCTCAGGATCGGCAGCGCTGCCTTCGCGATGAAGAAGGAAACTATCACTGCCGCCAATGGGTCGAGCACCGTCCACCTTTCTCCCAGGAAGATAGCCCCGGCTATGCCGGCCAGGGTTCCCACCGAAGAGAAGGCATCCGAGCGGTGGTCCCATGCCTTGGCGATGAGAGCGCTGCTCTCGAGTCTCCTTCCCCTCGATATCGTGTAGTGGTACAGCAGCTCCTTTACTACCACGGACAGGAATGCCGCCGACAGGGCGACGACTCCGGGCCGTGCCTGCTCTGCGCCGCTCAGGGAGTTGACTATGGACCTGGCGCCCGAGAGAAAGATCCCCCCGGCGGCAATCAGAAGCGAGAAGCCGCAGAGCGCGGCCAGGAGCGCCTCTATCTTGCCGTGTCCGTACGGGTGCGAAGAGTCCGGCGGCTTGCCCGCCGCCTTGAGGCCGAAATAGACGACGAAGTCCGTCAGCAGGTCCGAGAGAGAGTGGGTGGCGTCGGCCACCATGGCCGAGCTGCCCCCAAAAAATGCAGCCGCGTACTTGACCGCCGTCAAGGCCAGATTGACGCACAGCCCGACCAGGGTAGTCCATCGCGCCTCGCGTATTCTGTCCATATTGCGACCACTCCTCCCCGCCTGCCGGCCGGCGGCATTCTCGTCGACTCAATTATGACCCCTCCAGCCGAGCTGTCAAGAAATCTAGGGAAGCCGGCCATCGAGTTTCATTGACAAGAGAAAGTTTTCAAGCTAACATTTAGTAATCGGATACGATATCAGTCATCAACAGAGAAACGAGGCGTTCACAGTGAAGATCCCGACAATGGTGGAAGTTGTTCAGGACGAGCTCAAGAACAGGATCCTTGACGGAGAGTTCCTGCCCGGCGACAGACTGAACGTCGACGAGCTGGCGCGCTGCATGAACGTCAGCAAGACGCCCGTTCGCGAGGCGTTGAGCCGCCTTGCGAAGGAGGGCATCGTGCAGGTCACTCCAAGGATCGGTTGGAGCGTCTCCCTGCTTTCGCTCGAGGAGTTCTTTCAGTTCCAGGAAGCACAGCACGTCATCAAGACATACCTCACGGAACAGGTCCTGAACCATCTCGACAAGATCGACATCCCCAAGCTGGAGAAGATGAACGGCAACATCCGCCACTTCGTGACCACCGGTCAGTTCGTCAGGATGCTAGAGGAAAACGACCGCTTCCACATGGAGATCCTCGGCGTCTATCCTAACCGCGTGCTGCTTGAATACCTTGAGGTGGTCAACAATACGATCCGGCTGCAGCGCATCCGAATGATGGAGCAGCAGCTCTTGTCCCCTGAAAGCCCGCTGCTACAGGACGCGCCCAGGGAGCACGCGGAGATACTGGAAGCGATCAAGAGCGGCGACAGGGGCATGATCCTCGAGACATCGGCAAGACACCAGTCAACTATCGCAAACGCTTTGAAGCGCCCTGGCGTCGAGGAATAGGAGGGATACGGCATGACACACCCTCTTTGGAACCCGGCGAGGGGGAGGTTGCGCGTGGCGGGCCTGGCCTCGGGGTCGGGGAAGACACTGAGGAGTGCCCTGGAACTGCAGAGGATACTGGACGCGACGACCGGGGGTAGCCCCTTCGAGGTGGTCGCCCTCTTCTCGGACTCGAATGGCGCGGAATGCCTGGCCTGGGCCGAGGAGGAAGGCCTGCCGAGCTTCTGCCTTGACATCAGGGACTACTACTCTGATCGCGGGGTACCCTTGAAGGACATGCGAGCGAGGGCCGACTACGACCGCGAGGTGCTGAGGCTTCTTCAGGGCTGCGCCCCGGACATGCTGCTGCTGGCCGGGTATGTCTGGGCTGTGACCGATGTCGTCACCGGCTCTATCATGACCGTGGGTGTGCACCCCGCGGACCTGGCGATCCAAAAGGACGGACACCGGGCCTACGCCGGGGCCGACGGGGTCGGGGCGACCCTGGCCGGCGGAGAGGGCGAGATACGCGCCAGCTCGTACCTGGCCACTCCGGTGCTCGACGGCGGCCCGATTCTGATAGTCTCCCCCCCCGTGAAGATCGAGGCGGACGAGGGCATGGGAGAGAGAGACCGCTTTCGGAAGTACCTGTCGCTGGTGAACGAGCAGTCCCGTGAGGCTGGCGCGAGGACCCTGCTGGAGATAGCGCGCGGCAGATTCTCGGTCGATGCCGACTCTGTCGCCATTCACGACGGCAGGAGGCTCCCCGGAGGGTTGCGCTTCGAATCATGGCCCCCGCTCCTTCCGGACGTCTCCCTGTTCTCCCCGCGGTCGGTCGCGGTGGTTGGAGCGTCAGCGTCCGGGCAGAGCCTGGGCGGGGCCGTTCTGAACAACATCGTCTCCTACGGCTTCAAGGGGGAGGTGTACCCGGTCAACAGGCGGGGGGAGGACCTGCTTGGACTGAAGGGTTACTCCTCCGTGCTCGACATCCCGGGGGAGGTTGACCTCGCGGTCATAACCGTCCCCGGCGCCGCCGCGGTCGAGGTGGCGGAGCAGTGCGGCAGAAAGGGCGTGAAGAACCTCGCCACCCTGTCCGCAGGCTTTCGAGAGGTGGGCGGCGACGGCCTCGCGGCCGAGGAGGCTCTGATGGACTCCGTGCGCCGATTCTCGATGCGCATGATCGGCCCCAACTGCATGGGGCTGCTTAACACCTCCCCATCCGTCCGCCTGCACGCCAACATGCTGCAGACCGCCCCCACCAGCGGCGGAGTCGGCCTGATCACCCAGAGCGGAGCGATAGGCGCCGCCCTGCTCGACTTCGCGCCCTCGCTCGGGATAGGGTTCTCGCTGGTCGCGTCCACCGGAAACCAGCCGGACATGACGATAAACGACCTGCTCCCCCTCTACCTGGAGGACGAGAACACGCGCACGATACTGGCATACATCGAGACCATACCAGACCCTGGCCGTTTCGTACGAGTGCTGACGGAGGTCGCGTCCAGGAAGCCCGTCATAATCGTGAAGGCCGGCGCCACGGAGGCCGGTGCCGCGGCCGCCCTTTCCCACACAGGCAGCCTGGCCGGCAAGTCCCGAATAGCCTCCGCCCTGCTGGAGAGGACAGGCGCCATCGTAGTCCAGAACCTGGAGGAGGCCTTCCTTCTCGCCTCCGCCCTCTCCACCCAGCCGCGAGTCGCCGGGAACCGGGTCGCTGTCGTGAACAACGCCGGAGGGCCGGGGACCCTAGTCGCCGACGAGCTCAGCAGGAGAGGATTCTCCCTCCCGGCCCTGCCGGAGGCGACGAGGCTGCGACTGGCGCAGGAGCTCCTCCCCCAGGCCTCTACCGGCAACCCGCTCGACCTGGTTGCCACGGCGAGGCCGGAGCACTACCTGGCCGCGGCCAGGGCCGTCGCCAAGAGCGGGGGCTACGACGCAATCGCGGTGGTTGTAGTCCCTCCCGCCGGGGTGGACACGGGGGCCGCTGCGGAGGCGATGATCCCCGCCCTGAAGAGCTCCGGGCTGCCGGTGGTCACCTGCTTCTTCGGCCCGACGATGGGGGATGGCGGCAGGTCGGTCATGCAGCGCGAGGGGTTCCCCTCCTTTCCCTTCCCGGAGCAGACGGCCTCGGTCCTGTCGCTCATGCGGGGAGGCGCGGCGGTCGCGCCGCATCGCCGTTCATCCCCCGCGCCACGAGCCTTGAGAGAAGAGCCGAGCTAAGGAGAAAGGTCGCGGCGCTGCCCGCCGGATTCCTGCCGCCGAACCTGTGCGAGGAGATACTGCTGTCGTACGGCTTCCCCCTCCCGCATTCCTTCTTCATGACCTCCCCCGACGACGCGGCTCCGCCCGAGGCGCGCTACCCGATGGTCGCGAAGATAGACCACCCGGAGGTGCTGCACAAGTCGGACGCCGGAGGGGTCGTGCTGGGCATTCTGGACCGTGAGTCGCTCGGCGAGAGGGTGCACGATCTACTGTCGCGCTTTCCGGGGGCCTGCGGCGTGCTGGTCCAGGAGCAGGTGCCCGGCGGCTTCGAGCTCATCCTGGGCGCGGACAGCGACCCGCTGCTGGGGCATGCGGTCCTGGTCGGGCGGGGCGGGACCGACGTGGAGGTATATTCCGACGTCGCCCTCGGACACGTCCCGTTCTCTCGGGACGACGGACTTCGCCTGCTCGAACGCCTGAAGTGCCTCCCCATACTAAGGGGGCACAGGGGCAGGCCCGGAGTCGACCTGGAGCAGCTCTCCGCGCTGATGGAAAAGCTCCAGCGGCTGCTGCTGGACCTCCCGGAGATAGAGGAGATGGACCTCAACCCGCTTATCTGGGACGGCGTCCGCTTCACGGCCGCGGACTACAGGATAAAGACGAGGGGTTGAGGGCTGAGAGACGGAGTATGTTCGCCGCACGATTCGGTGATAAACGGGCGGCATGTCGGCCTTGAACGGCTAAATATTATTTTAACGGGAGAGGAGCATAATAATGGCGTACTTGGAGAATGGGAAGTGGTGGGTGTCGCCCGCGAACTACGAGGAAGAGGTTACCAGGGGCTACTCCTTCGCCCCGAAGATCGAGATACTGGACACAACCCTGCGCGACGGGGAGCAGCAGCCTGGGATCATCTTCACCAGGGACGACAAGGTGGAGATAGCGAAGAAGCTGGACGAGACTGGCGTGCACAGGATCGAGGCGGGTACCCCCGCTGCCTCGCAGGAGGATGCGGACGCTATAAAGGCGATATGCGAGCAGGGCCTCGACGCCAGGGTATTCGCCTTCTGCCGAGCGATGCCGAAGGACATGGAGCTCGCGAAGTCGCTCGGCGTCGACGGGGTGCTGTGCGAGATGATCGGCAGCGAGCAGATGCTCCGCTACGGCAAGCGCTGGACCCCGGAACAGGCGATCGAGGCATGCGTCGAGGCCACCAGGGCCGCCCACGAGCTCGGCATGTACGTCACATTCTTCCCGGCCGACGGATCCCGGGCGGAGACGAACTACCTTCTCGACTTCGTCCAGGCGGTAGCAGAGGGAGGGCACATCGACTCCCTGGCGCTGGTGGACACGTTCGGCACCTTCTCCCCGGAGGGTGCCGTCTACATGATCAGGAGGCTGAAGGAGCGCTTCTCCTTCCCCATAGAGGCGCACTTCCACAGCGATTTCGACCTAGGTGTGGCCACCACGATCGCGGCGCTGAAGGAGGGTGCCTCGGTGGCTCACGTGACCGTGAACGGCCTCGGAGAGCGCGCCGGGAGCTGCCCGCTCGAGCCTCTCGCCCTGTCCCTGGAGGCCCTGTACGGACGGCGCACCGGGATAGTCCTGAACAAGCTCACGGAGCTGTCGAAGCTGGTGGAGAGGCTGTCGCGCTTCCCGGTGCCCCCGACCAAGCCCGTGGTCGGCGACAAACTGTTCGGCTGGGAGACCGGCCTTCCGTCGAGCCTTTGGGTGAACGCCAAGGAGGAGAACCCCCTGATAATGCTCCCCTACCACTACTCCCTGACCGGCCGCGACGAGCCGGTGCTGTACGTCGGAAAGAAGAGCGGGAAGGACAACATTAAATACTGGCTTGCAAAAACCGGGCTTTCGTTGGATGATGAGGGCGAGAGAAAGCTCCTGGGGCTGGTCAAGGATCTGTCGATCTCCCTGAAGCGTGATCTCAATCAGGACGAGTTCCGGGGGCTGGTCTCCCGGGTGAAGGAGGAGAACTAATGCAGCCGGTGAAGATAGCGCAGCGTTTCAAGGACATCCAGCCGTCACCGATGACGAAGATATTCCAGGCGGCGGAGGGAGTGGAGGGGCTGATCAACCTCAGCATCGGCGAGCCGGACTTCCACACCGAGCACGAGATTGTGGACGCGGCCGCGGCCGCGGCGAAGAGCGGCGTCACCCACTACCCGCCGCTTGCCGGCTTCCCCGACCTCAAGAGGGAGATATGCTCCTACTGGAAGAGACACCACTCCGTCGACTACTCCCCCGAGGAGGTGCTGGTGACCGTCGGAGGCATCCAGGCCACCCACCTATGCTTCAAGGCCATGCTCGACCCGGGGGATGAGGTCCTGGTGACGGACCCCTGCTTCTCCGCCTACCTGATGCAGCTGAAGCTCAACGGTGCCACGGCCGTCCAGGTGCCGGCCCGCGCCGAGAACGGCTTCTTTCCCACCGCCGAGGACTTCGACAGGGCGGTGACCCCCCGGACCAAGATTCTGCTGATAAACTCGCCATGCAACCCGACCGGCGGAGTGCTCACCCCCGAGCAGGCGAACGCGATCGCCGACGTAGCCGGGAGGCGCGACCTCCTCGTGATATCCGACGAGATCTACGAGAACTTCGTCTACTCCGGCAAGCACATTCCGATATCGTCGCTCCCCGGCATGAGGGAAAGGACGGTCACGGTGGGAGGCATGTCGAAGAGCCACTGCATGACAGGCTGGCGCCTCGGCTACGTCATCGCCCCGCCGGAGCTGCTCAAGGTGATGCTGCTTCTCTCGGTGAACGAGACCTACGGCGTCAACGTCCTCGCCCAGAGCGGGTCCATCGAGGCCCTGAGATCGCAGGACGACAAGATGCGCGCTCGGGCGAAGGAGTACGAGAGGAGGGTCCGCTACGGGGCCGAGCGCCTGAACGCGATGCCCGGAGTCACCTGTCCGGAGCCGAGGGGTGCGTTCTACCTGTTCCCCGACATCTACGGGACCGGGTTCGACGATATGGACTTCGCCTGGTGGCTGCTGGAGCACGCGAAGGTCGCGACCATTCCAGGCTCGGCCTTCGGGAAGTGCGGGGCAGGCCACATAAGGATAGCATGCACCCTGTCGATGGATGATCTCGAGAAGGGCTTCGACAGGATGGAGGATGCCCTCAAAAAACGCAAGATTTAGAGGACACCGTGATATAATGCCGACCAGAAGCGCAATTTAGGATAAGGACGGTGTTCAGGATAATGCGGTCGAGAAGACTTGTCTCGGTTCTTTTTATTTTTTGCGCCCTTGTGGCCTGCTACGCCTTCACCGCCGGGGCGGAACAGGCGGTTAACGTATACCCCGCGGCCGACGGCGACGTGATAATCTACGAACTGGTAGGCAACGCAGTTTTACCGGTCTACTCCGCGCTCATGGGAGTGGGCGAGGAGAGGGTGTTCCTGGGGGGAGTCGTCTCGGGCGATGTAGCCGTGCCCGCGAATTTAAGCTGGACTATGAACAGATGGGAGGTAGCCAGGATCGCAGGCCAGGCCGCGGAGGGCGACATCATAAGCGGAAGCCGCGTGACAGTCGAGGCCTGGGGCGAGGGTGACGCGACCCTGAAGGCCGAGCTTGGCGGCAAAGAACCCGTTGAGTGCAAGATCTACGTCCAGAACTCGCCCGTACCGGTGGAGGAGGTAAGGATCAACAAGGAGGAGATCTCCATCCTTGACGGCTACACGGACGTGCTGACCGCCAGCGTGATGCCTCCCCACGCGGACTTCCGACATCTCACCTGGTACTCGTCGAACCCCGAGATAGTCGGCATAGACCCGACCACCAGGACTGGAAACCGCGTCCGCCTGCTGACCGCAGGGCTGCAACCGGGAACCGCCTACATCTCCGCCCTGTCGAACTACAGCGGGGGTCGAGGCGGAGAACGTAAATCCGCCGTCTGCACGGTACATCACACCGTGGAGGGTCCGCGTTCGGTCGAGGGGGGCTGCAACGCGGGCGGATCGTTCGCTGTGGCCGGACTGCTGCTGGCCGTGCCCCTTCTTTTCTTCCTGAGGAGATAGAGGAAAGAATCGGCCCCCCATTTTAGGGGGGCCTTTTTTACTCCCTGGTCATCTGCTCGCGCAGCTTTCGCTTCAGAACCTTCCCGACAGCCGACATGGGCAGCTCTGATACGAATCTCACCTTGCGGGGCACCTTGAAGTGGGCCATCCTCTCCTTGCATGTGGCGATGACCGTATGCGCATCCAGCTCCGACCCTTCGTCCCTTATGACGAAGGCCACCGGCACCTCTCCGCTGACGGGGTTGGACGCCCCGACCACCACCGCCTCCCTCACACCGGGGATCTCCTTTATCACCGCCTCCACCTCCTGGGGGAAGACGTTGAAGCCCCCGACGATGATCATGTCCGACACCCTGTCCAGGATGGTGATATAACCGTCCGAGTCGACCGTCACCATGTCCCCCGTGTCGATCCACCCGTCGTGGAAGCGCTCCGCGCTCTGCTCCGGATCGTTGAAATACCCTCTGGCCACCGACGGCCCCTTCAGCCACAGCACCCCCTCCTCCCCCGCCGGGAGCACACGCCCGCCGTCCCCCCTTACCTCGACCGTGTAGCTCGGCAGGGCAGGGCCTACCGTGCCGGTCTTGCGCAGGGCGTCGCTAGGGTTGCACGACACGACAGGGGAGCACTCTGTGAGGCCGTACCCCTCGTAGATGACCACTCCCAGCTGGTCGCGGAAGCGCTTCTCCAACTGGGGATCGAGCTTCCCTCCGCCGGTAAGGATATAGCGCAGCTCCTCCGGAAGCGTCTCCCCCTTGGACACGGCGCCAAGTATGAAGGGGAGCATCGTCGGGACCGCGATAAGTATGCCGGTTCCCGACTCGCGGAGTCCGTCGAACAGGTTCTTCAGGGGCAAAAAGGCCGGGAGCAGGGCCTCGGGAAGCCCCCAGACCAGCGGAAGAACCCCGCAGACCGTGTAGCCGAAGGAGTGGAAGTTAGGGAGGATGTTCATGAGCACCCTTCCCCGCTCGAACCCCTCTATGGTCCGGTGCACCCCCATTGTGTTGTCGTATAGGTTCTCGTGGGTGAGGGGGACGGCCTTCGGCGCCCCGGTGGTCCCCGAGGTGGCGAAGATGACCGCCACTTCAGGGTCCTGCGCGGTCCTGTCCCTTCTTCCAGTAAAAGGGCGCGGAAGTCCGTCGACCGGGGCTGTCGAGACGGGCGCCCCAATGGAGCGAATGGGTTCCGCAAGGGCCTCCGAGCCCTCCCCGAGGATTACCGCGAAGGGGTCGAGATGCTCCAGGATGCGAAGAATCCACTCCTCCCCTCCGCGTGGATTGAGCGGCACGAAGGTGCCGCCCAGTCGCCATGCGGCCACCGACAGCAGCAGCACCAGGGGGCTGTTGGGGAGAAAGGCGGCGAGCCTGCTACCCGGCTGGAACCCAGCCTCCCTCAGCAGCGTCTCGCATTCGGCCGTCCTGCGGTCGAACTCACCCCCGCTCCACCAGGACCCCCCCCACCAGACCATCCTCTGCGACGGATCCTCCGCGATGCGCCCTGCTATCGCCTCTTCAAGTCTCACTGACACGTCCGGTTCTCTCCCTTCTTCGATGAAAAACCACTACCGGCTACTTCTTTTTCTGCCCGGCCGGCGCCTTAGACGGCATCGACGCGGGCGGGCGGATGACGATGGTGTCGTCCGTCCTGACGTAGGCCGCGAACTTCTTGTGGACCTTGTCGAAGTCCTTGAGGATCTCCGTGGTCATCATGTCGAAAGGCACGACCACGTACCTGCCGAGGACCGACCTCCTCGGGTTGTACAGCAGGGTTCCGGCCACGTTTTCGAAGCCGACCGAGGCCCCGTTGTCCGCCCTCCTCACGACCACGTCCAGGGATACCATGAGCCCTATCAGCTTGAACATCTCCTTCTGGGCCGAGATGAAGTTGCCCAGCGAGTAGATGACCAGCGTGTCGTCGATCATCTGGACGGGCTGCACAACGTGCGAATGGTGTCCGATGACGAGGTTGACTCCTAGCCCTGCAAGATGCTTGGCTATCGACTTCTGCTGGTCGCCGGGGGTGAAGGTGTACTCCGCCCCCCAGTGCATGGAGACGATGACCACGTCGGCGCCGGCCTCCCTGGCCCTTTCCACGTCCAGGGCCGCCCTCTCCGCGCTGTACAGGGCCACGTAGTACTCCTTGCCCTTGGGAGCGCGGAGGCCGTTGGTCATGGTCGTGTACGCCAGAAACGCGCAGGATATCCCGTTGACCTCGAACAGCCGGGGAGTGTCCATCTCCTCCTGCGAGGCGAAGCTCCCCGAGGTGGTCACGCCGTCCTTGGCACCCCAGTATTCGAGCGAGGCCAGGACGCCCTTCTCCCCCCTGTCCAGCGTGTGATTGTTCGCCAGGGAGACGAGGTTGAACCCGGCGTCGAGCATGGCGTCCCCCACCTCGTGCGGAGAGTTGAAGCAGGGGTAGGTCGACAGACCGAGGTCGACGCCGCCCAGGATCGTCTCCTGGTTGTAGAAGGCCACGTCGTAGGAGAGGATCCTATCCCTCAGCAGTCGGATGTTCGGCCGGAAGTCGAACTCCCTCTTGCCCTTTCTGGCGGCCTCGTACACCCCCTTGTGGATGAGGGCGTCCCCGACCGCCACGAGCGAGAAGCGCGACTCGACTTCGGAGAACAGCGGCGTTGGCGCAAGCAGCACGGCCATCAGCAGCACTACGACCATAAGCCCGCTGCGAGGCCGGCGTCCCAGCGGCGGGCGCGAGAGCAACGAACCGAAATATGACAAACAGATCACCTCCGGCGGAGATACCGCTTCTTTTTTATTATACCCTCGCGGGCCTCGATATTCTCATCGAGCCGCCATCGTTGACCGCGAGCCGGGCACGGGCGTATCATGGGGCCCAAACGATGCGACGGGGTGAGGGGATGACCGAGAGCAGCTCGAAGATCTGTACGAACGTAGAAAATCGCGGGGAGGCCGGCACGATGGAACGCCTGGTCGGCCTTCTCGGGGACCCCGTGGCCCATACCCTCTCCCCGGCCATGCACAACGCCGCGTTCGCGGCCCTGGGGATCCGCTTCCGGTACATCGCATTCAGGGTGGAGGGAGCTAGGTTCGAGAGGGCTATGGAGGGGCTGGAGGCACTGGGATCTGCGGGGACCAACATCACCATCCCGCACAAGGAGAGGGCCTTCCGGTGGGTCCGCAACCTGGATCCCTCCGCCGCCCGGACCGGAGCGGTGAACACCGTGGTCTTCGACGAGAACGGATCGACCGGGTACAACACTGACCTAGCCGGGGCGCGCGCAGCAATAGGGAAGCTGGCCCCCCGGACCGGGACGGCCCTCGTGCTGGGCGCTGGAGGGGCTGCAAGGGCGGTGGTATGCGCCCTGCTGGACGAGGGGTTCGAGCGGGTGATGCTGTCGAACCGCTCGTCCGAAAGGGCGGCCAGGCTCCTCGAGGACGTAGCCTCGGCGGACCCTGGGTTTGGCTCGGCGTCCCTGGAGGCGATCCCGTGGGGCGAGGAGCCGCCCGTCCCGCTCGACCTGCTGGTGAACGCCACGTCACTCGGCCTGGGGGGCTCCCCCTGGCCGGACGGAACCCTAGACAGGGTCCTTCCACTAGCAAGGGAAGGCGCCATCCTGGACCTCGTCTACTCGGGCGACGGGGACACCCCCCTTTGCGCCGCGGCGAAGAGTCTGGGCATCCCGTCGGCCTCCGGCCTTGAGATGCTGCTACAGCAGGGTGCCGCCGCCTTCACCCTGTTCACGGGCATGCCTGCGCCTGTCGGCGCGATGCGGGCGGCGTTGGACACTACCCCGGGACCAGGAAGGACAGTCGCCGGGCCAGCAGCTTGGTGAACACCGCGTAGAGAGGGACCTGAATCAGCTGAGTCTGGAGTCTGACGAACACCGTGGCCGCGAAGGGCACCCCGAACAGCATGTCCAGGAAGTAGGGAGTAAGCAGCACGGACGTAATCAACTGGCCCGCGCCTATGGCCACCAGGAGCTCTGGAAGCGAGTGCTCTCCGACCCGCTCCCGCCTGCCGAACAGCCTGAGGACGAGCGGCGGGATGGCCCCGGCAAGGGCCGCCGACAGGGTGAAGTGCGGCATGAACACCCCTCCGGCCGGGCTCATTATGAACCCGGCGACATCGCCGAGCGCCCCGACCACGGCGCCGGCGCGCACCCCGAAGTACAGGCCCGCGAAGATGACCGGCATCGCGCCGAAGCCGATCCTCAACGACTCCACTCCGCCTATTGGTATGCGAATGCTGGCGACTCGCGACAGGACCACGTTCAGGCTCACCAGCAGGGAGAGCATAACCATGTCGCGCACTGAAAAACGGGACTTTCCGTTCATGAAAAACGACCTCCTTTTGACATACCGGCACGACCGCCACATCAAAAGAGGTCGATCTGTTGATGTGACAGCGAACGCGACTTCCCCACCGCAAATCGCAGGCGATTTTTCGTCCCGGGGCAACGTTCCATCCCAGGGCACTTCACGCGGGGAAACCTACTCTGCCCTCAATTTTTCTTCTATTCTATTATACCATATTTCCGTTCAAACAGACCTCGTCAGAACGATTTTCCATCAGCTACCCTTGCGTATCTGCCCCGTAATGCGCTCGAACTCCTTGAGTATCTCGCGGTCGTACACCGCGGAGAGGTCGGGGAGCACGAAGCTGTAGACGCTCTCCAGGGTCCTCATCGAGGTGTTTATCAGCGAGATCAGGTCCCCTCCGGTCTTCACGGTCTGATAGGTGTTGCGCGCGACCGACAGGTCGTTCTTTAGCTTCTCGGCGGAGGACCTCAGCTTGTTCTGCTGGGCGCGAAGGTAGTCCCTGTACAGGGCAGCGGTGCGCACTGTCCGCTCGTTGGCCCTCACGTTGGTCTCCAGCACCTCCCGGCTTGCGTCCCCGGCAGGCGTGGAGGCGAGCATCGACTCCGCCTGCTTCTTCAGCAGCAGGGCGGAGCTTGAGATCTCGTCCAGGCGGGGGGAGTACTCCCCGGCGATCTTGTTCAGCACCAGTTCATGAGCGTGGAGGTAGATGTCGACCAGCACCATGTGGATACCGGTGTACTTGCGGGCTATGTTGAAGTTCCCCTCCCCCTTGCTCAGAAGCTCGACTATCTGGAGGTTGATCCTCTTGATGCTGTCCGCCGCCAGCATCAGCCCCATCACGTCGTCCCCGCTCACGCTGGCGAGCAAGACGTCCAGCCTCTCCGGCTCGACGTAGAGTCCCATCGCGTTGAGCGCGACGGACATCGACTTCCGGATGGCGTCCCTCTCCTCCCTGAAGCGGGCGATGTCGGACTGAAGCTCGTCCAGCTGCTTGTCGATCTTCGACCTGGTCTGCCGGAACGGGATCCAGCTCTCCTCCGGAGCCGATATGCGGTCCTTTCTCAACTCGGCCATCTTGAGGCCGGCTTTCTCGATCTCGTCCTCGAGCAGCCTGTACTCCCCTCTCGAAGAGTTGAACTCCGAGTCGAGGAGTATGTCGAACACCTCGTTCAGCAGCTTCTCGTACTTTTGGCTGTTCGACTTTTTGTCCTCTCCGAACACCCTCGACTCCGGCAGGGTCTCGCCCTTTTCAAACAGCTCCAGCGCCTGTTCCAGCTTGGGCATCGCCTTGCTCCACATCCTGGCGAAAAAGGAGTCGCCGGATTCATCCGCCCAGCACGCCCCGACAGAAAATGCCGCCGCAAATACCAGCAACGCCCTTACCATTCTCATGCTCATCACCTCGCGTGAGTAATCTACCACAAACCGGGCCGAATTGCTCGGCGTCCCGCGCGGAAACAACATTTTGGGCCTGGCCTACGCCCGGCGATGATATACTCATGGGACTATACACGGCACGACGAAAGGGGAGTGGCAAATGAAAGCCGTGACAAGCTTCATGGACGAGGGTATCTGCCGCATCGAGCTCAACAGGCCGGAGGCCATGAACACCTTCAACACAGAACTGGCGCTTCAGCTCGACTCCGCCCTGCGGGAGGCGGAGGCCGACGGCGGGGTGCGAGTTGTCGTCGTCTCAGGCGCGGGGAAGCACTTCTCCACCGGGATCGACCTCCGCGAGCTGTCCTCGAAGGAGAGACACGAGATCCCGGCTTTTCTCGAGCTGATGGACCTGCACAATTACAGGCTGGCCTCCATGACAAAGCCAGTGATCGCGTCCGTGCACGGATACGCCCTGGCCAACGGGACCGGCCTCGCGCTGTCGTGCGACTTCGTGGTGGCATCCGAGGACGCGGTCTTCGGCACGACCGCCGTGAACGTGGGGCTGATCTGCATTGAGCCGGGGCTCCAGCTCGCGAGGTGGATCGGGGGAAAAAGAGCCCTCCAGTACGCGCTAACCGGCGACCTCATCCCCGCCGCCAAGGGAGTCGAGCTCGGTTTCGTTTACGCTACCGCCGAGAGGGAGAAGCTCGAAGAAAAGACGATGGAGCTGGCTACGAAGCTGGCAGCGAAGAGCGCCCTCTCACTCGCCGCCGGCAAAAGAGGCTTCGCCATAGGCGAAGGGCTGCCGCTCGAGCGCGCCATCAGGGCGGGAGGGGACGTATTCGCGGCCCTGGCCATGTCGGAGGACGGGCGGGAAGGAGTCGAGGCCTTCCTTGCCAAGCGTCCTCCGGTCTACAGGGGCCGTTGACCCGGCGGGGGGGCGGCTAGGCGTCGTCCCTCCAGAGGGGCATGGTGGTGCAGCGGGGGCCGCCGCCCCCCTTCACCATCTCGTCGGCGATCAGCGGGATGACCTTGATGCCTCCCTTCTCCAGCGCCCTGATGGTGGCGGTGTTCCTGTCCGAGATGCACACGCACCCCGGCTCGAGCGTGACGGTGTTCCCGCCCGAGCCGGAGCGCTGCTCGGTGAACGCCACGGTCTCGCTCTCCTCTCCGCCGACGTTGATGATGCGCACCGAGTCGAGTTTCATCACCCTCTTGATCGCGCCGAACAGCGAGTCCTCCCTGCGGATGCTCAGCCTGTCGCCCCTGCCCCTGGCTATGTGCAGCACAGTGAGCCTCTTCTCGATGTAGGGGAAGAACAGGAACGCGTCATGGTCGATCATGTTCAGGAACATGTCCACGTGGACCGACAGGCCTATCGAGTCCGCCGGGCCTATTCGCGGGTTGTCGAAGCGCAGGGCGAGGACGTCGGTGATGTCCCCCTGCTCCATCGTCCTGCGGGCGATCTTCTCTATGGAATCGGGGTGCGTCCTCTCGTTGACGCCGATTATGAATACGTTCCTGCTGTAGCAGTGGACGTTTCCCCCCTCCGCCGGGGTCAGGTCGCCCAGGTCCTCTCCGTACCACGCCGGTATGTCCAGGCCCGCGAACTCCGGGTGGTGGCGGAAGACCGCCCTGACGCAGGCCGGCTCCTTCATCCTGTCCCGGTTGAACATCTTCCCGAAGACGATCCCCTCCCCCAGCACCGCTGCGGGGTCGCGCGAGTACAGGACGTTGGTCATCGGGAACAGGCACCACTGGTTGGACACGTCCACCAGGTCCCGCAGGGACATCTCGTCCGACACGTCCAGGAGCTCGTCCTTGGTCATGCCTAGGAAGAGCCGATCCACCAGCTCCTTCGGGGAAAGCCCCGCAAGGTGCTCGCGCAGGATCTCCACGGTCTGCTCCGCCAGGTGGGACCTCTCCGTGTCGAGGACGGAGTCCACAACTTCTGCCTTTGCAGCCGGAAGTGCCAGCACGTCGCGAAGCAGGTCCTCGAGCAGGTAGACCTTAGCGCCGAACTCCCTCACGATGGCGACCCACTTCCTGTGCTCCTCGGCCGCCTTGTGAACGCTGGGCACGTAGTCCCAGGCGAGCTCTCCCACGTTCAGCGGCGTGCACCGCTCGATCCCCCTGCCGGGCGGCTGCATAATCACCGCTCTAAGCTTGCCGATCTCGGAATTGACGCTTATCCTCACAGGTCTCCCCCCAACTCGTCAGACATTATTCCCCGGCGCTTCCCAGTCATGACCGGCCAAGACGCTGAAGGGCCACGTCGAGCAGCACCTTCGCCCCCTGCACCAGTTGCTCCGAGGGCGTGAACTCGGCCGGGTTGTGGCTCACTCCCTCCCTGCTGGGGACGAAGATCATGGCGGTCCTGCACACCCGCGCCAGCATCTGCGCGTCGTGCCCCGCGCCGGAGGTCATGCGCAGGGTGGAAAGGCCGCGCCCCTTCGCGACCGCCTCTATCGCGTCCGCCAGCCCTCGGTCGAAGCGCACCGGCTGAAAACGCGCCAGGGTCTCGACCGAGACGTTCACGCCCTCCTCGCCCTCCAGCCGGTCCAGGAAGTCCATGAACCCCTTCTCCCCCCGCGAAAGCCTGTCCTCGTCCGGGTCGCGCATGTCCACCGTGAACTCCGCCCTCGACGGGATGACGTTGATCGCGCCGGGAGAGAAGAAGACCGTGCCAACCGTGGTCCTCGTGCCTCCCGAGTCCCTGGCCAGCTCCCTCAGGAAGACGATGCCCCTGGCGGCGGCGAAGCCGGCGTCGTGCCGCATCGAGATCGGGGTTGTCCCGGCGTGGTTCGCCGTCCCCTCGATGACGATCCTCTTCCAGGAGATGCCCTGCAGATCCTCGACGACGCCGATGTCGATCCCCTCCGAGTCCAGCACCGGCCCCTGCTCCACGTGAAGCTCCAGGTACTCTGCGGGGCGCAGAGCGGCCGGGTCGGCGTCGCCCGCGTAGCCTATCCGGCGCAGTTCGTCGCCCAGCGCGGCGCCGTCCGTGCCCCTCGCCGCACGGGCCTCTTCCAGCCCTATCCCCCCCGCGAAGAAGAGGGACCCCATCATGTCCGGGTGAAAGCGAACCCCCTCCTCGTTGGTGAAGGCGCCGACCATAAGGGTGCGCCGAGGCCGCAACCCGGCGAGCCTGATCGTCCGAGCCACGGCCAGCCCCGACAGCACGCCGTACGCTCCGTCCAGCGGCCCGGCCTCTATGACCGTGTCGATATGAGAGCCGATCATCAGCGCGTTCGAGCACGAGGCATCCTCCCCTGCGAGAATGCCGAATATGTTCCCCATCGGGTCTACCCGGACCTCGAGCTCAAGCTCCTTCATCCACGATACGAGCCTATCGCGCGCCAACCTGTCCTGGTCCGACAAGGCCAGCCGCGTCCTCCCGGCTTCGGGGCGGGAGTGGTCGACTCCTATTCCCGCGAGAACCTCGATCTGCTCCAACAGCGCGGTCCCGTCCAACTCCGGCCGCACACCGTCCGCAATATCAACAGTCATGCAAGACCCCCCTCGCATAGGCGTTTTGTAACACAGGAGACACAACCCGTCGACGAGGACAGTATACTAGAAAAAACCGGAAACACTCTGTTGAGTCAGGACAAATCCGCACTCTCGCGGGCGACGTTGGTTTCTCCGGCCTTCGTGAAGGGCACAGACAAACACCGTGTCGCCCGGGGGAGCGGCGCACGTCTTTAGGTAGAGCTCGACAAATACTTGCCAATAAGGAAACTAGTTTATATATTTTTATTGATATCGCTATCTGTCAATAAACAATCAAAAAAGAGGTTGCGGTTATTTTCATACAGCATATAATGAGCCGAGGAAGCCCCGAACGAGTGCGTTCCCCACGTCGCAGACCCTGTCGGCACAAAGTGTCTCGGTGGATTGAACGGCTTGTTCAGAGGTTCCCGAGGCTATCCTATATCGAAGGAGTGTGTCTGTCCATGACAATTCGTAGAAAAGAGCGACCTTCCGGTTGGATTTCTTTTGCCATCCTATGTCTGATCTTATCGGTCTTCCTTGCGGGAGGATGCGGCGGTGGGGACGAGGACCCGGCGGTCGAAGGGCCCGCCATCAGAAAGGCCTATTACATAGGCAACGTCAGAGAGGGGCTGGCCCCCTATCTGCAGAGGCGCTGCATAAGCTTCCTCCCCTACGACGGGGAGTCGACCGACGGACCACTCTTCGTGTCCTACCGCACGGGCTTCACCCCGGACGACGGCGATATCGTGTCGATGAACAGGGTCTACGACGCCGGTCGCTTCATAGTGCTGGTGCACGCGACGATCGACCAGGTCAACGAGTTTCTAGGACACATCGGCCTGCCTCCTCACTTCGACATCGAGGATGGGAACGGGGAGCGAAAGCTAGTCGAGATATTCGCGATGAACAGGCGGCTGCGCGATGACGGGGGTTCGGATATTTTCACCTGGGTGACCCCGAAGTTCACCGCGCCGACAGTCTCGGATAGGGCGGAGAGGATGGACAGCGACGACCTGCTGGCGGAGCCCCCTCTGCCGGAGAACGATTTCGACCTCGAGGAGTTCAACGAGACGAGGAGCAGGAACTTCGTCCAGTACGTCGCGGACGAAGAGAAACGCCTCGAGGAGATCGAGAGTGGCAGGGAGTCCGCGAAGGCCGCCGTTGCCTCTGCCACCAACGACCTCACCCAGATAGCCCAGGCGCAGCTCGAGACTTTCGACGTGTCCAAGCCCAAGCAGCACCTCCGGCTCAACTACAACATCTATGCGTGTCACTCCTACAACACGGCCGACGGAGTAGACTACGACTGGTTCGTCGTCCAGCAGAGGGCGACTCTGAACCCGGAGAACAACTACAAAAATAATGTCCACACAGATAAATACCTCGCCCAGATCTACGGCTACATGGTGTACTACGACTTCGAAAACTGGCTGGAACACAGCAACTCGGACACAATGGTACAGCTGATGAACTCCTCCCCCGCATCGACGTCCGGAAGCACTTCCACCACGAGCGGTTTTACGTGGAACCTTGGAGGCAATGTCGGATTGAACGCGGCAGGGCCGTCAATTGGACTCTCCGGCGGTGTCAGCTTTTCGTCGTCCGAGATGGTCGCGGTTGCGGACTGCACGGTAACGAACAGATCCGGCCCCTCCGATAAAAAGACCGCCACTCGCTGGAACTACGCATTCCCGAGGCCTTCCATTCTGCCGACCGGAGGGAATCCGTTTGACATTGGCGATTTCAGGGACGCGGCCAGGCTGTCGCGCAGCAACTTCGAGCCCTTCAACCAGTGGCTGTGGAAGATACCGCCGCATGCGCGAGACCAGATCAAGGGTTTCAAGTCCACATTCTCCTGGGTGAACGGCAACTCCTACGGGAACCAGCTCGTCTGGTGGGTAGAAGCAATAAAAGTCAGGCATGAAGACTGGCAGTCCGACACGAGAACCTTTACCATCCCTTTCATCTACGCGCCGCTGATCGCCGGGAACGGAGTAGACTTCTCCGCTAAGGGTGATCACAAGCGGCTCGAGTTCGGCACGGCCAGGTCGTGGACGGCGGAGAGCGACCAGGATTGGTGCGACCTGTCTCATTACAACGGTGGGCCGAACGATACCGGAAACGTCTTCGTAACGGTGGACCCTAACGACACAGGCGAGGACAGGTGGGCCAACATCACTCTCAGGACAACCGACGGGAAGGGCGAATACACGGTGAAGGTCTTCCAGTCCAGGTATTAGACGTCCGGGAGTCAAGATAGCACGCCAAGCTCAGGGGGGGTCGCGAGTCCGCGACCCCCTCCGTTTTCGCCGGCACCGGAGGCGACGGGCATGAGTATTCGGCGCATTTTTCTGATATTTTATCTAATATATTCCTTGACACTCGATGAAAACGATGCTACTATCCCCCGCAACTCAAAAGGGCGCGTCAAGGCTGAAAGGAGGCCGATAGACTCGAATCGCAACTTTGATGCCCAGTCTTATGAAGCGAGGTGGTAGGGAGAATGAAAAATCGCAACGCGAGGAGGTATTTCGGCGGGGTTTTCACGGCGGTGATGTTCCTGGCCCTCTCCGTCTTCTTTACCGGAGGATGCGGCGGGGGGAGCGACGACCATGCGGTGATCGCCAGAGCCTACTATATTGGCGAGGGCTGGGAAGGACTGGCTCTCTACCTGAAGAGATACTGCATAGACTTTCTTCCCTATGACGGAGAGTCGACGGACGGATTGCTTTTCGTATCCTACGGCGACGACTTCGTCCCGAGCGACGGAGACATCAAGTCGATAAAGAGAGCCTACGAGGCAGGCTGTTTCGTCGTGCTGGTGCATGCGACGATGGACCGGGCGAACGAGTTTCTTGGGCACATCGGCCTGCCGCCCCACTTCGACATCGAGGGTGATGGCGGGGAGCAAAAGCTGGTCGAGATACTCGCTGTATACAGGCAGCAGCGCGACGACGGGGGCACGGACATATTCACCTGGGTGACCCCGGAATACACGGCACCCGTCAAGTCGGAGAGTGCGAGCGACGACGATCCGGCTAAGAAGCCCCCCCTGCCGGAGGACGATTTCGACCCGGATGAGTTCAACGAGGCCAGGACCAGACATTTCGTCCAGTACGTTGTGGACGAGGAGAAGCGCCTCGAGGACGCGGAGAGAGCCAGGGAGTTCGCGAAGGCCGCTGTATCCTCGGCCACCGACGACCTAACCAGGATCGCCCAAGCGCAGATCATAACTCGGGACGCCTCCAAGTACAAGCAGCACTTCATGATCAACTACTACATCTACTCATGCCACTCCTATAATGCAGCAGACGGCGTCGACTACGACTGGTTCGTCGTTCAGCAGAGGGCGATGCTGAACCCGCAGAACAACTATGCCAAGAAGGACGCCCATGATGAATACCTTGCCAAGGTCACCGGCTACATGGTTCACTACGACTTCGAAAACACGTTGGACGATATCAATGGTGTCCAGCTGGTGAATACATCCCCAGCCTCGACGTCCGGCAGCACCTCCGTTACGAGCGGCTTCTCGTGGAGCCTCGGGGGCGATGTCGGAGTGAGCGGCTCCAGCCCATCAATGAATCTCTCCGGCAGTGTCACCTACTCGTCCTCCGAGACTGTTGAGATCGCGGACTGCACCGTGACGAACAGCTCCGCCCCCTCCGAAGCCAAGACGAAAGCCGAGTGGCGCTATGAATTCTCGAGGCCTGGAATCGAAAAACGCGGAGCACCGTTCTACTATGGCAATTTCCACGACGCGGCCAGGCTGTCGCGCAGCAACTTCGAGCCCTTCAACCAGTGGCTGTGGAAGATACCGCCAGGCGCGCGAGACCGGACCAAGGGCTTTAAATCCAAGTTCACATGGGTGAACGGTTACTCATTCGGAAATCAGGTCGCGGCATGGATAGAAATAATAGGAGTCGAACACCACGATTGGGTTTCCAGCACCGAGACCTATTCCATCCCGTTCATATACGCGCCGCTGATCGCCGGGAACGGGCTGGACTTCGGCGTTGAGGGTGGCTACCAGCCGCTCAAGTTCGGCACGGCCAGACCATGGATGGCCGAGAGCGACCAGGAGTGGTGCGAACTCTCCCAGTACAAAGGGGAGGCGAACGAGACCGACGGCATCTACGTCACGGTGGCCCAGAACGAGACAGGCGCGAACAGGTGGGCGAACATCACGCTCAGGACCGCCGACGGAAAGGGAGAGTGCACGGTGAAGGTCTTCCAGTCCAGTTCTAAAAAGTCCGGGAGTCGATAGCACAGCAGGTTCAAGGGGGTCGCGAGTCCGCGACCCCCTTTTCGCGCCGCAGGGTTCTCGCTTGCTCATACCGAAGGCTTGTACGATAATGCGGTGGTAAAAAAACCGCACCGGGGGGACCTCATGGAAATAGCGATAGACCTGATCATAGTAGTCACGGCCGGGCTGATCGGTGGCATAGTCACCAGAAAGCTGAACCAGCCGCTGATCTTCGGATACATAATCGCGGGGATCATCATCGGCCCGTACACGGGAGGCGTCTCCATCTCCGACCCGGACCAGATCGCGGGCCTCGCGGAAATAGGCGCGGCGCTTCTGCTCTTCTCGCTGGGGCTTGAGTTCTCTATGAAGAGCATCGCATCCATCCAGGGCGTCACTGTCGGAGGCGGCGCGATACAGGTGTTCATCACCCTCTTCATAGGCTACGGGCTGGCGCGCTGGGTCACGGGATGGAGCGCGGCGCCCTCCATGTGGTACGCTGTCTCCATCGTGTCCTCAAGCACGTCGGTCATCATGAAGACACTGGCGTCCAGGGGGCAGCTCGGCACCCTGTCGAGCCGCGTGATGCTCGGCATGTCCATAGTGCAGGACATTCTGGTGCTGCCTCTCATGGTGCTGCTGATCGGCCTTCAGGGAACGGAGCTGACCGTGCTCGGCGTGCTGTCGCCCGTGTTCAAGGTCGTCGCCTTCACCTCGGTGATGGTCTTTGCAGGTTCGCGCGTCATCCCGCAGGTGCTGAAGTACGTGGCCGGATGGGAGTCGCAGGAACTGTTCATACTCTCCGTGACCGCTCTAGGACTCTGCATAGGCTACATAACCTACGCCTTCGGGCTGTCGTTCGCGTTCGGCGCGTTCATGGCGGGGCTCGTGCTGAGCGAGTCCGACTACAGCAAGAGGACCTTGAGCGACATCTCGTCTTTGCGCGACGTATTCGCGCTGCTCTTCTTCGTGTCGATCGGCATGCTGCTGGACCCTACCGTTCTGGCCTCGCACCCTCTCGCGACCGCGCTGCTGATGCTGGGGACGACTCTCGGGCGCGGGGCGATCCTCTCGGCCCTGACCTACATCTTCGGCTTCCGCAACGTGATCCCGCTGGCCGCCTTCCTGACTATGACCCCGATCTCGGAGATCGCTTTCATAGTGCTGCAGGCCGCAGTCACGACGGGCGCGATGGGCAAGACCGAGTACTCAGTCGCCCTCAACGCGGTCGTGCTCTCCATGATCTTCGGGCCTGTGGTTTCCGGTCTGGTCTCCCCCATATACGCCCTGGTGAAGAAGAGAGGATCGCCGGCTAAGGTCCGGAGCATCAACCTGCCCAAGAGCCACCTGAGGGATCACGTAGTGCTCGCCGGAGGGATGAGCCTGGCCCGCTATCTGGGGGTGCTGCTGGCGCGCTTCGAGATACCTTACGTCATCATAGAGCCGAACCACGCGGAGTTCCTCAAGGGAAAGGAGCAGGGGCTGACGATGCTACTGGGCGATCCGGCGCAGAGCGTGGTGCTGGAGGCGGCGGAGCTGGCCGACGCGAAGCTTGCGGTGATAACCACGTCGGCAGGGATGGGGACGGTCGAGGTCATCAGGGCGATCCGCGGGCAGAACCCCGACGTACAGATGCTGGCGTGGGCCGCCGACGAGGAGGACATAGACATACTGAAGGACCACGGCGTCAACCACTTTGTGGAGCCTGATTTCGAGGCGTCGATCGAGATGGCGCGCCAGACGCTGGCTCTGTTCGGAGTCAAGGCCACTGCCGCCCACAGGGAGCTTGAGTCGCTTCGCTGCTCGATGTACGGCCCGCTGTTCGAGCAGTTCCCCGAGTACGGGGACATGAACGGGCTACAATCATCAACCAACAGGCTTGCACTCGAATGGGTCTACGTCCACCCCGGCAACCCGGCGGAGGGCAGACGGCTGGACGAGTCCAGGCTGAGGGAGGCGCTAGGTATATCAATTATCGCGGTGCGCAGGGGTGGAGAGCTTGTCTCCAACCCAGGAGGGGACTTCGTACTGCGCAGTGGCGACTACCTGGGAGTCGTGGGCACCCCGGACGAGAATCGCAGGCTGGTGGAGTTTTTCAAAAAACCGTGAGACGCCAGGGCGGGATCCATCCTTATGTCATCTCGAGCGCAGCGAGGGATCCTGCTCGGGGACGACCTCCGATTGAGCGGCGGCACATCGCTAGGTCCCTCCTCGCTTCGCTCGTTCGGGACGACAGTGAGCGAGCCCGTCCGGTCGCCTGCATGGCGGCCAGAAGCATGCCGCCTAAGCGATCGACGGCGCGAAGCCTCCGGCACACTAGTGCCGGACGGCTCGCTGCGCTCCACCGGTCGCCTGCTTATGTCATCCCGAGCGCAACGAGTGATCCTGCTCGGGGACGACCTCCGATTGAGCGGCGGCACATCGCTAGGTCCCTCCTCGCTTCGCTCGTTCGGGACGACGGAGAGCGAGCCCGTCCGGTCGCCTGCTAGCTCCCTCCGGTCGTTCGGGTTACATAGGGCGAGGGATCTCTACGCCTTGGCCTCCTTCATCCCCGCCCTTTCGCCGTACAGCGCGCCGCCTAGTATCATAGCGGCGCCTGCGATCTGGATCGGCGCCATCCTCTCCCCTAGCAGAAGCGCGGAGAAGATCAGTGCGGACAGCGGCTCCAGGTAGCCTGTGATCACCACCGTCTGAGCGGGCAGGCGCTGCATGGTCGAGAAGTACAGGTAGCAGCCGTACCCTGTGTTGACGAGCCCCAGCAGGAGCATCGGCATCAGGCTCCCGGAGGGGACGGAGACCGTTAACCCCTGCCTGGCCACTACGAATACAGCCACCGTGAGAAAGCTGACGGTCAACTGCAGCACTGCGTTCTCAAACCCGGTGATGCTTGCCGCCATCCGGTTGAAGATCACCATCACGGCCAGCATCACAGCCGACATCAGGCCGCATGCAAGCCCCCAAGAGACCGCTCCTTGAGCGAAAGCATCCCCGTTCACCAGCACCATGCCCAGCAGGACGACCGCGAACCCCTTCAGCCGCGCCGGGACCAGCCTCTCCTTGAACACAAGCGGCGCAGCCACCATCACTATCGCCGGCCCCACGTAGTAGGCCAGCGTCGCGAGTCCAACCCCGATCTGCCTGTAGGCCTCGTACAGGAACATCCAGCTCGCGCCCATGGCGATGCCGGAGAGCAGCAGGAAGCCGAGGTCCCTCATTTTCCGAAAGGCGGTGAATCTTCCGCCCGTCAGCAAAAACGCCACGATCAGGAAGAGGCTGCCTATGAAGGTGCGCAGGTAGACGATCTCCAGGCTGGAGAGCATTATGTGGCTGGCTAGAATGCCGTTGGATCCGAATACCAGGTAGGACGACACCAACCTAACGTAATCCATCCTCATCCTCGAGACCTCCATGGAACGGCGATATGAAATATCCGGCGGGAAGCAACTTTCTTTCGCATGAGGGCGAGCCAGGGGGAGCGCGCATCGTGCCGCGAACCGCTGTCGCCCCTGGCCCGCCTCGCGGGGTCTTAGTCTATCTGGTACTTTATCTTAAGCTCGTCGAAGCGTCCGCTCTCCCGGAGGGCCGCTATGGCCTCGTTCACAGCCGCCAGGAAAGCCTCGTCGCCTTTCGGGAGGGCTATGGCTATCCCCTCCCCCTCCTTGCTGACCCTGTTGCGGAAGGCTATCTTCAGGGCGCCCGCAAACGCCTTGTTGTTCCTCAGGAAGGAGTTGCCGACGGTGAGGTTGAGGATGGAGAAGTCGGCCCTGCCGTAATTGAGCTCCATCAGGGCGTCGTCGTTCTTCTGGAAGCGCTTGATCTCCGCGGGGAGTCCAGTGCCCGTGATGAATATATCCTGGGCCGTGCCCATCTGGACGGTCCCCGTCTTGCCGGCCAGGTCGTCCAGCGACTTGATGGAATCATCGTCGCTTCGCACAACCACCACGTCCTCTATCTCGAAGTAGACGTCCGAGAAGTCGACTTTCTTGCGCCGCTCCTCCGTGTTTATCATGCCCGCCGCAACCATGTCGATCTTGCCGGTCAGAAGGGCCGCTATGAGGCCGTCGAAGGCCATGTCCACTATCTCCACTCTCTTGCCCAGGTGCTCTCCGATCGCCGTGGCTATCTCTATCTCGTACCCCACGACCTCATTCTTGTCGTTCCTGTACTCGAAAGGAGGGTAGGTAGCCTCGGTACCGATCCTGATCAGATCGCCATCCATCACGCTGGACGCCGACACCTGGCACGGGTAGAGCATCAACGCGCCCGACAAGACCACCGCTAGAGTCCACAACAGGCATTTCTTCAATTTCATCCACCTCCGAATTTTTTAACTTCGTGTAACGGTAGAGGATTATACTCTATTTCACCCCCGCGCCTCAATGGGCCGTGTCGCCCTTAAATCCAGCACCGCGGGCAGGGGCCGGCTCACGGCAGCAGGTGGATGAGAGCGCGGCCGATGCCGGTGTTGTCATTCTCGCCGGAGAAATACTCCGAGCCGGGGCCGACCGCGTACACGGGGACAGCCGCGCCCGAGTGGCCGAAGGAGGTCCAGTTGACGCCGCCCCGTCGGGCCAGGATTCGCGAGGCAGCCATGGTCAGGGGCTCGTAGGGGCCGTAGCGCCGATTGTAATCCTTGTCCCTTGTTCTCCTGACGACAGGCTTCATGCTCTGTGCGAAGGCGGCTTCAAGCTCCTCCTTCTCCTCGCCCGAAAGGTTCCCAAGGCCGAAGAAGCCCGCCAGAGCCGGCAGCATGCTTTTGAACGAACCCCGCCCTCCCTTGCGCATCTCGGCCACTTCCGCGTCGAAGGACTCGTTCGACCTTCTCTGCCTGGAGAATACCGCATGGAACGCCGACCCCTCGATCTCACCGTCCAGGGACATTCCCCCGGTCTCGTGGTCGGCCGTTACGACTACCAGGGTCTCTCCGGGCCTGTCCCGGGCGAAGGCCAGAGCCTCCTTCACGGCATCGTCCAGCGCCGCGACATCCCTAACCATCGCTGCGGTGTCGCTCCTGTGGCAAGCCCAGTCGATCTTTCCCCCCTCGACCACCAAGAAGAATCCGTTCGGGTTGTCCAGCAGACTTATCCCGAGCCGGGTGTACTCGGCCAGCGACAGGACACCCTCCGGGCGGTCGATCTCGTAGTGGAGCGCCCCCGCCGAGCCGGAGGCCAGGATTCCCTCGCCCGGCCTCGCCGCCAGGATCTCCGCGGCGGTTCGCAGCACTTTGCAACCCTGCGCGGCGGCTATTTCATACAGGTCCTTCCCGTCCCCCTTCCGGTCCCTTCGCCTGCTCAGCCCTCCCCCGCCGAAGTAGTCGAAGCCGCTGTCGGCGAGCTGCTTGCCGATCTCGTAGAGTTCCGTGCGGGAGGGGGACCAGGCGTAGAAGGCCGCCGGGGTTGAGTCGTTCATGAAGGAGGACGTGACTATCCCCACTCTCATGCCCCTGTCCCTAGCGAGCATGGCGACGGTGACGAAGCGTTTGGTCTTCGAGGGATCCATGTTAAGGATGCCGTTCTCGGTCTTGTGCCCGGAGGCGAGGGCCGTGCCCGCGGCGGCCGAATCCGTAACGGCCCCCTTCGCCGTGCCGGTCGTCACTCTTCCCCTTGCGGGCAGGGCGGCGAAGGCGAGCTCCCCCCTGCCGGACGCTCGGCTGTACAGATCGGCGGCTTTTACCTGGGCCTCTCCCATGCCGTCTCCGATGAAGAGAAAGATGTACCTCGGCCCTTCGGACGCTCCGGCCACAGGCGACGCGATCGACAGGGCCAGCAACGCTACCAGAGCCGCGGCCTTAAGAAAACGCAGGAGTCTTGCCAGAAGAACGCCCCCTTTCAATCCCTATTCCTGCAAGCATGATCAGGCCATCGTCCAGTCCGAAGTAACAACAGTCCACGATGCACCGGCAATCAACAGTCGGCAAGAAGCCGTTCGATACCGTCCATCAGAACTCTGAAGCTTCGAGATCCATTGTCGCGGCCAAGATGTTCGCCCATCCTCCGGGCTCCCGATATTTTCTGGAACTCCGGGATCAGCCTCAAAATTTCTCTTGAGGGTTTTTTGATCGCGTCAGGGTCGCGATACCTGGCTTTTTTCCCGACATCTTTCAGCGTTTGGTTGCCGAATGCCCTGCTCATTGCCTCGGGGTCTCCAAAATACCACGCTTCCAACTATTGGCATGCGATACGCACTAGCGCATCTGGTCGTCGGGCCTCGACGCACAATCGCGTCAGCCTTCGTTTCAGCAAGCTGCAGTCGCCACCGTCATTATCACGGACGATCACGAAGCGTGTGTCCGGCTCGCGCCAAGCTGCAAGTTTTCGAGGAATGCTTTTTTCCAGATCCTGCTTGCCCTCGTGCGGAACACATATAAACTGGATCCCCGGCATCAAGCGCGGCAGAAGGCAGTCCAGAAGAGCCTTCATCGAACGCTCTTCCAGGAGAAAAACTATACGGTTCATTCCGTCCCGACCTCGAACAGCCCCTGCCTCCAAAGCGCGCCGGGCAAATCGCCGTCTGCGACGAGGTCTTGCAGCAGTTCACTCTCGCAAACTCGGCGAATCTCGCTGAAACCGTCTTTTTTCACCAACCAATATATCTCCTCAAGTTGCGCGCCATTTAGGAAATCGGGCGAATGAGTGGAGACGAACACCTGTCCTCCCCTTAGAGCGTAATTACGGAATTCTTCTATCAGTTCATGGAGCAACTCGGGGTAAAGCTGGTTTTCAGGCTCTTCAACCGCCAACAATGGATGCGGTTTTGGGTCGTACAGAAGTACAAGATATGCGAACATCTTTATAGTACCGTCGGATACATAACGAGCGATGAAAGGATCTTTAAAACTGCCATCCTGGAAGCGCAGCACCAGACGGCCGTCCTCCGTGGTCTTCGCCTCGACTCCGGTCACTCCTGGTACGCGCTCTTGCATGGCCCTGATTACTTTTTCAAAACGATCAGGGTGCTTCTCCAAAAGAAACTGCGCTACTTGTGCTATGTTCTCTCCGCGGGTTGAAAGGTGTTCCGCATATCCAGCCTCGGAGCTGGGTCGAGCGTCGCCGATATGAAAATCAGAGATATGCCAATTCTCTATTAGATTACGAAGTTCGGACACAACCCTGAACCCCTTGAACTGACCAAGAGCCTTGATCGCCAGCACGCTTGGATCATCCAGAACGTATTCCTCTCGCTCCGCCTTGATGCCTTCCTGTCCGTAGGCGGCCTCGTTGGTAATAGCGGATCCTTTCCCCCTTGAAAAATCTAGAAAATGCCAAGGCTGTCCGTGCCGGCCGCGCCTGAATTTCAAAACTTCGCGCTCCACCATCGGACGACCCTCGGCTTCTCCGATGTCGAGCTGATATGTGGCCAGTCTTCCTCCGCTTTCGCGGAACTTGATGGTGATGCCGATCGGTCCGTCCTCACCGCGGCTGACGAGTTCGCGAAAGCCTCCTCTTCGCGAAACCGCCGCTACTGCATTCCCGACCAGCGCCTCTTTTAAAAAGCTGAAAACGTCAAACAGAGTCGACTTCCCCGAACCATTGGCACCCAGGATAATTGCGAGTCGAGGTAGTTTTGTCATTTCAGCCAGGCGAAACAGCCGGTAATTCCTGATTTGAATGCTCTCAATTTGCATGGGCGACCTCTTTCGATAAAAGTCTCTGTCGGCAACAGGCACCGAACCAGGATGCAACGCAATATCCAGTCACAACAGGGTTTTACGAGCTTGTGCTTCAGGAGAATAATACACTAGGAAACTGACTTATGCTGTCAAGTCCATTTTTAGTGTGCAAATTCCCCTTCGGCTTTTCATGCAGCCTTTCCCTCGTCAGCCTTTTTCTGAGGCGGGGAGCAGCGCCATTGCGTCGTCGAAGTCGTCCCACGGTACGCCGTTCTCCTCGACGGCCTCTTTGAGAAAGCGCCGCGCATCCTCCCTGGTCATAGCGTCGCAGGTCCTTGAATGGCTAGCATCAAAGCCTGTTCGCTCTTCTCTGATACCGTTTGAACATGGAGGTGTTGAACTCCCTTCTCCTGTGCCTTGAAACCCGCACGGTTATGATCCCGATTCTTGCAGTCATGCCCCTGTCCCTGAAGCCGTTCATGTCTTTTGAGAACAGGTCGTGCAAATTTTCCATTTCTAGTGTAATATTAACACTAGCCGTTAGTTCACGGAGTCATGCTAACCCTTAAAGCAGAGACGATTCCTAGATATGATGTCGGTTCACAAGCCACATCATAACCGAGGCTTTAACGAATGGCTCAATTTGTGTTTTCACCATTATAGAAACACAATCGAGCCGACGTCAATCAGGGAGGGGAGTGCGGAAAAAATCTTGGACTCTAACGGCCGGGCCGGATGGGGTCTGCGCGCTCGAGAGAGAGCGAAGCGCTCACTCTGAAGATCGGCGGTCAAGAATCAGCCGCTCGGCGAGTTCAAGCGCGTCTACTGGCCAGAAACATTCCGGACGGGGACGGTGGACGTTCGGCCGTCCCGCTGCCGGACGGCAATTCAGCAGGGACTGCACCCATTGATTCGGCACGGTGCCACGGCCGTGAACGGCGCCCAGCAGAGCCCCGCAGATGGCGGCGTTGGTGTCGGTGTCTCCACCTCGCATGACGGTGTCCACGACGCCCTCCTCCAGGCTCGAAGCGTGAAGGAGCTGCCACAGGGAGTTTCGGAACGCGACCAGCACCCATCCTTCGCGATGCTTGTAGTCCTCGGGCGGCGAATCGGCCGCGCCCAGGATCGTATCCATCAGACTGCCGACGACGTTTATCTCCCCGGCCCAAGTCATGACGCGCTCGTACAGATACGGGCCGTCGCACTCCTGGCTAACAGCGAAGGCGACGGCCATCGCGAACAGCGCGTTGGCCTGCAGGCAGACCGGGTGTGTATGCGTAATCGCCGCGTCCTGCATCGCCCATTCTGCGACCGATCCCAGGTCATGATTCGCGCCGAAGATGCCAAGGGGACTGACCCTCATCATAGCGCCGTTGGCCTGGCTCTCATGGTCGGGACAGCCGCGCAGACTACTCGCGATGGTCTTCCCGCAGTCGAAGGGCACGGAGTCCAGCCAGTAAAGGTAAGCTTTTTCAGCCTCCCGAGGGTCGTATCTCCCCTGCTCCGTCAGCATGCGGGCCAGCAGAAGCGCCATCTCGGAGTCGTCGGTCGGCTGACCGGCAATGGTGTTCCACGTGCCGCCGTCGGCCAGCTCTCGCACTCCCTCCGGATAGCTGCGGCGGATCTCCTCCGGCGACTTGAACTCGACCAGGCTGCCGAGGGAGTCCCCGGCAAGTTGACCGAGCAAGCACCCCTGCGCGCGGGAGAGCATGTCTGTGTCGAGGGGTTTATATCGCATTTAATCGTCTCCTTCTTCAGAAAAAGGCCCCTCCCCGTTAGGGGAAGAGCCTCCGTCTTTCGATTGAAACGGGGTCCGGCCCCGTCCTACTGTCCGTAGAGCTCTTCGCTCCACTGGTCGCTGGACCTGCGGAAGAGCACGGGGTCGATTATTCGCCCGTTCTCGCGCTCCGCAGGCAGAAAGGCGCCCTCTGGCATGAGCCAGTAGGCCTTTCCCGACATGAAAACCAGTTTCTTTGACATGCTGCTTTTACCTCTTTCTTCAAGTATTACCGAATAACGCACGGCTGCGAAAATGACAAGGCCACTCCGGACAAGCTATCCAGAATGGCCTGGAAACTATCTGGCTCCTCGGCGAGGACTCGAACCTCGAACCTAGTGGTTAACAGCCACCCGCTCTGCCGATTGAGCTACCGAGGAATAATCATATTTAATGGAGGCGGCACCCAGATTCGAACTGGGGATAAAGGATTTGCAGTCCTCTGCCTTACCACTTGGCTATGCCGCCGCAACTCCTTTAATGAATGGAGCGGAAGACGGGATTTGAACCCGCGACCCCAACCTTGGCAAGGTTGTGCTCTACCCCTGAGCTACTTCCGCGTCCGCTTTCAATTGCGAAGTGGTGGCGGGACCCAGAATTGAACT
>JAKJGK010000086.1 GCA_022704435.1 Synergistota bacterium | reverse complement strand
GCTTCCGCGAAGGGCCGGGGAGAGGCGATCTACGCGATGGAGTTCAAGCCCGCGGACGGGAGCGCGCTCGGCGTCGTGGCGCTGGTCGCCCCGAGGGGGACGCTCTGCCTGGACTTCCCGGCACAGTGGGACAGGCAGTCGACCTGGCACGTGGACGATGGCGGGGACTTCAACCCGGAGTACTACACGGTCAACACCCTGCTCAGGCGCGGGGACGAGTACATCTTCACCCTGGGCAATCCCGCTCCGGAGAGCTACACCTCCCGCCTGGTCCTGACCAGGGAGGGGAAGCTGGTCGCACCTGTCGGCTACACCTCGACGAGGTACGTCGCGCCCGATTAGCGCAAATCCGTCGACGCCCCCGGATGGCAGCTGTATAATACGCGAATCATTCATTCTGCGAGGTGATTCGTTTGTCAGGTTCGCGCGGGCCCGGGAGGGTCCTCGGCGTGCTCGGAGGCATGGGGCCCGCCGCCACGGCCGAGTTCATGAGGCTTCTTGCGGAGAGGTCGCCGGCCTCCTGCGACCAGGAGCACGCCACGGTCTACGTCCTGTCGGACCCGCAGATACCCGACAGGAGCAGCGCCATCGTCGGGAAGGGGGAGGACCCCACCGCCAGGCTGAGGAGCGGGCTGACGACCCTCGTGCGCTGGGGGGCCGGTCTCCTGGCCGTCCCGTGCAACACGGCCCACTACTTCATCGACCGCTTCAGGGGGGACCTACCCGTCCCGCTGGTGCACATCGTGGAGGAGACAGTAGCGGCGGCGGCCGGCCTGAGCCCCGGGGGTGCGTGGCTGGCGGGTACGCTCGGGACGATCAAAACGGGGCTCTTTCAAGCGGAGGCCGAGAGGCTGGGATACCAGTTTCTCTTGCCGCCCGAGGATGCTCTGGGCGAGGTGCAGAGGGTGATCGACACCGTGAAGGGGGGAGACAGGCGCGCGGGAGGTATGTTGCTGCGCCGGATCATGGACGATCTCTGGAGCGCCAGGGACATCCCGCTGTGCATGGCGTGCACCGAACTGCCCCTGGCGTACGACGCATCCGGGCTCCCGGCGGACAGGGCGGTGTCGAGCCTCGAGGCCCTCAGCGACGCCTGCGTCCGCGCACTCTACGCCCCGGCAGAGTCATAAGGGAGCGCGCGGCTCGTCACTCGTCCACGCCCCTCACCAGGTCCACTATCACCACCTCCGGCGGGGCCATGAAGCGTATCGGTGGGCCCCACGTCCCGGCGCCGTTGCTCACCAGGACCGCGCTCTCCCTGCCTCCTGCGGAGGCTTGGGCCTCTCCGCTCGCTCGGGGCTTAAGGGCGCGCAGCCCCGGACGGTAGTCGTAGGCGGCCCTGGTGGCCCAGTAGAAGGGCCAGATCTGCCCCCCGTGGGTATGACCTGAGAGCTGAAGGTCGAACAGACCCTCCGACCCCTGCGATACGGTGGGCTGGTGCTTCAGCAGGAGGACGAAGCGATCGGGCGGCAGCGACGCAAGCAGCTCCGACTCCGGGGCGGGTCTCTCGCCGTGGCGCAGGGCCGCAGGGTCGTCAACCCCGACCACGACTATGCCGCCCGCCGCAACGGTCTCGCCGCGCAGGACTCGCATGCCTGCCCTCTCCATGAACCGCACCGCCTGCTCCACCCCCGCGTGGTACTCGTGGTTCCCGGTGACCGCGATCTTGCCGAGAGGAGGCTCGAGCGCCCTTAGAAGCGCCGTCTCCTGCTCGCGCTCCTCCATGTTGCCGTCCACCAGGTCTCCGGTGCAGACCAGAAGGTCCGGTGACGCGCCGCGCACCACCTCCAGGATGCGCTCAAGGCGCTGCTCCTGGACGAACCATCCAAGGTGGACGTCCGTCAGGTGTGCAATCCTGATCCTGTCCACACCCGCGGGCAGCCTGTCGGTGACCACGGTCACACTTGCGGGGCGCACCGACAGGGCCTCGTACCAGCCGTAAGCGCAGGCCAGCAGCGCGAACGAGACGGCGGCGGCGGCGCGGAGCCGGGGAGGTCTCAGGATTGACCCGAAAGTCGACGACAGTAGATGATCCGCGGCCCAAAGTAACAGGCGCATCGCGTCCAGGGCGAGGAAGGCTGCGAACATGAGAAAGGCCAGGGCGAGCAGCATGTACACCGAGTACGAAAGGACCTTTCGGAGCTGCGGCCATTCGCCCAGGTCCGTCGTCCACAGGAAGTACGAGCCGTAGAGCAGGGCCGCCGACAGCAGGGAGTACGCCAGGGTCCATCTCCAGCCGGGTCCTATGGCGGAGCGCAGCCTGACGTACAGGTAGACGAACATGAGCGAGGGCGCGAGGCTCAGGACCAGGTGCAGCAGCTTCAAGATCGAGCTCCCCTCCCGGCCGGGTCGGCTGCGGCTATCGTGTGTGCCCTGCTCAATCCAGGAAGTCCTTGAGCTTCTTGCTCCTGCTGGGATGGCGAAGCTTGCGCAGGGCCTTGGCCTCTATCTGGCGGATGCGCTCTCTGGTCACCCCGAAGCGCTTGCCGACCTCCTCGAGGGTGTAGGAGTGGCCGTCCTCGAGGCCGAAACGGTAGTGCAAAACCTCCCGCTCGCGCTCGGAGAGGGCGTCGAGCATCTCCTCGATCTGCTCGTGGAGCAGGTGTCCGGCCGCGGCCTCCTCCGGGTTGGGCAGCTCCCTGTCCTCTATGAAATCGCCGAGCTGGCTGTCCTCCTCCTCGCCGATCGGGGTCTCCAGGGATACCGGGAGCTGGGCGATGCGCCTGATCTCCTCCACCTTGGAGGGCTCTATCTCCATCTCGGCCGCGATCTCGTCGTCGGTGGGCTCCCGTCCCAGTCGCTGCACGAGCTGGCGCGAGATCCTCACCATCTTGTTTATGGTCTCCACCATGTGCACCGGGACGCGTATGGTGCGCGCCTGGTCCGCTATCGCCCTGGTTATGGCCTGGCGTATCCACCAGGTCGCGTAGGTGCTGAACTTGAACCCCTTGCGGTAGTCGAACTTCTCGACGGCGCGGATGAGGCCAAGGTTTCCCTCCTGTATGAGATCGAGGAAGAGCATGCCCCTGCCTATGTATTTCTTGGCGATGCTTACCACCAATCTCAGGTTGGCGTCCACTATCATCTTCTTGGCGGTGTCGTCTCCGGCCTCGACCCTCTTCGCCAGGCACACCTCCTCGGCGGCGTCCAGCAGCGGGACCTTCCCTATCTCCCTCAAGTACATGCGGACTGGGTCGGTCAGGGGGATGTCGTCGAGCTTCCCGAGCTCCAGGTCCAGGGCGGGCTGGGAGGAGCTCTCCCCCATGGCGGACGAGTCCGGGCGCACAGGCGCTGATGCGGCGTCCGTCTCCTTGGCGTCCTCCGCCACCTCTATGCCAAGCTCCATGAGGTTGGACACAACGTCGTCGAGTATCTCCGAGTTCCAGCTCTCCAGCGGCACGTGGCGCTCTATGTCCTTGTGGGTGACAAACCCCTTGTCATGACCCTTCGCTATGAGCTCCCGCATGGCTCCCATAAAATCCGCTGCCTCGTCGTGAGGAGGCCCCTCCTTCTCGACGGCGTCCTTGTCCTCCAGAAGCTCCTTGTCCTCCAGAATCACCTTTTCATTAAGCGTCTCGTTCTCCATAGAACAACCAGCCCCTCCTGGCAACAACAAAGACAAAACACCGAGCCCGGCCCTGGCATCGGCTCGTCCTGAACAGGCGCCCTCGTTAAAAGGTCAGATCGATGCCCAGCAGCGGCGGAAAGGCCACCTCAGGTGAAGGTCCCACCGACTTGCGCGTCTCCTCGAACTCCATCTCGAACAGAAGGCGGCTTATCTCCAGCCCCGTGAGATCGTCGGTCTCGTAGCGGATGAAGAACCTTCGGTAGCCGAACTTCTCCGCGAAGAAGGGCAGGCTCCTGCCCGACGACACTCTCCTCTCCAGGTTGGAGGCAAGCTCCGCCAGAAACGGGCCCTCGTCGAAGAGAGGATTCCCGCTCACAAGCACTATCGACTTGAAGTTGTCCAGCATGATGTCCCCGTTCCACAGGCAGCAGAACGAGACGCCGGCCTCGACCTCCTCCTCCGTGTCGACCATCGACGACAGGAGCTCCTCCATCGGAGACGAGTATCCGAACAGCATCGTGAAGCCCAGGCCGATCCTGTTCACCCGCCCGGGGACGAACATGCTGTCGCGCAGGAGCGTGCCGGCGTAGCCGCTCCTCAGGCTCGCGAGGAAGAAAAACTCGCTGTCCATGCACAGAGACAGCGCCGCTATCTGTCGGAGAACGGCGCTGTGGTGAGCGTTGACCGACACCGGCAGATAGTCCATGCGCAGAGGAAACCACGACGCCACCTCCATGTCGACGTCGGAATCCCAGTAGGGGAGCGAGGTCACTCGCCGGTTTCCTCTTTAGGCGCCGGCGGGCAGAAGGCGTATTATGTGCTCCAGCATATCCGGGATCTCCGGCTTGGTGATCTGCGCCTCGGCGCCGACACTCGCGGCCTTGACCTTGATATCCTGGGCCATGATCGACGAAAATACGACTATCGGCACCTTCTTGAACTCCGGGTGCTCCTTGACGCGCCTGGTCAGGGCGAGGCCGTCGAGGCGGGGCATCTCCACGTCTGTTATCAGCAGGTCGAAGTGCTCTCCCGGGGTGTTCAGCTTGTCCCAGGCCTCCTTGCCGTCGCCCGTGAGCACCAGGTTGTGAAAGCCTCCCTGGCCCAGGACGTCCGCTATCTGCTTCCTGATGAGGGGCGAGTCCTCGGCCACGAGTATCCTGAATCGGTCTAGGTTGCCAAGATGGGAGGCCATCTCGGCGGTCTTCTCCACGTCTATCGTGTATCGCTGCGACAGAACGGGGTTGACCATCTGGACGATCGCCTCGTAGTCGAGCAGCAGCACGTTGCGCGCGTCGCGCTTTATCACGTAGAGCACGTACTCCCCGAGGAAGGTCCCGGTGAGAGTGGAGTCCAGCTCCTCGGAGTTGATCCGGTAGATCCTCTCGACGGCATCCACTACGAACCCGAGCTTGATCTCGTTGAACTCGGCGATTACCACCTTGCTCGAATCGAGCGGGACCTTGGGCTCGATCCGCAGGTGAACGCGAAGGTCGAGCAGGGGGAGCACCTCTCCACGAACGGAGGTTATGCCGATCATCGACGGGTGGGACTCGGGGATGGTCCGGCAGCCCGGCCAGCGAAGTATCTCCCTCGTCTTGTCCACATTGATCGCGAACGTCTGATCCCCCAGAAAGAACACCACCACCTGCCACTCGTTGGTCCCCACCTCGGTGATTACTTTTTTTACTTCCTGCATGGACGCTCCCTCCTCCGCCGTACAGATAGAACCGTCCGGCTACTATATCCTATGCCGGGCGGGACAACAAGCCCCCGTTCCCCCATTTTCACCCATGGGGAACATCACAGGTCCATGACGGAGGCCAGCAACCATGTGTGGGACAGCGGATACTTCGCTACGCGCTCAGAGAAGGCCCCTGCTATTCTCCGCGCGGAGGCGGCGAGCTCCTTCCGTCCCGCGAGCCGCGACAGCCTGGCGAACACGTCGACGGCAACCGAGTTACCAGACGGCAGGGCACCGTCGTAGGCCTCCCGCCTCCTGAGAAAAAGCCTCGGGTCCGCGGTGGAGGTTGAATACAATCCACCGACGGGCGGGTCCGAGAACGTCTTTTCCATCTCGTCCGCAAGCCTCAGCGCCGCCTCCGTATACTGCCCCTTGCCGGTCGCGGCGGACAGCTCCGTCAGCCCCAGGGCCATGAAGGCGTAATCATCGAGGAAGGCCGGTATGGCGCTCTCCCCGTCGCGATAGCGGTGCAGCAGCCTGCCCCCTCTGTCGCGCAGCTTCAGCTCGACGAAGCGGGCGGCCCTCTCCGCCGCGCTCAGCCACTCCGGCCTGCCGAACGCGGACGACGCGCGGGCCAGTGCCGCTATCATGAGGCCGTTCCAGTCAGCCAGGATCTTGTCGTCGAGCGGAGGCCGGGGGCGCCTGTTCCTCTCCGCCAGCAGGGTCGCCCGACAGGACGCCAGGACGGCCTCCAGCTCCTCCGGGGACAGGGCGAACCTCGCCGCGGTCCTCTCCCTCGGCTCCGGGATGTGAAGGACGTTGTCGCCCAGGATGCGACCGGTGCGCTCGTTCTTCACGTTTCCCCCTTTGCGTATCCCGTAGGCGCAGATGAATATCCCCGCCTTCTCAGGGGGAAGCGCGGCCCGCACATCCTCCTCGGTCCACAGGTAGTAGCCGCCCTCCTCGCCCTCCCCGTCGGCCCCCGTCGCGGAGCAGAAGCCGCCCTCAGGCGCGGCCATCTCCCCCAGCACGAAGCCCGCGAGGTCCGCGGCGAACGCATCCAGCAGGGGGTCCTCGCCGGCTTCCCGGCACTCCGCCAGCGCGTACAGCATGAGCGCCTGGTCGTACAGCATCTTCTCGAAGTGCGGCAGGAGCCAGCGGCGATCCGTCGAATAGCGGGCCAGCCCGCCCCCCAGGTGGTCGCGAATACCGCCCCTCCAGATGTGGCCGATCGTGTCCCTCACCATCGACAGCGCCCGATCCTCGCCGTACCTCCTCCAGTAGCGCAGCAGGAAGTGCAGATGAGACGGCATAGGGAACTTCGGCGTCCTCGAGAAGCCACCCCACTCCCGGTCGTACGCGGCCTCGAGGTCGTCGAAGGCCTTCTTGACGAGCGCCGCCCCGGGCAAGGAACCCTGACTCCGAGGCTCGCCCCCTTCGACCAGCGAGTCGCGGATGCTGCGCGCGGACCTCTCCACCTGCTCCCTCTGGGTCTTGAACAGCCACTTGACCCTTGGCACCACGTCCACGATCCCCGGCAGGGCCGGCGACCCTCGCTTGGGCATGTAGGTTGCCGCGAAGAAGGGCAGCCCCTCCGGTGTCAGGAAGACGTTCAGAGGCCAGCCGCCGCTGCCGTTCATCATCTCGCAGACCGCCATGAAGGCGGCGTCGATGTCGGGGCGCTCCTCCCTGTCCACCTTGACCGGTATGCAGGCGTCGTTGAGCAGGTTGGCCACCTCCGCGTCCGCGAAAGACTCCCGCTCCATGACGCCGCACCAGTGGCACGCCGCGTAGCCTATGGACACGAACAGAGGTTTGTCCTCGCCCCTCGCCCGGTCGAAGGCCTCCTGCCCCCACGGTCGCCAGTCGACCGGGTTGCCCGCATGGCGCAGCAGGTAGGGGGACTTCTCCTTCGAGAGCCTGTTTCCCCCGTCAGTCACAGGCGGTCGCCCCCGACTCGAACAGGGACAGCACGTCCTCCACAGAGTCGAAGACCCTCCAGGCACCGGCGGAGTACAGGACCTCCGGCGTGAAGAAGCCCGTGGTCAGCCCGACCGGACGGATGCCCGCGCTCCTTCCGGCGGCCATGTCATCAGCCGTGTCGCCCACGAACAGGGTGGTGTCCGGCCTCCCGCCCAGGTCGGACATCCCCTTGAGGATCATATCGGGGGCGGGCTTGCCCCTCTCCACGTCGTCCATGCCCACGACAGAGTCGAAGTACCCGTCGAGCTTCAGCACCTGGAGCGGGGGTGCAGGCTTCTGGCGGTTGGACGCGATCCCCAGGCGGACGCCGCGGGTGGACAGCTCCTCAAGCACCCGCACGGTGCCTGGGAAGGGAAGTATCCCGGCATACTCCTGTTGCGAGAAACCGGCCCTGAAGTCCGTCAGCCAGCTCTCCTCGAAGCGCCCCCATATCTTCTCCCACGACTCGCGGATCGGGATGCCGATGACAGAGAGCACATCCTCCCTCGTTACACCCGGCAAGCCCTCCTTCTCGGCCACCCTGTTCATCGACTCGGTGACCGCGTAGCTGCTGTCCACCAGGGTCATGTCGAAGTCGAAGATCACGCACTCTATCGTCAATCCTCGTACACCGCCGTCCTGCAGATCAGCATCTCCTTTCCCTTGTATGAGAAGCTCTCGATGAACACCCTGTCGTCCACGAACTTCATGTCCTTCGGGACACTGATCGTCACATTCCCGGATTTGTCCTTAAGAGCCAGGAGCTCGACCTTGTACGCCGGTTCGCCGCTCACAACGAGAGCGGATGGCTTCTCCCCTCAGGTGTTGCGGTAGAGTCCCCACTCCAGGCGAAGATCGCCGCCCATTGACGACAGCTTCTCCATAGCCTCGCCACTTATCTCCAGGCGCAACCCCCCGGAACTGGCCATCATGGCCGCCACCGAGAGCAGCAGCGCGACTGCCGCCAATACGAAAACCCTTTTTGCGTTCAAACTGATCCTTCCTCCCTTTCTTTCGTTTTGAATATTGTAGCATAAAAATCGGTACCCGTGTCGAGTGAGCACGGACCAAAGATGACCGCTCCCGAGGGAACAGGCGCTTGTGCTAAACTTGGGCGGGACAAAGCCGACATCGGGGAGGGATGAACCTGAAGCTGCACATCTACCGAACTCCTGGAAGCCTGGTCGCCCCCCTGCGCAGGGAGGCGGGAAGGGACGGCACGGTCTTCCTGGTGCCATCGAACAGGGACAGGCCGATCCTGATCGACATGCTCCTCCCCGAGGGGGAGGAGGGACGTCCCGCGGTCTCCTTCCCGGAGGGCAAGCCAAGGGCCTGGATTTGGGACGACCTGTACAGGGCAGCCGCCGAGGCGGTCGGCGAAAGGCCGCGGCTCCAGATAGACCCGCCCGACCACTGGCTC
>JAKJGK010000233.1 GCA_022704435.1 Synergistota bacterium | reverse complement strand
TTCCTGCCTCCGCGCGAAGTCACCGTCTTGATGACCGCCCCCTGCCCGCCTATGACGTTCCCGCTGCCCGGCAGCGTCTGCACGCACGTGACCCCGCCCGCCAGCGCGTCCGCGAAGGCCGTGTCGTCCTGGTATATCGCGTCGAGGATGCGCAGCTGCGGCGCGACCGGGTTCACCATGTCGTTCGCGTCCTCCATCTCCGCCGGGAAACCCTCGCAGTAAGTCCCGATGTGGGTGTGCGCGTCGATCAGCCCCGGAGTGACCACCAGCTTCGACGCGTCGATCACCTCGTCCGCCCCCCGCGGGTCAAGCCCCGCGACAACGTCCGCAATCTTCCCGCCGTCGACGAACAGAGTGACCCCCTCGCGCCTCCCCAGCCCGGTCTCCGCAGTACCCGCAAGAATCGCCTTCATAAAGTACCTCCTTGAGTGTTAAGGAAGGTCTGATCAGTCCGTTTCGCCTGGCACAAGGCCTGCCCGCGGCAAATGCCCCGGCGGATGAAACGGGGTTGTTCAGAGTCTCCTTGAATTGCGGAAGCTCTGATCGAGCGTGTTTTGCTCGTCGCAAGCCCCGCCATCTCCTGCCGTGCAATTTTACATCACCGCCCGGCTTTGGAAAACAGTCGCCAAGCAGGCGATAAAGAGTATGGAGGGGCTGATGTAGACTGATCAAATCCGAGAAAAGCGCACGGGCTCAGGTCAAGGTTGGCGCGAATCAAGGTCCCTCCTCTCCAAAGCCGAACACCGAACCTTGAAAAACCCCTGTCCCGAGCCTATAATGCAGTAGCGGGACGAATATGGAAGCACAAGCCGCTCTTTTCGGGCTACGCCATCCCGAGGCGGACTTATCGCCGAGGGATCCTGCGCAGTGTTGCCTCGAACCCGAGGCTCTCCGCCAAGGAGCCACCCCGGTGCGGGATCCCTCCTCGCTTCGCTCGTTCGGGATGACGCAAGCGGACGATAGGGCAATTTTGTCATCCCGAGCGCAGCGAGGGATCCTGCGTCGTACAACCTCGCCCGCGAGAGATGCAGACGACAGCGATTTCGATCGCTTAGGCGGCATTTACCTGGCCGCCTTTCAACGCTCGATCGGGACGACCAGTCGAAACCATAAAGGAGGCCGAACACCATCTCCGAGCAGAGAAAGAACGACGAGAACTGGAAGGAGATCATAAAGCAGCTCTTCCACCGCGCCCTTGAAAAGTTCATCCCCGAGCTCGCCGACGACCTCGACGAGTCCAGGGAGGTGACCTTCCTCGACAAGGAGCTTCAGGAGCTGGTCGTATACATGGATGGACCGGCGCAGACGCCGGACATCCTGGCCAGGGTCCCCACGAGGACGGGGCGCGACGTATGGCTGATCCTGCACGTCGAGATACAGGGACCCGGCGGCGGAGACCTCCCCGAGAGGATGTTCCACTACCACTCCTCACTGCGGACGCTCCACCTCAAGAAGCGGACGGACGTTGAGGACGTCGTCTCCTTCGCGCTTATAACGGCCAGACGCCCCGCTGGCGAGGCGGCACACTATCGCAGGGAGAGCTACCGCAACAGAGTGGTGTACGAGTACCCGTCCCTGAAGCTTTGGGAGCTTGACTCGAGCGAACTGGACGCGAGCGACAACCCCTTCGACTGGGCGCTGCAGGCCGGCAAGTGCGCTCTGGAGGGCGGCAGGGACGAGAGGGTCAAGCTGGAGTACCTGAAGACCGTGATAGCGAGGCTTGATTCCAGGGGATGGAAACACGACGAGAAGCTGACGCTGCTGCGCTTCACGGACGCGCTGCTTCAT
>JAKJGK010000232.1 GCA_022704435.1 Synergistota bacterium | reverse complement strand
TTGGTGCCCGCCAGTATCTTCTCGACCAGGTCGGCCACCTCGCGCGCGCCGTCCTGCGACTGCTCCGCGAGCTTCCTGACCTCCTCGGCGACCACAGCGAAGCCTCGGCCGGCCTCCCCGGCGCGGGCCGCCTCTATCGCGGCGTTCAGCGCGAGAAGGTTGGTCTGGTCGGCCAGCCCGGTTATCGTGTCGCCCACCACTCCAATGCGCTGGGAGTAGGTGTCCAGCTGCTTCAGCAGCTCCTCCGTCTCTCGCACGGAGTCCTTGATGCTCTCCATAGTGTCAATCGTCTTGACCACCGTCTCGCTCCCCTCGGACGCGGCGGAGGCCATCCCGGTGGAGTTCTTGTCGGCGTTGGCCGCCAGACTCTGGGCAATCTGGATCAGGCTGCTCATCTCGAGCATCACCTTGGAGGACTCGACGGCGTTGGCCCGTCCGCTGCGGGTCTGCTCGGCGAGCTTCGCGTTGCTCTCCGCCACCTCGGAGGTGGTGGTGGTGACCTCCTCCGTAGAGGCCGCGGTCTCCTCGGATATGGCCGACAGGTGAACGGACTTCTTCTTGAGGTCCCTGATCATGTCGCGCTGCACGGAGATCATCTCGGCCAGGGCGTCCGCCATCGCGCCCAGCTCGTCGCGATTGACGATGTGGAAGTCGTCGCGGTCGAAGGTGAAGTCGCCGTCGCGCGCCCTCGCCGCCAGCTCCTGCACCCTGCGCAGCGGACTGGTGATGCTGCGCGTCATCACGAAGGCCACGATCGTGCCGAAGAGCACCGCGAAGGCTATGGCTATCGTGATGAACAGTATCGTGGTCCCAAGGCTGCTCACCGTGTCGTCCGCTATCCTGACCGTCGCCTCGGTCGCGGCCTGCTGCACCTCGAGGGCGATGTTGGCCACGCTGATCCCGGCCCTGTCGCGCCTGTCGCCAAGCTCATCGAGCCCTCTCCAGGCGGTGAGCATCCTCTCCATCGACGCCCTGTAGTCGTCCGCCGCCTTCTGTATCTTGTCGAGCTGGTCGAGGTTTTCCTTCCGGCTCGTGACCTTGCGGATCTCCTCGACTGTCTTGCCCATCCCCTTGAGCCGCTCGATCGCCCTCTCGATCAGAGACATGTCGCGCAGAGCCTGCCCCCTGAAGTTGTCCAGCCGGGCGGCGTTGCCCCCCTCGGTGAGCGCGTCGATCATCTTCAGCTTGCTCAGGCGCTCCGCAAGGGCATCCGGCCCCTTCTCGGCGGCGATCTCCTCCTGCATCAGCTTGAACTGCGACTCGTAGTAGGCTCCCGTGTTCTCGACGAAGGTCCGGGCTGCCGCGTCGGCCGCTCCGCGAAGCTCGAAGATCCCGTTGACTGCGTCCTCCGTCTGCTTCATCATGCCGGCGTACTCGTCCAGACTGGACTCGACCTTGGGGAGGTCCTCCCTCAGCCTGACCAGCCTCGGGTACTTCGCGGCGTGCTCCCCCGCGACCCCGAGGTACTTCCTCGCGTTGGCCGCGAAGGTGTTGCCGGCGTCGCTGTACTGCTTGTCGTAGGTGTCCCCGAAGCTCCTGATCTCGTACACCATGTCCTTGATCGAGTCCAGCAGGTCGCCCGCCATGTTGGACTCCGGCACGTACTGCTCGGCCAGGGCGTCCGCCTCGGTCCTGACGGAGTTCATGTTAACCCAGCTCAGGCCCCCGACAGCGGCGAATATAAACAGCAGCGCGCCGAACGACAGCGCCAGCTTCACACCAATCTTCATCCTGCGAAACATGACAATCTCTCCTCTCCCAGGTGAAAAAGAAAGCCTCCCGCCGGGTCCCCGGC
>JAKJGK010000085.1 GCA_022704435.1 Synergistota bacterium | reverse complement strand
TCCCTCGCCTCGATGTCCGCCCCCGCCTTCAGCAGCACTTCCGTAATCTCGGGATTGCAGTTGGTTGCTGCAAAGTGCAGCGGTGTGCGGTTTTCTGCGTCCCTCGCCTCAATGTCCGCCCCCGCCTTCAACAATACCTCCGTAACCTTAAGATTGCGGTTGCATGCCGCCGAGTGCAGCGGCGTGCCGTTTTCTGCGTCCCTCGCCTCGGTGTCAGCCCCCGCCCTCAAAAGTACCTCTATCACCTCGGCGTTGCTATTAAAGGCAGCCGCCAGGACCAGCGGTGTGCGGTTATTTGCGTCCCTCGCCCCAATGTCCGCCCCCGCTTTCAACAATACCTCCGTAACCTTAGGATTGCGGTTGTATGCCGCATGGTGCAGCGGCGTGGAGTTATCCTCATCCATTGCCATTATATCCGCGCCGTTGTTTATCGCTTCTTCCACGGCTGCCGCAGTACCTTTCAAGCACAACTCAAAAAAATCAGTCATCACTCAACCTCCTTGGTTTTTGTCGGTCCAAGCGTCATCTATTATGACACAGAGGAAGATATGTGCATAACCTCTCTCAGCGTCATTGTTGAGGCATTGCTCAGCCCGGTATGGATAGTGCCCGCCATGCTACAATAGCGCATATAATGGCTATCGTTCGAGCAACGATAATCCGCGAGAGGGGTGAGCTGTCATGTTTTTAGTCCATGACACGCTGGAGGAAAGGCAAAAGATGATACTGTCCTGCGAGGATCCTTTCATCGCGGTTCTGCTGGCGGCTGCGGATTTCGAATGGACGATCAGGCGTGCCATTCTCGCCCTGGGCGCCCGCGAGACCAAGACGATAAAGGATGAAGTGCTTGCCCGCTGCTTCGGCCTTGATGGATACAAAGAGGCGTGGATGAAAGAGGTGCAGCCGTTGACCGACAAGGGGCTGACGGACATAATACCGAACTGGCAGTATTTCAGAGAACAAGCCTATCCGTTGCGCAACCGCCTCATTCATGGCATCGAAGGCACGGTCACTCCTCAGTATGCAAAGGAACGGGTGGCTGCGTTTCTATCCGCCAGCAAGGCGCTCGCCGAGTTTGACGAGTCATGCGGCGAACCCGTCTACGGCCGCAAGATAATCCGATTGAAGCGAAGGGGATGGTTGCGCAAAGACCTCCCCTCAAGGAAAAAGTCGTAGCGCCTTCGCCCTATTGCGGGCCGTCGTTCTGCAGCGGACGGCCCCGAACAACTCAAGGGAGGTGATGCCCTTGGAACATCTTGACGGAAAACTGCGCTTCTCCGCCGGTGATCTGTGCGTTTTTGCGGAAAGCCCCTTCGCATCGTGGATGGACCGCTGGTACAGGGAGGTGGCGCAAGGCGCTCCCTCGACCCTCTCGTTCGCCGGCGAGCTCTACGAGGGCGTCGCCCCGGACCCTCCCGATGCGGAGATGAGCCTGCTCGCCGGGAAGGGCGCGGAGCATGAGCGCGCTTTTCTGGAGAGGCTGCAAAGCGAGGGCAGAAGTGTCGCCGACCTCTCGGGGCAGCACGACGCGGAGGCGACGAAAGACGCACTGCTATCCGGTGTCGACGTGATCTACCAGCCCCGTCTTGAAGTCCCGCCCTTTTTCGGTTACGCCGACTTCCTTCTCAAATGCGCCGACGACGGCGACCTGCACTACGAGGTCTGCGACACAAAGCTTGCTCGCTCCATCAAGCCTGTATTCCCCCTTCAACTGTGCCTGTACTCAGAGATGCTCTCCGCTATGCAGGGGAGGATGCCCGAACACTTCCACATCGCGCTTGGCTCCGGCGAGACCAGGAGCTTCAGGACGGACAGCTTCCTATACCTCTACCGGGCCATCCGAGAGAGGTTTCTGGAGTTCCAGGCGGCGTTCGATCCAGCGAGCCCTCCTCACCCCGGGGACTCCTGCTCTCACGGCGGTTGGGGCGGGACGGCCGAGCGCATTCTGGAGGGCATCGACTCGCTCTGCCGCGTGGCCAATATCACACGCTCGCAGAGAAAGAAGCTGGAGCGGGCGGGCATCCTCACGATGGAGCAGCTTGCGGCAAGCTCCGGAGGGAGAGTAGACGGCATCCCCGCAGCCGTAATGGACCGTCTGCGCGAACAGGCCTCCCTGCAGATCGCCTCGGCGGGAAAGGATCGGCCGGTGTTTCGAGTTGTCAGTGAAGAGGGCACGGAGGTTCTTCTCCCTCCGGTCAATCCCGGCGACGTCTACTTCGACATAGAGGGGTACCCTCTCGCGGACGGGGGGCTTGAATACCTGTGGGGCGCGGTCGGGAACGACCTTTCAGAAGGCTCGGACGGCAAGTCTCCCGCTTTCTTCGACTGGTGGGCGCACGACGAAAGAGGCGAGAAGGATGCGTTCACTGGCTTCATCGCCTGGGTGAGGGATCGCAGGACCCTCCATCCAGATATGCGCGTCTACCACTACGCGCCGTACGAGACCACCGCAGTCAAGAGGCTCGCCGCGAAGTACGGGGTCATGGAGGAGGAGGTGGACGACCTCCTTCGCGGAGGGGTGTTCGTCGATCTATACCGCGTTGTCGCGAGGACACTGATGGTCGGAACGCCGGGCTACTCCCTGAAGGACGTGGAGCGGCTCTTCAGGGATAAACGCTCGGGCGAGGTCGCCACCGGGGGCGCGTCCGTTGTCGCGTACCACGAGTGGATCGAGAGCGGCGAGCCGGACGACTGGCGCCTCTCTCCGCTGCTTCGACGCATTCGCGACTACAACGAGGAGGACTGTCGCTCCACCATGGACCTGGCCAACTGGCTCCGAGTCAATTTGAAGCAGGGTCCATCCTCGAAGAGCCTTGCGACCGAGAGCGAGGCCGAGCCGAAGGAGGAGAGAAGGGCCCCCAGCGAGAAGACCCGGGAGCGAAGGGAGATGCGCCTGAGCCTCCCCGAGGCCCTTCTGGAGATGGCCGGCGACGGAGAGGAACGGCAGGCCGCGGAGCTGCTCGCCGGTCTCGTCGGCTATCACTGGCGGGAGGCGAAGCCCGTGTTCTGGAGAAAGTACGAAAGGCTGGCCAAGAGCGACGATGAACTGCTCGACGACCCGGACTGCCTGGGCATGCTCCAGGCTGACGGGGAGCCACGACAGGAAAAGAGATCCATGATATTCCCGTACACCTTCCCGCCCGGCCAGGAGACCAGGATAGCGGAGGGCAGCCGCTGCTTTCTCAGCGCCGACCCTGCTCTGTCCGTGACGGTTCACTCGTTCGATGCCGGGGGCTTCATCGAGTTGAGAGCAGGGGTGGCCAGGGGACCGCTGCCGCCTATGACGGGGCTTGTGCCGGACGAATACGTCAGCGCCGACGCAATCGAGGACTCTCTTCACAGGATTGCCAGGAATTGGGTCGATGGAGAGCCGCCTTGCGGTGCGCTGCGCGACTTGCTGGACGCAGCGTCTCCCAGGCTCACCGACGGACGGCCGTTTTTATACAAACCGGGTGAGGGGGTCGACGGAGTGGTGCGTCTGGCTCGCGATCTGGACGACTCGGTTCTCGCGCTGCAGGGGCCGCCCGGCTCTGGGAAGACCTACACCGCGAGCAGGATAATAGCCGACCTTGCCTCCTCGGGCATGAGGATCGGAGTTGCCGCCAACAGCCACAAGGCCATAATGAACCTTCTCGAGGCGGTGATAGAAGCGCTCGATGAACGGAAACAATCGATAGACGTGATAAAGGCCGGAGGGGACTCTGGCGGGGCTGGTTCAAAGGGTGGGAGGATTAAGTTCTGCAAGAACAGCGATCTGATTGGTTTCATCAACGAGGGTCCCGTGATCCTTGGAGCGACGGCCTGGGGTTTCTGCCGCCCGGAGATGGAAGGCGCTCTCGACTGCCTCTTCATCGACGAGGCGGGGCAGTTCTCTCTCGCCAATGCGGTCGCCTGCGCCCCCTGCGCGAACAGGCTCTTTCTCCTGGGGGACCAGATGCAGCTTGCGCAGCCTGTGCAGGGCACTCACCCGGGAAGAAGCGGCCTGTCGTGCCTGGAGCACATCCTCGGAGAGCATATCGCCGTGCCTCCCGACCGGGGCGTCTTTTTGGAGAGGAGCAGGCGCATGCACCCGGAGCTTTGCTCCTTCGTCTCAAGGGCATTCTACGGAGGGAAGCTCAAGCCGCTGGACGGGCTGGAGAGCCAGGCGATCCGGCCAGCCTATGGCAGCGCCCCTAACTGGCTGATTCGTCCGTCAGGCCTGATCTTCATCCCTGTCGCGCACAGCGGAAACACAAGGGCCAGCGAGGAGGAGGTCGCAAAAGTCGAGTCCGTCGTCGAGGACCTTCAGCGCTGTGTCTATGTCGATGAGCAGGGAGAGGAGAGCGCAATCGGGCTTAAGGACATCCTGATCGTCGCCCCCTACAATCTGCAGGTCGCAAAGATACGGGACAGACTCGGCCCCGAGGCGGAGATTGGCAGCGTGGACCGATTCCAGGGGAGGGAGGCGCCCGTGGTGATCCTCTCAATGTGTTCATCCTCAAGGGAGGAGTCGCCGAGGGGGATGGAGTTCCTATGCAGTCCGGACCGCCTCAACGTGGCCCTGTCGCGCGCCAGAGCGCTGGCCGTTGTGATAGGCTCCCCCGACCTGCTCACGGGATCGTTCTCCTCGGTCCGCGAGATGGAGCTGGCGAACCTGTTCGCGTGGATAATGGAGGTGGGCGGCGTTTAGCCAGCCGAGTTGGAAAAGGAGGTTGTATGAGATGAGAAAGAGGCTTGTGTTCATATTTGTGTCGGTGCTGATGCTGCTCTGTCTGCCATCGCTATCGACGGCCAAGATGAGCGACGAGGACTTTTTGGAGCTATGCAAAACGGGAACTCCCGCCGAGATTATCAAGGCAATAAAAGATGGAGCAAATGTGAACGCGACTGGCGAGTTTGGCGAGAGCCCGTTTGTTACTGTGGCGATGTACAATCCCAATCTGGACGTGCTAAAGGTGTTCTTAGAAAACGGCGTCAGTGTTAATACCACTGGCAGCAGTATGGGTGTAGCACTTCATCATGCTGCAGAAAATGAGAACATCGAAATAACCAAGTTTTTACTTGATGCGGGAGTCGATGTAAACGCCATGGATCGCTGGGGTGGTACCGCGTTGTTGTATTCAACATCCAATCCAAATGTCGAAGTTATGAAGCTGCTCATAAAAGCAGGCGCTGATGTGAATGAGGTCAATGAATACGGGAGCAGTCCGCTACACCTTGCCGTAGAGAAAAATAACCCAAACGGTACCTTGGTCCTGCTGGATGCAGGTGCTGATGTAAATGCTTTTGACGACGAGGATAAGAGGCCAATCGACTATGCCGATGGATCTTTTAAAAAAACCGAGGCTTATAAAAGGCTTAAGGGGCTTAGTGACAATGTGAAGCCAAAGAAAAGACTCATAGAACCAAAGTGCAAAATCATAGCTGCGAATGACGAAATGCGTAACCTTATCATTCAATTCTATAATGAACATTATAAAGTGATGAGCAAGTTGGAAAACGTCCTGGAAAAAGGTGCCTGGGCATTCGACTGGGATATGAGATCAGGCGCATATATCATGTTTGCAGGTTATTTTCATAACACTCAGGGAGGGGTAAGTAAGCTATACGTGCGTTTTATACTCGATAGTAGCGGTAAAGACGAACGCATTAGGATAATTCGGACGGACCACTTTTTTGATAGCAGTACGTCCTTTACTCCTGGTCTACCGGGGTGGCTTGAATACGAGTTGGCAGATTGAGGGGAAGGCACTGAAAACAAACGGTTGAATCAGCGCGGGGGCTGTCCCGTCCCGAATAGCACGCGGCTATGTCGCGCTCGGACACCATTTGCTCCCCTCGACGGCAAGGGCCGCGATTATCCGAGCTGATGGTCTGCTTTCGAATTCGGAGATGGTGCAATAACGAGCACTCTTTTGTGCTCCACAGCGCTACAGCGTTGCGGATGGCCTGCGTCTCCGACGGCTACCGCCTGCGCATGTCTTGTCATTTCACGCCCCAGCACAATTCCAGACAAACCCTTGACGGAGGGTTATTAAGTGGTAAAATCGCCACATAGAGCGGAAGGCCGACGACCGCTCGCGGCGATGCCCGGGTGCCGGCGCGATGGAGGTGAGCGAGGCGGATGATCGACGACACGCAGATGAAGAAGACAGCCATCCTCAAGGGGCTGGCGCACCCGGTGCGGATGTCGATAGTGGAGGAGCTGGCGACCCGCGAGATGTGCGTGTGCGACATCGCCGAGATGTTTCACTTCGACAGGACCACGATAAGCAAGCACCTGGCCCTTATGAAGTCGCTCGGCATTCTCGAGGACAGGAGGGAGGGGTTGAACGTGTACTACTCCCTCAGGATGGAGTGTCTTGCGCAGCTGCTCTCCTGCGTGGAGAGGGTTGTGCTCGGGGAGGATCCCGGCCTGTTTCCGGCCGGTTGCGACTGTGATTCACGGGAAGCGAGGCGATGACGATGAAGCGTATCAGGATGGAAGTGCTGGGAACGGGCTGCCCGAAGTGCCGCAAGCTGGCCGAGCTGGCGGAGCAGGCCGCCCGGGAGCTGGGGTTGGACTGCGAGATAGTGAAGGTGACCTCCGTGATGGACATAATGGAGCGCGGCGTGGCCGCCACCCCGGCGCTAGTGCTGGACGGCAGGGTGCTGATCGCGGGCGGGGCGCCGTCCCTGGAGAGGATCAAGGAGCTGCTGTCAGGGTCGATATAGGCCTGCGCGCCCCGGAGGGGGCTTTTTTCGCGCGGTCTATGTGCAAAAAACGTCACATAGTTTGAACGGAGGTGTGTTCAACATGAGCGACAGGGCGAAGTTCCTGTGGATCGCCGCGTTCTTCCTGGTGTTCTACTTCATCCCGGCGGAGAGCGGGCGGGTGACGGCCGCATTGGCGGAGTCGGTGGCCATGATGCACGAGTACGCAAGGGAGCACGTGCTGCTGTGCCTCGTGCCGGCGTTCTTTATAGCGGGCGCTGTGTCGGTGTTCGTCAGCAGCCAGTCCGTGATGCGATACCTGGGCGCGCGGGCCAGGAGGTGGATAGCCTACTCGGTGGCGTCGGTATCGGGAGGCGTGCTTGCGGTCTGCTCCTGCACCGTGCTGCCGTTGTTCGCGGGAATTTATTCGAGGGGGGCGGGGCTCGGGCCCGCGTCCACGTTCCTTTACTCCGGGCCGGCGATAAACGTGCTGGCCATAGTCCTCACCGCCAGGGTGCTCGGATTCGAGCTGGGCGTTGCCCGCGCGGTCGGCGCGGTCGTCATCGGTCTTTTGATCGGAGTGATCATGGGGGCGATATTCGGAAGGGAGGAGAGCGCGCGGCAGGAGGGGTTCGCCTCGGCGCCGGAGCCGGAGGCCGGGCATCCGTGGAGGACGGTTTCGCACATCGGCGGGATGGCGCTCTTCCTCGTGTTCGCCAACTGGGCGTCGCCGCGCGAGCCGGGTGGCCTGTGGGGCGGTATCTACGAGATGAAATGGCTGCTCTCGGGGCTCGCGCTCCTGCTGGTGCTCTTCGCTTCGCGGGCCTGGTTCTCGCGAGACGAGCGAAAAGAGTGGATCGCCTCGGCGCGCGACTACGCGCTGCTGGTGGCGCCGCTGCTGTTCGCGGGTGTGCTCGCGGCGGGCTTCCTGCTTGGCCGACCGGGGCACGAGGCGCTGATCCCGACCCGCTACGTGGCGATGCTGGTCGGTGGGAACTCGTTCGGGGCGAACTTCTTCGCCTCTCTGTCGGGGGCCTTCATGTACTTTGCCACGCTGACCGAGGTCCCGATCCTCGACGGCCTGATCGGGGCGGGCATGGGAAACGGCCCGGCCCTAGCCCTGCTGCTGGCCGGGCCTGCACTCTCCCTGCCGAGCATGCTGGTCATAAACGGGATACTGGGCCCAAGGAGGACGCTCGCGTACATATCGCTGGTCGTCCTGTTTTCGGCGGCCGCCGGTATGCTGTTCGGTCAACTTTATTCGTGAGGTGATAGAATATACCCTGCATCCACTCGCGGCATCGCGAGTGCAAGGAGGGCACGATGTCGGTATTGAAAAAAGCGAACGTTCTTTTCTGGGTGTTTCTCCTGGCCGGGACAGTGGGCTTCCTCGGCTACAGGATAGCCGCGCCGTCGGGGGCGCAGAGCAGGATACCCCCTCCCTCGGCGGGTATCACGATCACGGTGTACGAGGTCCGGCCGGGGCTCTTCGAGATCTGGCGCAGCTTCTTCGGCACCGTGCGCTCCGCCCAGGTGCAGAAGGTGTCGTCCCCGTCGCGAGAGGTGGTCGAGGAGGTCAACGTCGAGGTCGGGGATGCGGTGAAGAAGGGGGATGTGCTGGTTTCGCTGGCCGGCCAGAGCCAGGTGGCTCTGCTGAGCGCGCGCCAGGCGGCCTACGACGAAGCGAAGTCCCGCTACGAGCGCCTGCAGAGCCTGTTCCAGGCGGGCGGCACGTCGAAGCAGGAGCTCGACAGGGCGAACGTCGCGGTGCAGGAGGAGGCCGCGAAGCTGCGCGACGCCCGCACGACCGTGTCGCGCATACAGATTCGCTCCGCGCTCAACGGGGTGGTCGTCCGCAAGAACGTAGAGAGGGGGGAGTTCGCCGATCCGGGGCGCGAGCTGCTCGCCGTGGCCGACTTCGACCGGCGGGAGGTCGAGATGCTGATCTCCCCCACCGTTCGCGGGCTGATCAGGCCCGGGATGGAGGTGCTGGTCAGGGCCCCGTGGGGCGGCGAGACGACGGGGACCATATTTCGAATGGACCCTGAGGCGGACCCTCAGACCGGCTTTTTCCGCGGCATAGTGAGGCTTCCGCCCGACTGCTCGCTGATACCGGGCGACTACGTG
>JAKJGK010000084.1 GCA_022704435.1 Synergistota bacterium | reverse complement strand
TCATCCAGAGCCGCAGCCACGAATCAATAATCCGGGAGGCCCGCATTCTCACGGAACTCCCGGACTTCAAGGGGTACATACACGACGTGGGCGGCCCCACCGCCAACTTCACGATACCCGCGTGCGAGGGGCAGCTGGTCAGGGGGTCGTGCAGGGATCGCCAGTGCCTGTTCCCGAAGCCCTGCCCAAGGCTCAGGGTCGACCACTCAGGCTACCTGCGGCTGCTCCGCGAACTGCGGTCCCTTCCGAAGGTGAAAAAAGTCTTCATCCGCTCCGGAATACGCTACGACTACCTGATGGCCGACAAAAAGTCGGGCTTCCTCAGGGAGCTGTGTCTGCACCACGTGAGCGGGCAGCTCAAGGTGGCGCCCGAGCACGTGTCGGACAGGGTCCTGGCGCTGATGCGGAAGCCCGGAAGATCCGTTTACGACGAGTTCAGAAAGGCCTATGCCTCGGTTAACGAGGAACTGGGCAAAAAACAGTACCTCGTCCCGTACTTCATCTCCTCGCACCCGGGCGCGACCCTCGACGACGCGGTGGAGCTGGCCGAGTACCTGAGGGACACCAGGTCCCGGCCGGAGCAGGCGCAGGACTTCATACCGACTCCGGGCAGCCTGTCGACCTGCATGTACCACACGGGGCTGAACCCCTTCACCGGGGAGGCCGTGACCTCCTCAAGGACGCGGGAGGAGCGCGACATGCAGCGCGCCCTTCTGCGCTTCTCCGACGAAGCCAACCGCGAGGCAGTGATCCGCGCGCTGAAAAAGGCCGGCAGGGACGACCTGATCGGCCGCGGCCCGTCCTGCCTTGTCCGCCGCGAGGAGGCCTCCGCGGGCGGGCGGAGGGGCGCACAGGGCGGAAAAAAAGCCCCCCGCGCAAGGGGCGGGGGGAGGCGCTGATCCCTGGCCTGCGATCAGGCCCCTCTCCTGTCCGGGTCGGGTGTGGCCGAGCGTAGCAGGGACGGCCCGGCTACGGTCAGCAGCACCGCTGCGAAGATGAGCGCGCACCCGACGATCATGCGCGGCGTGAATACCTCGTTCATGAAATAAACGCCTGCGAACGCGCCGAACACGGACTCCAGGCTCAACAGGATGGCTGCGTGGGTGGAGGGCGTGTACTTCTGCGCGAGATTCTGCACGGCAAAGGCGACCACGGTGCACATGACCACGGTGTATGCTATGCTCCACAGCCCGCTCCCGCCGTGGAATCCCGGCCAGGTCTCGAAGGCCAGCGCCGCCGGGAGGCTCAACAGCGCGACCATCGCTATCTGCAGGGTCGTGAGGATCAGGGGGTCCCTGTCCGCCACGTAGTACTCTATTACGATTATGTGGAACGCGAAGAAGAGGGCGCAGACGAAGGTCAGGGTGTCGCCTGTCCCTATCGAGGCGCTCTCCTGCAGAGTGAGCAGCGCCATCCCGGCCAGGCACACGAGGGATGCGACGAACGACGTCACTCCCGGGAATATCCTGCGGATGCCCCACGACAGGAAGGGCACTATGACCACGTAGGTGGAGGTCAGGAAGGCCTGCTTGCCCGGAGTCGTGTAGTTAAGCCCCAGGGTCTGGGTTGCGTATCCGAGGAACAGGAAGAAGCCGACCACCGCCCCCGACTTGAGGTCGGCGAGGGTTATCGAGACCATCTTTCGGTAGAACACCAGGGCCATGAGGACGGCCGCGGCGGTGAACCTGAGCACCAGCAGCCAGAATGTCGGGAAGGTGTCCAGCGCGTCCTTCATGGCTACGAAGCTCAGGCCCCAGAACATGGCGACTACGAGCAGCGAGAAATCGGCTAAAGACCTTTTCAGGGTGGGAGAGGACTGCATTCTTTCAATTCCTACTTTCACGGATGGTGTGCGCCGTCGGCGCAGGTGAGAGTATAGCACATCCGACGTCCCTTTCTGAAAAACTTGCGGCGGCCAACTGCAATGCCATTCAGAGGTGTATCCGCTCGCCGCTCGCGGACATTGTGAGTGTCTTAACTAACGTTTACAAGACCCGGATAGAGGGTATAATGTATTCGATGTTTTTTCTGCGCCAGCGGCTTTGTCTTTCATTTCTTTCGATAGGGGGTGGAGTGCGTGTTCATTTTTGTTGCCTCGTTACTGACATACCTTCTCCTTGTCTGGTCGGGCGACGCCATACCGTTGGGGGAGGTCCTCATAGGGCTGCTTCTCGCGGGCGTGGTTACCCTGGCCTTCAAGGCTTGGCACCCGGACAGACAGCTCAGCAGGCGGGGGCTCGATCCGAGGCGCTGGGTCAATTTCGTCGTTTACCTCTTCGGTCCGTTCGCAGCCGGGCTCGCCAAGGCGAATATCGACGTCGCGATTCGGGTCATTACCGGGAAGATTCGCCCGGGGATCGTCAAGGTCAGTCCCGGCCTGAAGAGCGACCTGGCCAGGACGGTGCTTGCCAATTCGATAACCTTGACGCCGGGAACGCTTACGGTCGACATCGACGACGCCGGCGGATACTACATCCACTGGCTGTACGTGGAGGACGAGGATCCTTCCGAGGAGCAGTTGTACGGCAGTTTTGCAAAGTGGGCAAGGAGGTTGGCTGAATGACGATCCACGTTATATGGTTTGCGGCTGCGCTGATGGGAGTCCTGGCCTTCTCGGTCCTGGGACGCCTTATCTCCGGCCCGACCGTCGCGGACAGGGCTGTCGCGCTGGACACGCTCAACACGTACGTGCTGGGCCTCATGCTGTTGCTCGCGGTCGCCTGCGACTCGGTGGTCATGGTCGACGTCGGCATCGTGTACGCTTCGCTGTCCTTCGTGGGGACCATGTTCATCGCAAGGCACATCGAAGGGGAGGTGTAGTCGGGTGATCGTCTTTTTACTGGTCACTCTCGCGCTCATAGTAAGCCTGTTCTTCAACACCCTGGGGGCTGTCTCGCTCTACAGGTTCCCCGACGTGTACACCAGGCTCCACGGAGCGACCAAGTGCACCACCTTCGGGACGATTTTCATCGTGGCCGCGGTCCTGGTCTACTCCATCGGGCGCATGGGGGGAGAGCCGCGCTTCCGGGTGTTGTTCGTCCACTCCATATTCGCCCTTATGGTGCTGCTCATTACAAACGCGACCGGCGCGCACGCGCTGGCAAGGGCCTCTCACCGCAGTGGCCTCCTGCCGGTCGGCGCCGTGGTCGACAGGCTCGAGGAGAGACGCAACGGAGGTGAGGCGCTATGATGAACTCCGCGGTGCAGCTGCTCGTGCTGGCCGTCATGGCGGTCGCCGGGTTCTTTGCCCTCTGGTTCAAGGATCTGATTTCATCGGTGATATCCCTGGCCGTCTTCAGCCTGATGATGGCCCTTGAGTTCTACCTGCTCCAGGCGCCCGACGTCGCCATAGCCGAGGCCGCCATCGGGGCGGGACTGAGCACCACCATCTTCATCATAACGATACGGGCGTGCAGACGTCCCAAGAGCCGAGAAGGGGGGAAGGAGTGGTGAAAAAGACCGTATTCGTCGTCGCGGCGATACTGCTCGGGGCCTTCGTGATAGGCGCCGTGGACGGCGCTCACCCGTTCGGCGACCCCGGCGCGGCGCCCATGGACGACTACTTCCTGGCGAACGCCCTCAACGATATCTCGGCGGAGAACATAGTGACCGCGATAGTCTTCGACTACAGGGGCTTCGACACCATCGGCGAGGCGGCGGTGCTCTTCACGGCGCTCACGGCCGTGGCGACGCTGCTCAGGGAAGGGAGAAGAAAGCCATGAATCCGCTCTCGGTAGTGGTGCGCACCGTCTGCGATCTGTTCGCATGGTTCATGATCGTCTTCGGCGTGAACGTCCTGTTGCACGGCTACGTGACGCCGGGCGGCGGGTTCCAGGGGGGGGCGATCATCGCCACTTTCATCGCCTTCCTGCTGGTGGCCTACGGCGGCAGGAGGGTGGCCTCCCGGGTGAACGACAGGCTGTTCGACCTGTTCGAGGAGGTCGGACTGCTGGTCTTCTTCATACTCGCATTTCTCGGACTGCCCGTCACCTTCTTCTTCAACTTCCTGGCCAAGCCGCTCGCCGAGAGCGCCGGTGGCTTTATCCCGGGGGTTGGCACCGTCGCCCTCATGTCGGTAGCGGTCGGACTTGAGGTCACCGGGGCCCTGTCGCTGATAATCCTCACGATGCACAGGGGGATCAGGATGTTTCGGGGCGAGGACCTGGAGCCGGAGACGGGGCATGACAGATGAGACGCCTGGTCAATAATACGTGGAACCACATCGGGACTGAAGGAGGAGTACGAGCATGATTGCCAACGCTCCCTTTTTTGTCGTGGGCCTGCTCTTCCTGGGGGGGCTGACGGCGATATTCATGGAGAAGAACCTGGTTAAGATAGCCATAGCCATCAGCGTGATCAGCTCCTCGGTCAACCTGTTCCTGGTGGCGCTGGGGTACAGGGTCGGAGGGACGGTTCCCATTCACTTCCTTGCCGGAGAGGGGACGAGGATGGTCCTGCCGACTCCCCAGGCCATGACCCTGACGGCGATAGTCATAGCGCTTGCCACCACGGCCCTGCTGCTGTCGCTCATAATGCTCGTCCACCGTCATTACGGCACGCTCGACATCGACGAGATCAGGAGGTTGAGGGGATGAACTGGAACGCTCACCTTCCGGCGCTGCTGCTGGCTGTTCCGCTCTTCGGAGCTTTTGCCTCGCCCGTCCTGTCGCCGTTCGGCAGGACCACCAGGAATGCCCTCCTGGCGGGGTTGTCCTTCGTCACCCTGCTGGTGTCGCTGCTGCTGATGAAGAGCGTCCTGGCCGGGGGAACCGCGGTCTACGTGATGGGCGGCGAGAGCACGGGGCTCGCCCTTCCGCTCGGGATGAAGCTACCTATACGCATAATCATGGAGGTCGACGCCTTCAGCGCGTTCATGGCGGTGTGCGGCACGGTGGCCTCCTTTGCCGGCGCCCTGTTCTCCATGAACTACATGGATAAGTTCACCGCCCTCGGGCGCTTCGTCTCCCTCTACTTCCTCCTGACGCTTGGCATGCTGGGGATGATGATCACGGGCGACATCTTCAACTTCTTCGTCTTCCTCGAGATCGCGTCCATCGCCTCCATAGGCCTCATCGCCTTCTGGAGGGACAGGCCCGAGGCGGTCGAGGCCAGCTTCAAGTACATGCTGATCTCGCAGGTAAGCTCGATGGTGTTCCTGATAGCGGCCGGGGCCCTCTACGGTAAGTACAACGCTCTTAACATGGCCGCGATCGGGGGCCTGATCAAGCCCGGGACTATGGAGAAGCTGGCGCTGGTCTTCCTCGTGGGCACGCTCGCGATGAAGTGCGGGGCGTTCCCGCTGCACATGTGGCTTCCGGACGCCTACGCGGAGGCGCCGTCCGGGGTCTCCTGCCTGCTTGTCGCGGTGAGCCAGGCGTCCCTGTACGGGCTGATGCGCGTATGCTTCTCGCTGTACGGGGTCAACCTCGGCGGGGCGTTCATACCGTGGGTAATAATCTCGATGGGGCTGGCCTCGATGTTCTTCGGCGTGACAATGGCCGTGGTCCAGCACGAGATAAAACGCCTGATAGGCTACCATTCGGTCTCGCAGGTGGGCTACATGCTGCTAGGACTCGGCGTGGGGATGCTCGTGCTGACCGATGCGCGCGGAATGGCCGAGTACGGCTTCACCGCGATCAAGGGCGGCATGTTCCATATATTCAACTACACGATGTACAAGGCCCTGCTCTTCCTCGCCGCCGGCGCGGTCTACTACGCCACCGGCAAGCGCGACCTGAACGAGCTGGGCGGACTGGCCAGGAGGATGCCCTTCACCACCGGGATGTTCGTCATCGCCGCAGCCGCCATATCCGGGCTTCCCCCCTTCAACGGCTTCGTGTCCAAGCTGCTGATATACGAGTCCGTCTTCGCCGTTCACCCGGCGCTCGCGGTGGTCGCCCTGGTGACCTCCGTGTTGACCCTTGCGTCCTTCGTGAAGGTATTCCAGACGGCCTTCCTTGGCCCGGAGAAGAGCTCCTTCACCGCGGTAAGGGAGGTCCCGGCCGGGATGCTGTTCGGCATGGGAGTGTTGACCGTGGCCGTGCTGGTCGCCACCCTGTTCCCGTCCTGGACGATCTCGAACCTGGTCGAGCCCGCCGCCAAGGCGCTGGTCGACCAGGCCGGCTATATCGGCGCAGTAATGGGAGGTGGCCTCTGATGCTAGGTACGGTCTACACCGGGTTCGGCTACTGGGACGTGTGGTCCTGGGCGGCCTTTTTCGCGATAGCGGCCGCGCTGGTCCTGTGGCTCAGGGCCCAGGGCCGGGAGGACTACAAGGAGGGGACCGACCAGGACGAGATCTATTGGTCGGGCAACGTCGTCCCCGAGGAGGGAGCGGATATCACCGTGCCGGCCTCGTCGGCGTACTGGGGATTCCGAAAGGCCATGGCGCCCTTCTACAAGGTCCTGACCGAGATGCACACGGGAATAGGCACGGATATCGTCGGCTGCTACGTAGTCGTCGTCGCCCTGATGGCCGTGTTCGTTCTCATGTAGGAGGGGCGACATGATAGACAAGCTGCTCGAAAGATACCTCGAAATACTGCCGAAGTCGCTCTGGGTCACCACCTGCAACTCGGGCTCGTGCAACGGGTGCGACATCGAGATCGTGGCCTGCATAAGCCCTCGCTACGATATAGAGCGATTCGGAATGAAGCTGGTGGGCACGCCGAGACACGCCGATGTGCTCATAGTCACCGGGCCGGTCACAAAGTACATGACCGACAGGCTGAGGCGCATCTACGACCAGATGCCAGATCCCAAGGCCGTGGTGGTGGTGGGGAACTGCGGGTCTTCAGGAGACGTGTTCTACAAGTCTTACAACCTCGACGGGCCGGTGGACAAGATAATCCCGGTGGACGTCTACGTCCACGGTTGTCCGCCGCGCCCAGAGGCGATAATCGAGGGCGTCGCGAAGGCCGTCATGAAGCTCGAGTCGCTCAGGGAACCGAAGAAAGTTGGTGAGGCTGGATCATGACATTTCCCATTAAAGGGATGAACATGGCCGAGGGACGGTCGGCCGACGAGCTCCTGGCACGGGTGCGAGCCGAGTTCGGGGAGGGTGCGGTCGTCAGGGAGAGCTCCCATGCCGGCGGGTTGAAGGGGGAGGCGCAGTACAGGGATCTTTGGCTCTCGGTGGACAGGGAGCGCTTCCTCGGTTTGATAGACCTGATGGCCGAATTCGACTTTCCCATGTTTCACGTTATGTCGGGGAACGACGATGGCGACTTCATAACACTTAACTACCACTTCGGCCTCTTCCAGTGCGCCGGCCGCGGTAGCCGCTTCGGCGTGGCCGTAAGCGTGGCCCTGCAGAAGTCGGACCTGGTGATGCCGTCGCTGCACTCGAGGATTCCGGGCGTCGAATACAGCGAGCGGGAGATGCGCGAAATGCTCGGCATCGACTTCGATGGACTGCCGAACAAGGGGCTGGTCTTCCTGCCGGAGGACTGGGACGAGTCCATCAAGCCGTGGCGCAGGGACGAGACCGGTCCGCAGCCCGATGACGTCAGGGAACTTTCGTAGGGGGAAGGACAGATGGAAAAAACATATACTATTCCGATTGGCCCGGTCCACGTCGGCCTGAAGGAGCCCATAACCGCCTGGCTAAGCCTGGAGGGCGAGAAGATAGTGGACGCGACGGTGCGCCCGGGGGCGATACACCGGGGCATAGAGTTCATGGCCCGCGAGAGAAACCCGATCCAGGTGATCTATCTCTCCGAGAGGATATGCGGCATCTGCTCGTTCAGCCACGTAGTCGCGTTTCTGCGCGCGGTGGAGGATGCAGCCGACTACCCGGTGACGCCGCGAGGTCAGTACATCCGCACGCTGGTGCTGGAGCTGGAGAGACTGCACTCGCACATACTGTGGGCCGGCGTGGCCTGCTACTCGATAGGCTTCGACTCGGCCTTCCACCTAGGGATGGTTCTTCGCGAGAAGGTCATGGACGTACTCGAGGCGCTGTCGGGGAACAGGGTGAACTACGGCGTGGCGACGGTCGGGGGCGTCCGGTGGGACATAACGCCGGAGGTCTCCAGGGCCGTGAAGGAGATGGTGAAGTACTACAAGGCCGAGTTCGGGGCCTTCTACGACGTGGTGACGGCGGACCCCATCGCCAAGGCCAGAATGAGAAACGTAGGGGTCCTTACGGAGGACGAGGCCGTCAGGTACAACGCTGTGGGGCCCACCGCCAGGGCCAGCGGTGTCAGGTGCGACATCCGCGAGACCTCCCCGTACGAGGCCTACGCGGACTTCAACGTGAAGGCGATAGTGCCGCAGGACTACTACGGAAAGGCGTACGGCGACGTATTCGACCGCTTCCTGGTTAGGGTCCTGGAGGTGCACCAGTCGCTGAATATCATTGAACACGTCATGGAGGGGCTCCCCGAGGGGGAGATCGTCCACGAGAAGAATCTAAACAAGGTGCTCGCTGCTCTCAAGAAGGCGGAGGGAACCGGGTGGAGCGTCATCGAGGCCCCGAGAGGAGACGACACCCACGTCGTTCACCTCAAGGCGGGCGAGGAGAACGTCAACTGGTGGAAGGTGCGTGCTCCTACGTACGCAAACGCGGTCTCGTGGCCCCTCATGTTCAGGGACAACGAACTCGCCGATGCGCCCCTGATCATCAACAGCATCGACCCTTGCATCTCGTGCATGGAGAGGATGCTGGTGACCGACTCCTCGGACGGCGCGGCCAGGGTGTTTACCCGGACCGAGCTCGTCGAGATGAGCAGGGAGAAGACAAGGAGGCTGAAGCAGGGATGTTGATTGCCATTATGCGCCTCGTCGCCGGTATCGCGCTCATGCTCCTGGTCATAGT
>JAKJGK010000083.1 GCA_022704435.1 Synergistota bacterium | reverse complement strand
TGGTACCCGCCTGCAGGGCCTTGGCGTCGCTCATCATGGTCTCGCAGGTGTAGGTGTTGACAGCGCCGGGGAATCTCTCGCCCTCGGTCTTCTCGCCCGGTATGACGGGGAGGGCGAGCTTGTAGGTCATGACCTGGCGGTAGACCTCGAGCATCTTCAGGGTCTCCTCCATCGCCTCCTCGGCGGAGCTGTGAGCCGTGTGCCCCTCCTGCCACAGGAACTCGGACGTCCTTAGGAAGAGGCGCGGGCGCTTCTCCCACCTCATGACGTTGCACCACTGGTTGATGAGGATGGGCAGGTCGCGCCACGACTGGACCCACTTGCTGTACATGTGCCCTATGACTGTCTCGGAGGTGGGTCGGACGATCAGCGGCTCCTCGAGCTCCTCGCCCCCGGCGTGGGTGACCACCGCGCACTCGGGCGCGAAGCCCTCGACGTGCTCGGCTTCCTTCTCCAGGAAGGAGTTGGGTATCAGCAGGGGGAAATAGGCGTTTACGTGTCCCGTCTCCTTGAAAGCGTCGTCGAAGTGCTTCTGTACGCTCTCCCATATCGCGTAGCCCGTCGGGCGTATTACCATGCAACCGCGGACGGGCGCGTAGTCGGCCAGCTCGGCTACCTTTATTATGTCGAGGTACCACTGGGAGTAGTCCTCTTTCATGGGTGTTATGTTGCGTGCCATTTTTCCTCCTCCTGTACCGCGCGCGGCGCGGGGATCGTTGCGTGTGGCCCCGGAACGGCTAGGGCAGCGGGAACTTGCCCCATGCCGGGCTGCCGAGGAAGAACCCGACCTTGAAGTCCTTCTCGTCGTTGTACATGAACATCAGCTTGCCGTCCAGCAGCACCCCAGGGATGGACAGGGAGACCCCCGCCTCCCACAGGTCGCGGAAGCGCTCCCATTCGTCGTCGAACGCGAAGCCCATGCCTACGAAGATCTCGGCGTTCAGGGCACCCCACCAGCTCTTCATTACTACCTTTCTGAACGCGGCGTTCCACCAGGCCATCCTCTCGGCCTCGACCGGGTTGCCGGAGTAGCTGTACAGCTCCTCGGCGGCACCGAGGTAGACGGCGTGTCCTTCCCGGCTCACGTCGCCCTCCGCGAAGCCGGCCCTGAAGTAGAATCGCCATTCATCGGCGAATCGCGACGCCCTGAAGTAGGTGATGCGGAACAGGGGCTCGTCGAAATTCGGCCACCACGCCTGAAGGTGGAGCAGGGCGCCTTCTGTCGGGTCCACCGGGTCGTTCAGGGTGTCCGACGTCAGCGACAGGGTCGGCCCGCTGGTGTCGTACTCCTCCCCGCCGGTGACGACGCGCTCGGCGGCGTAGCCGGCTGCTATCTCGTAGTCGCTGGTGGTGAAGTGCTTGTAGAAGCCGAGGGCATACCTGTCCCAAGCGCGCTTTCCGGCGTTGGCGGTCTCCAGTTCAAGATTGTAGGCCGCGAGGCGCATCTCCCACGGGCCTTTTCCCGGCCTGTCGAAGTAGCCGGCGTCGATCCCCCATTGATCCCCCGCTCTGAGGTTGAACTTCAGGGCGTCCCCCTCCCTGAACAGGTCGCGCCTGACTCCGCTTATGTACAGCCAGCGGTGGGGGTGGAGATTCGTCGTGTAGCCGCCGAAGTTGATCTCGAGCGCCGGCTTCCTCTGCACGACGAAGACGACCTTAACATCGGGGCCGTCCTCCTCGAACCGGTAGTCGACCGACTGGATGTCGTCCCTCTCGCCAATCTCCGCGCTCGCCCTCACCACCTCCAGCGCGCTGAGCGGTTTGCCCACCCAGGAGCCGTACCTGTCCACTATGCTCGACGCCAGCTCGATGGTGGCCCCCTCTACCGATATCGCAGACACCACGGAGTTCAGGCAGAGCGACTCGCGCTGCGCCGGGCTAGGAGCCGCGGAGGCCAGCCTCGTTATCGCGGCCATCTGCTCCGTTGCCGCGGTCCTGCCCTCGTCGATGGCTTTCCCGGCGTTCGTGAGGTCGAAAATGCTCACCCCCGCCACGACAGGCGAGATCAACACATCGGCCATTGGGGTCTCTCGCTCGACGTTGCCGTGGGTGAAGATGGTTATGGTCTGGTCGACGACGTCCACCATCGACCGGATGTCCTTTTTCTTCCTTAGTTGGCCGGAGACGTCGACGGCTATGACAGGGTAGCCGGGGAAGAGCTCCTTGGCCGTCTCGACCGGCAGGTTGGACACGAGGCCGCCGTCGACCAGCAGTCTGTCGCCCATGGGCCACGGCTCGAACAGGCCGGGGATGGCCATCGATGCCCTCATAGCCGAGGCGAGGCTGCCCGCCCTAAGGACGACCTTCTCGCCAGTCTCCAGGTCCGTTGCCACGGCGGCGAACGGTATCGGCAGCTCGTCGAACCGGACCACCTGGACTCTGGAAGCGAGCTGTGCGAAGCGCTCCAGCAGCTTGACGCCCGACAGACCTCCCAGCGGTCCTATGACCTCCCCAGCCTGGTTCAGCATGACCCAGGGTATCTTGTTCCTGGGGGTAAGGTTGTCGGAGGGTAGGGGGACGAATATCGGGTTGGTCCTCTCGGAGAGCAGGTTGGTCAGGTCGAGGTCCTCAACCACGCGCCGCAGCTCGCCCGGTGCGTAGCCGCTGGCTGCCAGGCCGCCAATTATCGAGCCCATGCTGGTGCCGACGATGCCGGCAATGGGTATGCCCTGCTCCTCCAGGATCTCCAGCACGCCGATGTGGGCGAGTCCCCTGGCGCCGCCGCCCGACAGGACCAGCACCACTCCCCCCATCCGCGCGGAAGCGGGCGCGCAAAATATCAACTGCAGCAGGAAAACCACGGCGCAAAGTCGTCTGGACGACACGGGCATCCTCCCCCCTTAAAAGTTCGTGCCGCAAGGCCTTATAGTTTGCATATCCTATCAGAATTCCGCCCCTCGTGCCATACCTCCGGCCACAGCTCGGCAAAATCATAAAGGGTTGTCCCTATCGCTGGAAAAGGGTTAAAATGGGGCATCTTTCACCGGACAGTCGTGCGCGAGGGGGTGGTCCGCCGGTACAGCGCTGTCGAACGGCTCTTTGTCACGAATTGCATCACAAAATCGACTGAAGGAGGCGGTTGTTTTGTCGGAAAAGAAGATACCTCTCATCTGGCAGATAGGGATAGGGTTTGTGCTCGGGATTGTCGCCGGCGCCATGCTCGGCGACAAGGTGCAGTACGTCGAGCCCGTCGGGAGCGCGTTCCTCAAGCTCCTGAAGATGCTGATAGTGCCTCTGGTCTTCTCCAGCCTCGTCGTGGGGGCCGCCTCCATAGGAGATCCGCGCGACCTGGGCAGGATAGGTCTCAAGACCCTGTTCTTCTACCTGGCCACCACCGCCGTGGCTATCGTCATAGGACTCGTGCTCGGCAACCTGATGCAGCCGGGGGTCGGGCTGGCGATCGGCGAAGGGCTGAAGTTCGAGGCCAAGGAGGCGCCGAGCATCAAGAGCGTACTGCTCAACCTCTTCCCCGACAACCCGCTGAAGGCGGCGGTCGACGGGCAGATGCTCCAGATAATCGTCTTCGCGCTGTTCCTCGGGGTGTCGGCCGTGCTGGCGAAGGACAAGGGCGCTCCGCTGGTGAGCTTCTTCGACTCGATGGCGGAGACCATGTACAAGCTCACCGGCATAGTGATGATGGTGGCGCCCTACGGCGTGTTCGCCCTCATCGCCGACACTGTGTCCAAGTACGGACTGTCGGTGCTGGCACCGTTCGCCAAGGTGATCATCGCGGTCTACGTGGGTTGCGCGCTGCAGCTGCTGATCGTCTACTCATCGCTCATCATGACCTTCGTCAAGAGATCGCCCCTCTGGTTCATCAAGGGCATCCGCGAGGCGGGACTCACCGCGTTCGTCACGCGCTCCAGCGCCGCCGCCCTGCCGGTGACCATCCGCAACGCGCGCGAGAACCTGGGGATATCGGAGAAGGTGACGTCGTTCGTGCTGCCGCTCGGCGCGACTATCAACATGGACGGCACCGCCCTGTACCAGGGCGTGTGCGCCCTGTTCGTCGCCCAGGCCTACGGCCTTTCCCTAGGCATGGGGGCGCAGCTCAACATACTGCTGACCGCGACCCTGGCCTCCATAGGCACGGCCGGGGTGCCGGGCGCGGGCCTTATCATGCTCACCCTGGTCCTGACCGCCGTGGGGCTGCCGCTCGAGGGGGCGGCTCTGGTGGCGGGCATAGACGCGGTGCTCGACATGGCCAGGACGTCGATCAACGTCATAGGGGACGCCTGTGTGGCCGCGATCGTGGCGTCGTCGGAGGGAGAGAAGCTCTGACAAGAACCTGTCGCACCAAGAGAGCCCGGGGGCGCCTGCGCGCCTCCGGGCCTGTTTATAAGGACAGTACGGAGTATCGGGAGGGGCTAGACGCTGAAGGAGAGGACCAGGAAGAGGGTGCCGCCGGCGGTGAGCTTGAAGGGGAGGGTGAAGCTCCTGATTCCCGGTGACTGGCTGGGTATCGTCTTGATCCCGTCGCCCGAGATGAGCTGGGGCGGGGTGACCTCGGTCCCCTCGAGGGCGGCCTGGATCAGCGCCCTGCCGCTGACCATGTTGGCCAGCTCCCCTATGACGCTCATCGACACCGGGTCCTCGAGGTTGGGGGTGATCATGCCCCCCGACATGGCGGACACGGTTGCGTTGAATCCGCCCTCGTCAAGCATTATAACAGCGGTTCCCTGCACCCCGCCTCCCACTATGCCTATGAGGGCCGCGAGCCTGCTGCCCTTCACATTCACTCCCTGGGCGATCTCGGACTTGGCCAGGGCGAGCTCCACCCCCATCTCCCCGCTCACCGACATCAGGGAAGATCCAAATGTATTGACCAGGGTCGCCAGCTTCTCCGTTCCCATTGACTCTCACCAATCCCTTTCTTTCTCCCGCTGCTTTTTTCGGAGGCTGCGCAGGACGATGGCCCATGCCGCAAGGTCGTCCACGTCCCTTCGCGGCACGCGGAGCTTCGTCGGAACGAGCATCCACAGGCCTCGAGGCGGGTGCAACCTCCAGTAGAGGGACCGAGCTTCGAGGGTGGTCCCCCCCTCCGGGACTAACTTTACTCTAAAAGTCGCTGATTGCGCAAGTGCTAAAAGCGGCTCCTTCCCCGTGCCGTCCCCCAAAAGAACCTGCGGTTCGGGCCATGATTCCGGCCATTGCGCGGTTTTCTCGATAATGAACCGCTCCAGCGACTGGAAAGTCCCACACGCGGCCGCCCTGAAGAACTCCGGAGCGTCGACCGTCCTGAAGATGCCCGACGCGCACAGCTCACCGTCCGCATTCACCAGCGCCCAGCCGGACTTGTTCCTCCCAGGGTCTATCCCGAGGTACACCGTTAGACCACTCCCGCGGAGGCCCACCGAGGGTAGAGCCACATCCACTGCTCGGGGTGCTCTCTTATGAACCCGCTCACCAGATCGTTGCACCTGGTCATGGCTTCCTCCATGGACTCGCCCGGTCCGGGCGCGCCCTCCTCCCAGGGGGACGGCAGGATATACAGGTCGTGCTCGGCGGAGCGTCCCCTTCGCAGGGAGAAAGAGGGCAGCACGACCGACCCCAGCCTCGCGGCCATCCTGAGCATCCCGAACGGGGTGGAGGCGGGCATCCCGAGGAAGGGGACGAACACTCCCCTGTCCCTGACATCCTGATCGATCAGGATCGCCAGCAGCTCCCCTCGCTTGAGGCATCTCATAGCGGCCCTGAGGTCCAGCCCCTTGCCGACCGTTGTCACGCCGCGCGCGGCGCGAAGCTCCTCTATGAGGGAGGTTACCCTGTCGTCCCGCTGCTCCGCGCCGATCGCGTTCATCGGGTAACCCAGCTCGGACAGCAGGGCCGCACCGTGCTCCCAGTTGCCGATGTGTCCGGAGAACAGGATGACGCCCCTGTTTTTCTCGAAGGCCCGCCGGAGGTGCTCCTCGCCATGAAGGGTCATGACGGAAGAGACTTTTCCACCGCCGTTCGCGGACAGAAACTCCGCCGCCGACCTGCCGAGATTTGCGTAGGACTCTCGCACGATCCTGCGGGCCTCCCCCGCCCCCACTCCCAGGGCCCTCGCGCACCTCTCCTCCGCCGCCTTGACCCTCCTGCCGCCGAAAGCCCGGAGCAACAGTCCGAGCCCTGCGCCCAGGCGAACCACTCCGCGCGGCGAGAGGGCGCCCAACAGGCGGCGCAGGCCCGACAGCCCCCTCCATGTTATATCGGTCGTACCGCTCACCGCAGCAACTCCTTTATTCCGCGACCCGCTCACGGGGCGCCTATATCTTCAGCGGCAGCTCTGACTCCATCAGCAGGGCGTCCGCACCGCCCTCGTAGTAGCCCGGCTTAAGCATGATAGACGTAAAACCGTACTTTTCGTAGAAGGCGCGCGCCCCCTCGGATGTGACCTTGACATGCAGGCGCAGCCTGCCGTACCCGAGCGCCACCGCGACCTCCGATATCCCCAGCAGGAGCTGCGAGGCCACCCCCCGGCGCTGGTACTCGGGCAGGACTGCTATGCTCGCAAGCTCCGCGCCCCCTTCGCAGGGGAACAGGGCCGCATACCCCAGCATGATGTCTCCGCCGAAGGCACCGAGATAGATAGCGGCGGTATCGCCGGACAGGTCCCTCCGGACCAGGTCTCGAGGCCATGGTGAATCGAACGACCGCTCCTCGACGCGCATTATTCGGTCCAGGTCCTTAACGGTGCAGAAACGGATGTCGGGCAGAAACACCGGGCGTGCTCCCCGGTCAGGCGTCCAGCAGGATGGTCTGCTCCCTGCCAGGCCCGACCCCCACCATGCTCACCGGCGTCCCGACCGCAGTCTCCACGTAGCGGACGTAGTCCCTGGCGTTTTTCGGCAACTCCCCGAACGATGTGCAGCGGGAGATATCATCCCGCCACCCCTCGAGATGCTCGTAGCGCGGGACAGCCCTCGTGAGGCTCGCGCTCGAGCAGGGGAACTCCCCGACCTCGGCCCCATCGATCTCGTAGGAGACGCATACGGGGATCCGCTCCACCCCGGCCAGGATGTCCAGCTTGGTGATCGCGAGGGAGGAGGCTCCGTTCACCTTTGCCGCGTAGCGCAGTGCCGGGAGGTCCAGCCAGCCGCAGCGCCGCGCGGCACCGGTGGCGGAGTCGAACTCGGCCCCCCTGGTCCTGAGCCCGTCGCCCCTCTCGCCGTGCTCCTCTGTCGGGAAGGGACCCTCCCCGGCCCTGGTGCAGTAGGCCTTCAGGACCCCGATTACCCGGTCTATCGCGGACGGGCCCACCCCCAGGCCCGTGCAGGCCCCGGCCGCCGCGGTGCAGGAGTTCGTCACGTGCGGATAGGTCCCGAGGTCCACGTCGAGCAGGGTACCCTGCGCGCCCTCGAACAGCACCCCCTTGCCCTCGGCCAGCGCCTCCGACACGGAGAGCGAGGCGTCGCACACGTAGGGGGCGAGCGCCCTGCCCCAGGAGAGCGCCTTGGAGTAGGTCTCGTGGAAGGGGAGCGGCTCCTCGTCGTAGACCTTCGACAGAAGGGTGTTGGCCTCGTCCAGGTTCGCCTCCAGCCTCTCCCTGAGGATGTCCTCGTCCAGCAGGTCCTCTATGCGTACCCCCCGCCTTGCGTATTTGTCCGCGCAGGCCGAGTCCATGCCCAGATCGTGCGAACCGGGCGGCCGCCTCCTGCCCCGACTTCGGTCGCGGGCCCTGTCGAGCAGCTTGTGGTAGGGCATTATCGCGTGGGCCGTCTCGCTCACCACCAGACTGGCGCGATCCATGCCGCCCTCCTGCAGGTTCCTCAACTCGGCGAGCAGCAGGTCGGGGTCTATGAGCACTCCGCTGCCGAGCACGCACGTCTTGCACGGGCGCAGCATCCCGGTGGGCAGAAGGAAGAGCTCGTGCTTCTTTCCATCTATGACCACCGTGTGTCCCGAGTTAGCGCCTCCCTGGCCGCGGGCGAAGACGTCGAAGCCCGGGGCCAGGGCGTCCGCCACCCTGCCCTTTCCCTCGTCGCCCCACTGCAGGCCGACGACGACCTCGACTCTTCCACTCTGACTGACCACCACCCGCCCCTGCGTCAGTGCCCGACCTTGACCTTCGGCACGGTCGCCCTCTTGCCGGAGATCAGGGCGCGGAGCTCCGACTTCGCCCTCTTGAGCTGGTCGTCCTTGTCCGCCTCCTTGGTCATCTCGCCGTCCACCTCGACGTCCGGCGAGAGCCCCTCCTTGTCGATCACCTGTCCCGAAGGGGTGGTGTAGCGGCCGACCGTGACGTACAGGCCGGAGCCGTCGCCCAGGTTGAACAGGGTCTGCACGGAGCCTTTGCCGAAGGTCTTCTTGCCCACGGACAGAGCCCTCCCCCTGTCGGCCAGCGCACCGGCTACAATCTCGGAAGCCGACGCGCTCCCCTCGTTGATGAGAACCACCATGGGCAGGTCGGTCAGGAGGCCGGGGGAGGCCGAGACCTCGTCGCTCATCCGGTCGACGCGCCCCTTGATGCTCACCACCGGGCCTCCGTCGAGGAACATGTCGCAGATCTCCATGGCGCCGTTGAGCAGGCCTCCGCCGTTGTTGCGCAGGTCCAGGATCAGTCCCCTGGCACCTCCGTCCACCAGCTCGGACAGCCCCTCGCCGAACTCCTCGGCGGTGTTGTGCTTGAACTGGGAGAGCTTGATGTACCCGATGTCCTTGTCCATCATCTCCCAGCGGACCGACTTTATCTTGATGATCTCGCGGACGATCTTGAACTCCAGCAGCTCCTCCTCGCCCTCCCTGCGAACCCACAGGGTGACGGTGACGCCCGGCTCCCCTCGCAGCATCTTGACTACGCGGTTCTGATCCCAGCCGAGGATGACCTCGTCGCCGACCTTGACTATCTGGTCGTTGGGCTTCAACCCGGCCCTGTCGGCGGGGG
>JAKJGK010000082.1 GCA_022704435.1 Synergistota bacterium | reverse complement strand
AGTAGCTGCGGTTGCGGAAGTTGTAGAGGTCGCGCGTCTGGAGGTCGCGCCGGAACTCGTCGTCGTTGGGGAAGCGTCGATAGGAGGGCAGCAGAAGAAACTTCGCTTTCAGGCTCTCGAAAAGGCGGTCCGGCTCAAGTTCTTTCATAGAGGCGGCGAAGGTCGCGAATGTCTTGTTGTGCGAGTTTGTGGGGATTGAACATACGGCGCGGCGGAAGACGTAGGACTCCAGAATGAGGATCAGTTCCAGGAAGTCTTTTTTCGGCAGCAGACCTTCGCGATACCGGGCATACAGCGCCAGCAGAAAGGGGTAGGCCACATCGACCTTGAGCTCTTTGAGATCATGAAACGCCCTCCGCAGGTCGGGATCTTTCTCGGCGTCGAAGGCCATGGCGCAGAAGAATCGCGCGTAAAGGCGTATATCTTCGATTAGACGACCTATTCCTTGCTGGACGATACCGTTGGAGTGGGCATACTGCTTGAAGGCTTCGTAGACCTCTCCCTGCCTTGGAATCTCTCCGGTTTTAACGGTGAGATAGTGGCGCATAAAGGCGTCGAAGTGAGAGCTGTACGCCTCCTGGCCGAAGTCGACCTCCATCGGTCGCCAGTACTTTTCGTACAACTCGGTCTGGAGGCGCTGCTCCAGACCCATCAGGATGAAATTCCGTATGAGGTCGGCCTGGCCCAGCTCCTTGCCGGTGGAGTTCATGCTCTCGAAGATGAGCTGAGGGTTGTCCTGAGTGCGGTCCAGCGCTACTTCGACGACCATGAGCTTGGCTATCCCCCTGCAGATGACCGCAAGCCTCTTCTTCTCCGCAGCGATCCACTCTTCAAAAAGGGCGTAATTCTCCTCGATTCGTACCGAGCGGTCCCTGGGTGGTTCCTTGCCGGACAGAAGCGCTATCAGCGACTCCTTGTCCGTCTGAGTCAGAATGAGCTTGTAGTGTTTTTCCCCTTCCTCTTCGCGGTTGACCAGATAGTAGGCCCGCAGTTTGTTCGGTGAAAAACCCTCTATCGGCTCCCTTTCGGTTTCGGGGAAAGTGTTCAGATATTTCGCCAGAGCCGTCACGAGAAGCGTGAGAGTCGCAAGGCGCTGCTGCCCGTCGATGACGAGCAGGGATGAGGGAGAGAGAATGGTCTCGTGGGCGCTTTTAGTTATGTAGACGATGGAGCCGACGAAGTGGGACGGAATGTCGTCCCTCTCCCCCGTGCGGAGAATGTCGTCCCAGAGCTGGCGGCACTCCTTCTCCGTCCACGAGTAGGTCCTCTGGTAGATAGGTATGGAAAACTGGGGCGACTTTTTGATCAGTTCGAGAAACGCGGCTTCGTTGGCTTTCATTTCGTAAACTCCCTCCGTCAATTCCGGCCTGGAGACCGTATTCCAGTGATTTGAACGGTTTTTCGCTTCTCATGCGCAGTAGCTATTCTACCCCCGAATCCTCGCAGTAGACGGTGCGCACTCCTCGGCATAACGGGAGTCGCTGCCCCCGATCTGCCACAGGAGACAGGTGGCTCAAAAAAAGTGGAACAACCATGTAAGGAGGACTCGGAGATGTATGTCGGCCTGATTGAGCGAAAGGGCATTGAAAAGGGGCTTGCGCAGGGACTGGAGCAGGGGATTCTGCTGGGAAAGACCGAGACGATTCGCGAGATGCTGCTTTCCGGCGAGTCCGAGGAGAAGATAATCAGCTTCGCCAAGATAGCAAAGAGGAGCTTGCCGCGCTCAAGGAGTAACTCAAGCGTGAAATCAATCGGAATCTGTCGTCCCGAACGAGCGCGGGAAGGCGGTCAGAGGCATGCCGCCCAAGCGCTGCGAGCCAAGTCGATCGCTTACCCCGAGGGGCATCTGCGGCCCTTCGTCAACTCCGTTCGTCGCGGATGCGCAACACCTCCTCCTCGGGGAGGTCCAGGCAATCTGCGATGACCTGCGGGTCGAATCCCCTGTCGAGCATCCTGGCGGCGGCCTCTCGCTTGTTCTCCTCCTTGCCGATGATGATGCCTTCGCCCCTGCCTTTCTCCATGCCCTTCTCCATGCCTATCTTCTCTATCACGGTGACGTACATCTTTTCCTCCTCCTTCTGCGTCCAATTCCTGTACTCCTCCATCTTCTCCTCGCTTAAGGGGAGCAGCGCCCACTCCATGAATCGGTAGAGAGCAAGACAGCGCTCCCTCGTCCAGCCTCGCTCATCCAGCAGACCACCGAGTTCCTTGAGGAATTTTATCCGCTGGTTGTCCGAGCGACCGCTGTCGATCATGCGCCTGGCGGCCAGCAGTGCTAAATCGAAGGGGTTCGGACTCGCCGCAAGCCGCTCGGGATCCAGCTCCCACACCCTGACCGTCGGATAGGCGTACCGAAGCTCGTTGCCGCAGAAGGAGCGCTCGAAGATCTCCGGCTCGTCCTTAGGCCTCCGGGCGGTGAGAATTGCGAGCGAGACGACGTCCACCACTCCTCTGCGCGATCTGGTCGTCTTCTCCACTTCATTCCCATTCCCCGCCGCTTCGTCGGCACCCTCCTCGCACCCCTTGCGCCTGAGGTACTTGAAGCGGATCATCGAGTGGTAGTAGAACATGCGCTCGGGGAAGTCGCCTCCGCCCTTGCCCTGAACCTCGACGTGGAGCGCGAGCCAGACGTCGCGGCCTCCCTTGATCGGCACCTTCGCCAGGAGGTCCGGTGTCTGCCACCCCGCGCCCATGAACGCCTGCAGCTCCTTCATCTCCTTGTCGAGGAACTCGGCCTTTCGCCTATGATCGACCATCGCGGCAAGCTCCGGGAGGATCGACTCGAGCATCTCGTCGAAGTTGGTCTGCATGAGGGTCTTCCACATGGAGTCGCCGTCGGCTCGGTCGTCGTCTTTAGGCACCGGCGCTGCAACGCTCACGGAAGGCCCCGCACCCGTCTCCGCCGAGCTTGCGCCGCACGGCAGCGTCTTCGGGGCGTCCTCCTCAAGCCTTTCACCGCCCGACGTCTGTCCGCCCGAACGCGCCGTCTCGTCTGTCTGCGCTTCGTTCAGAGCCTCGACTTCGTTCTGCGAGTTCTCCGTCCTCTTTCGTGCGATGATCTCCAGTCCCCCTCGCCTGCGACGCTCCTCCGAGGCACCGCAACGTTTTACGAATATTATACTGTAGGGACGGGGTTTGTCCAAGGATCTGAGGAGAAAAGAGCTACGAGACTAAGCAGCTTTGCGTAATGAGAGATCTCTCGCACACGCTCGAGATGACAGGATGGATCGCTCCGTGTCAAGCTCCCGCTACGAACCCAGACAAAGCGAGCATGCGGATTCGTGAGGCTCAGTTCGTGCATTCCTGTTTTTTTCATATCCTCCTCTGGTAAAAATACCCCGCTTGGTATATACTACAAATTCAATAGAGATTGCCGTTCGATACTCAAGACGATGGGAGGTCATACTGATGGGCAAGTTTGTTTTCTCGGTGCCGGACATCTCCTGCAACCACTGCAAGATGCGCATCTCCAAGGCGCTCGAGGCCGCCGGGGTGAAAGAGTTCGAGGTCTCGGTCGAGGAGAAGAGGGTGACGGCCGAGGCCGAGGACGCCGCCTCGGTCAAGGCGGTCATCGAGGACGCGGGTTACGACGCGACGCTGGTCTAGCGCCCGGCGCATCCAACGCGGGAGAAGCGCGGGCGGCCGGCTTGCACGGAGCCGCCCGCGCTCCCTTGGAGCCGCGCGGCGCGGGTCCGCAGACAGCCTGAGATTTTTCAAGATCTCACCTATACGGAGGGGCAGGATATGAACGATAAAGAGAGGCAGAGCTTCAAGACGAGCCTGGTGGTCACGGGGATGACCTGCGCCACCTGCTCGAGGATGGTGGAGCGGTCGCTCGCGAAGGTTGACGGTGTCACCTTCGCGGCGGTCAACCTGGCGACCGAGACGGCGTTCGTCGTCAGCGAGCGCGAGATTCCGAAACAGGAGCTGGTCAGGGCGGTCGAGAAGGCCGGGTACTCCGTGTCCGACGAAAGAGCGGAGGACCTGGAGAGGAGCCGCTACCTCAGGACGAGGAAGAACCTGGCCGTCTCCTGGCTGATCACCGGCCCGCTGATGGGTCTGATGGCGATGCACATGGCCGGTCGTCACGTGCCCTTCTACAACTCGCTTGAGCTCTTCGGCGGGATAATCGCCATCTTCTGGGCGGGGCGCGACGCGATCAAGGGTGCGTGGATAGCCCTGTCCCACTTCCACGCGAACATGGACGTGCTGGTGGTATCCGGCTCGGTGGCGGCTTGGACGACCTCCGCGCTGGCCTTCGCGGGTTTCCACGTTGTCTCCTTCGGGGCTGTCGGAGCGATGATCATGGCGCTTCACATCACGGGCAGGTACATCGAGTCGCACCTCAGGGACAAGGCCTCCAAGGAGATACGCGCGCTCGTCTCCATTCAGGCCAGGGAGGCGAGGGTCGTGGATTCGGACGGCAGGGAGATCATGATCCCCATAGAGGCGGTTAAGGAGGGGATGACCCTGCTGGTCAGGCCGGGGGAGCGGATCCCCAGCGACGGGGAGTTGCTCGACGGCACGACATCCGTGGACGAGTCCATGATAACCGGGGAGTCCCTGCCGGTCGGCAAGGAGGCGGGGAATTCCGTCACTGGCGGCTCCATGAACCTGACTGGGGCGGTGCGCATCCGCGCGACTAAGGTGGGAGAGGACAGCTTCCTGTCGCAGATGGTGTCGCTCATACAGGAGGCCCAGGGCGCCAAGGTGCCTATCCAGGCCTTCGCCGACCGGGTGACCAACTACTTCGTGCCCGGCGTGGCGGCGCTGGCCGTGACCAGCGGGCTCTTCTGGCTGTTCAGGGGGCCGGACTACTCCTTCTTCCTGGACAGGGCGGCCCAGTACCTTCCGTGGGTCACGTCGGTGCGCGACCCCGTCTCGCTCGGCGTGTTCGCCTTCATAACCACCATAGTGATAGCATGCCCCTGCGCGCTCGGTCTCGCGACACCGATGGCGCTGATAACAGGCACCGGCGCGGCTTCGCGAAAGGGGCTCATCATACGCAACGCCGAGGCGATCCAAACCGCGAAGGAGGTCACGGTCGCGGTGCTTGACAAGACCGGCACGATCACAGAGGGCGCTCCCTCCGTCGTGGAGACCGACCTCGACCCGGACACGCTCGCCGCGGTCGCATCGATAGAGTCCTTCTCGAACCATCCGCTGGCCAAGGCCATAGCCGGCGCGTCGGACGTCCGGCTGGGTGTCTCGGACCTCGAGGAGATAACGGGAGAGGGCGTCAGAGGCGTGGTCGCGGGCGCGTCGTGGTTCGCGGGCAGGCCCGCCGACCCGTCCAGGTACGACGAGCATCTAAAGCTCGGTCGCACCGTGGTCGAGGTGACGAGGGACGGCGCGACAGCGGGGTACATAGCGGTAGAGGACAGACTGCGCGAGGACGCCGTCGAGGGCGTGAGACGCCTGTCGGAGATGGGGATCGCCTGCGTGATGGCCACGGGGGACAACGAGAAGACCGCCCTGGCCGTGGCCGCCCGGGTAGGAATCAGCGAGGTTCGTGCAGGCGTGCGCCCGGACGGCAAGCTCGACCTCGTCCGCGACCTCCAGTCGAGGGGCGGCAAGGTCCTGATGACAGGCGACGGCATGAACGACGCCGCGGCTCTGAAGGGGGCCGACATAGGCGTCGCGATAGGCTCCGGCACGGACCTCGCCATAGACAGCGCGGACATAGTGATAGTTAAGGGAGGCATCTCCCGCATCGCCGACGCCGTGTCGATCTCGCGAAAGACTTTCTACGTGATAAGACAGAACCTTTTCTGGGCCTTCGCGTATAATATAATTGCGATTCCGCTCGCGATGGCTGCGCTGCTCCATCCGGTTATAGCCGAGACGTCGATGGCCTTCAGCTCGATCTCGGTGATACTGAACTCCATGAGGGTGAAGTGACGGCGAGGACGAGCGGGCAAAACACTTCGGAGGTGCTTGAACGTTGAGAGATATGGGCTTCATAGGAGAACACTCGGTGGACATCCTGTTTTTGGCCGTGGCGGCGGTTCTGACGGGCGGATATTTTCTGACCGACCTGGTCGACGCCTCGTGGTGCGTCGCGGGGTTGGGTCTGCTGGTTGTCCTGATGCTGATCAGGAGCGCAAGGAGCTGCTACGGCCCCGCCAACACCGTGTCCGATTGGATAGGACGCCTGTCCGACGACGAGACGGTGGACCTTCGCAAGGAGGTGGACGTGCCCGCCGGATCGAAGCTGATCTCGGTCGCGAGGACTCTGAACTCGTTCGTAGGGTCGATGAGGACTCACTTCCTGCGGCTGCTGAAGGGGCTGCACGACTTCACCTTCAGCTTCTACCGCCTCGAGAGGGAGCTTGGCGAGTTCACCGAGGCCTTCACCCGGATGGCGGACGACGTGAAGAAGGGGATCGCCTCGGGGCAGAGGGTGTCGCACGCGACCGAGTCGCAGTACGCCTCGTCTGAGGAGATCTCGGCCACGGCCCAGGGTCTGGCCCACCTGGCATCCGAGCTTAACGAGACTGTCGCAACGGTCGGCGAGAGGGCGGGCGAGGGAAATAAGAGACTCCGCGAGATGGAGCAGATCTTCGCCTCGGTCGTGGAGGAGACCAAGTCCCTCACCGAAGAGGCGAGGGTCCTGTCGGGCAAGGTGGACCTGATACAGGGAGTGGTGCGCACGATCACCGGCATCGCCGAGCAGACGAACCTTCTGGCCCTCAACGCCTCTATAGAGGCCGCTCGCGCCGGCGAGGCCGGCCGCGGCTTCGCGGTGGTCGCGGACGAGGTTCGCAAGCTGGCCGAGGAGAGCAAGTCCGCGGCCTCCACCATAGCGAAGAACCTTCAGGAGCTGGTATCCGGGGTGCACAACACTTCCGGCGGAGTTGACCGGATGTCGACCCGGATGGGCGAGGCTAATGAGAACGTGCAGGGGGTCCTGTCGGAGATAGCCGCGGTCCTCGACGGCATAACAGGCATCTCCGACTCCTCCGAGAGGGTCGCGGCCAGCGCGCAGGAGCTGGGGGCGTCGTCGGAGGAGCTGGCGGCCTCCGCAGAGACGGTCACGAACGAGACCGAGACGATGAGCTCCCTGTTCGCCTCCATCGAGGGGACGGTCAGCATCCTGTCCCATACCGCGACGAGCCTGGACGAGACAGCCGAGGTGGGGGCAGCAAACGCCGCGGACATGGTAAACAGGCTGTCCGCTCTGAAGGCGATGAAGGCGACCGACTTCGCCGACATAGCGGAAGGCGCGGTTCATGCTCATCAGAACTGGGTGGTCCACCTCAGGCAGTTCGTCGAGGGGGGCAGATGGGACCTGGAGACCGACCCGAAGCGATGCCAGTTCGGCATATTCCTCTCCTTCGTCGAGCGCCCGGAGGAGGCGCCGGAGGGGCTGTGGAGGGAGATCCTGTCGATGCACGACAGATTCCACCATCAGGGCGAGGAGGTGCGCAAGCTAATGGAGCGCGGTGAAACGGCCAGAGCAAAGGAGCTGCTCAGGCAGACCGAATCCCTCAGCGAGAGCCTCTCGACGGCCCTGCTGAAGATCGCGGACATCTGCCGGGGAGGGACAGGAGCAGGAGGACTGCAGGCGCTGAAGGCCGGGTAGGGGCCGTCGTCCCGAACGGAGCGAAGCAGGACCTGTCGTCTCGAACGAGCGCAGCGAGGTAAGCAGGCGACCGGACGGGCGCTTTTCCGTTCGAGTCGATCGCTTACCCCGAGGAACGAAGCGACGAGGGGAGAGGCCTCGGGGTTTAATGCATCTATCAGCATAGATCCCTCCTCCCTTCGGTCGTCGGGATGACAAAACACCTCGGTCGTCGGGATGACAAAACACCTCGGCCGCCTGCACCCCTCGTCGCGCTGCTCCTCGTGATGAAAAAAAGGAGGTAGTGCGAATGTCAGGGATGAACGTCAAGAATTACGGTGGATTCCGACGCGATTCGCGCCGCTTCTTCTCGGCGATGCTGGCGGCGCTTCTCTTTATGCTCCTGGCCTCGCCGGGCCGAGCGGCGGAGCGGGAGGTCTTTCAGCCCAGGGGACCCGGCGGTGGCGGGGCCTCAAGGTCGCAATACAAAAACAGGCCGCCGCGTCCTTGAAAAGGCGCGACGGCCCGTTTTTCCTTCAACGGCAGCTAACAGCTGCCCGAACAGCCGGCTCACCCGCCGCCGCAACCACCGCTCCTCATGCGTGCGATGGCCGGAAGAAATACGTCCAGGATCGACTGGAAGTGCTCGGTTCCGGCGGTTCCCTCGTCGAGGCCGAAGACCTCCATAAGGCCCTCGGGCGTATCCACGCCGTCGGCCGCGGCCTGCACCACATCGCGCAGGGTGATCTCCTCGCTCTCCACCACAACAGTGTCAGCGGGAGTCCTCTCCCAATCCATGACGACCCCTCCTTCCCGTCAAAAATACGGTCCTTCTTCCGAAAAGAGTCGCCTCGGGAGAAAAGCCTGTGATATTATACACTTTTTTCGCTCAACCGCCAGCAGTGTTTCAACACAACCTCGGGGGACGACACGCCATACCCCTGACTAAACGGCAAGATCCAGCGGCAGATCGCCGATGTCCTTCAAGCGGTCGCCTCGAATCATGTTTTCTACGAGCTCCACCGAATCTTCTGCGCCGATGGCTCGGATCGCTTGTTCCAGTTCCTTCAAGGCAAAGTGATAGACGCAGTCTATATCGCCGGTTCCAAGAGATTGAGTCCTTATAATGGTGTAAATTCGAATTGAGCCATTCGCTCAAGCCTCGGTTATGATGTAGTCAGCGAACCAACATCATATCGAGGAGGCGTTGAACTCATGGCTCGTATCAATATTACACTGGAAACGGAACTTTTGCACGGCCTGTTCTCAAAGGACGGAAAGGATGATGCCTTCGCAAAACTGCTGGAGAC
>JAKJGK010000081.1 GCA_022704435.1 Synergistota bacterium | reverse complement strand
CTCCACGGACGTGCTGCTCCTCTCCCTGCCGCTGAACAGGCACACCAGGGGAGTTATAGGGAAGAAGGAGCTCGACCTGATGAAGCCGAACGCGATCCTGCTCGACGTAGCCAGGGCGGCCCTTGTGGTGGAGGAGGACCTGTACAACCACCTGAAGGCCAACCCGGAGTTCCAGGCCGGCTTCGACGTCTGGTGGAAGGAGCCGACGTGGGGCGCGGGCCCCTTCGCCCTGGACCACCCCTTCCTTGAGCTTCCGAACGTGGTCGGCTCGCCTCACAACTCCAACAGGTGCGAGAACGGGCTTGAGAACGCGGCCAGGGCGGCAGCCTCGAACGTCGCGGCCTTCCTCCGCGGGGACAGGATCATCGGGGTCATCCAGAGGGAAGACTACATGGAACAGTAGGGAGGATGCAGCAATGCCCAGGGTCTCCATAGCCACATTCAACGTAAACTCGGTCCGCACACGCCTTCCCGCCCTGCAGAGATGGCTCTCGGGGCAGCCGGTGGACGTCCTGTGCCTCCAGGAGACGAAGGTGACGGACGATGGCTTCCCCAAGGACGCCTTCGAACAGATGGGCTACCGGGCGGTCTTCCGGGGGGAGAAGTCCTACAACGGGGTCGCCCTCCTCACCAGGGCCACGATGGAGGGGTTCGCCATAGGCTTCGGCGACGGAGAGGAGCCCGAGTGCGACACCCGCGTGATACGCGGCCGCATCGGGGATTTCTTCTTCATCAACACCTACGTGCCCCAGGGGAAGGCGATCGACCACGCCGACTACGTCTTCAAGCACCGCTTCCTGGACAGGATGCTGGCCCTGATCGACAGGGAGTACGATACGACGGAGAAGATCGCCTGGGTTGGCGACATGAACGTGGCTCCCACGGACATAGACGTCACCAGCCCTGAAAAGAAGCGCGACCACCCATGTTTCGCCCCGGACATCCAGCAGAAGTTCGAGCATGTCAAGAGCTGGGGGTTCGTCGACCTGTTCCGCAAGTTCCGTCCGGGAGAGGGCGAGTTCTCCTTCTTCGACTACCGGGTGAAGAACGCGCTGGAGCGGAACATCGGCTGGAGGATCGATCACGTGCTGACGACGCCTGCACTCGCGGAGAGGGCCGTGGACTGCTACATCGACCGCGCCCCGAGGGGATGGGAACAGCCGTCCGACCACGCGCCGGTGGTGGCCGTGTTCGATCTGTAGGCTGAAACTCGAGGACGGGGAGCCAAACTGCGCCCCCCGTCCTTCGGTGAATATCCTACGGCCCTTTCAGGAGCTCCTTCACCGCGTTTCGGATGTCGCTGGCCTCGCGCCCCAGCGCATCGGCGGCCTCCCGCATCTTGATGTCCGGATCGGTGTCCGCAGGCCAGCCGGCCTTTTCGAGAATGGAGGAGAGCTCAAGTCCGTATCCCGAAGCGATCTCAGCGAGCGAAAAGCTCCCCTTCAGCTCGTCGGGGTTCCGCGGGACGCCCGTCGGCGAGGCCGCGGTCGACGTCGAGACTGTGGGCGTTGGCGGGAATGTCTGCCAGTAACCGGCCAGCCTGGATGCGCCGTAGCCGGCAAAGTAGAGCGTCACTCCGAGCAACCCCACCGACAGGGCCGACATCGCCCAGCCCCCGACCGTCGAGAAGCGCAGCGTCCCGGGGACCGGACACTCCTCGACGCAACGGCCGCACGAGATGCAGTCCGCGCTTGTCACCCGGTCGACCGACATGGGATCCAGCCCCATGGGGCACGAGCGGTTGCACTTCCCGCACGAGATGCAGGTATCCTCCTCCCGGGCGACCTTGGTCAGGCTGAACTTCTGGAGTATGCCGAGAGCCGCGCCCAGAGGGCACAGGTAGCGGCACCAGAAGCGCTCGATGAGGAGCCCCGCTCCAATCACCAGGATGAAGAGGACGATAAATCCACCCGGAGACGCGGAGATCTCCTCCCAGCCGGAGGACAGGTGCATCCAGGCGGACCACGGGTCTGCCCGGTCACGCCAGGCCAGGGTGCCGGTGGTCCAGGTCATGTACAGGATCACGAAAAGGAAAAGATACTTCAGAAGCCTCATCCCCCGGTCGAGGGAGGGGGGAAGCTCTCTGCGCCGAATTCCCAATTTTCTCGCGGCCAGGTTGGAGAACTCTCCTATGCTGCCCAACGGGCAGATGGATCCGCAGAAGACCCTGCCCAACAGCAGCGTGAGGACTGCCACAATGACGAACAGCACCAGAGAGCTGGGCGCGGTGCGCCTCAGCCATTCGCCGGACGTCAGCCATGCGTAGACCGCCTCAAGTCCGCCGAAGGGGCACAACGCGTCGACCGTGGGAATTCCGCCCCTTCCTCCCCCCAAAAGCTGGTGCTGGTAGCCTACCCATGTGATGTACGCCAGAAAACCGAACATGATGCCGTACCTGATTCGCTTCCAAGAGAACACCCGATCATCCCCTTTTTTGGAATTTATCTGCAAAAGGATAGCACGCAAGGAGGCGGGTGTCATTGGCGTTTGTTCCAGTGAAGGACTAAGCCGAATGGCGGATGGTGTCCACCGGCGACGTGCCGCGCGCACAGGTCGACAAGGAATATCGCCAGGCATTGGTCCCGAGGCGAGTTATTTTAGACTGTGCATTATGCTAAAATATAACCGCGCCTTATTTTTGGATCGAGGTGAAAGGTATGAAGCGGACTCCACAGGGCAGATATGTAACTGTTTCGACCGTTGACGAGATCGTAAAGGCCTTCGTACCCGCGCCGCTTCCGCCCAGCCCTCCGATCGACTGGACTCCCGAGCTTCGCGGAAAGTTCGACGCTGCCCTGCTGGAGCTTGGCAGGCTGGACGCCGCATCCATGTATCTGCCGGACATGTCCGTCTTCCTGTACACATACATCCGCAAGGAGGCTGTACTCTCCTCTATGATTGAGGGGACGCAGTCCACCCTCTCGGACCTGTTGATGTTCGAGCTGGATAAGGAGCCGGGCGTGCCGATCGAAGACGTGCGTGAAGTGAGCAGCTACGTGGCCGCTCTCGAACAAGGGTTGAGCATGCTCAAGGGTGGGTTCCCCATGTCGTTGAGGCTTTTGCGTGAAGTCCACCGAGTGCTTTTGTCGAAAGGACGCGGCTCCGATCAAAGCCCGGGCGAGTTCAGGCGCAGCCAGAACTGGATCGGAGGCACGAGGCCGGGGAATGCCTTCTTCGTGCCGCCGCCCCCCGAGGAAATCCTGGAGTGCATGGGCAGATTGGAGCTTTTCCTTCATGACAAGCCGGAGCCTACGCCTCCTCTTCTCAAGGCCGCGCTCGCTCATGTCCAGTTCGAGACGATCCACCCTTTCCTCGACGGCAACGGACGTCTCGGACGCATGCTCATTACCCTTATTCTGTGCGAGCAGGGCCTGTTGCGCTCCCCGGTTCTGTATCTAAGCCATTATTTCAAAGAGCATCGCCAAGAGTATTACAAGCTGCTGAACGGCGTGCGCGAGGATGGTAACTGGGAAGCCTGGCTTCTTTTTTTTGCCGAGGCGGTCAAAACTGCGGCACAAGAGGCGATAGACAGCGCATGCTTGTTGCATGAACTATCGTGCCGCGACCGCGAGAGGATCAAAACCCTGGCCAGAGCAGCCGCCTCCGCGCTCAAAATCCAAAGCGCCCTGATGCAGCACCCCATAGCGACATCGCGCTCGCTATCGGAGGCGACGGGTGTTGCTCCCGCGACGGTGAACAAGGCGCTGGCCCATCTGCAGCGATTGGGAATAGTGAAGGAGCTGACCTCGCGCAAGCGGAACCGCCTGTTCTGCTACTCGGCATACATGGACATACTCAATCGCGGCATTTAGGCTGCTTGGCAACGGGTGGCGGCTCCGAAAGTGGTGTCGAAGATAATGGACGAAAAACCGATTGAGGAGTATTGATCCCCCGCGCGAAATGAATCGGCACGGCGGTTTTTTACAACGGAAGGGTGAGGGCGAGGAACATCCGTTTCGAGTTTCACTCGGATAGCTGCGGCTTGAATTGAAACCGAAAAGTGACACGTTTCGCGCCGTGGTGTATCATTGAGCATAGGCAATGAATCCGAGATACGGGAGGCACCGACGATATGGCTGTTTCTTTTTTAGAAGATGCCCTTGAGATCTCATCTCCATGGTTTGTGAAAGACTGTCGCTTCGACAAAGATCTTGGACGGATTGATCTTTTCCTTGACTTCCACGAAGGGGCCTTCTTCGAATGTCCTGAATGTGGCCGCGAGCGCAAGGTCCTCGACAGCGAAATGCGAGAGTGGAGGGTTCCCGGATTCTTCCAGTATAAGACTCTGATCCACGCTCCTCTACCGAGGGTAGAGTGCGAGGTTTGCGGCATCCGCACTGTGACAGTCCCTTGGTCCGGCAAGTCCGATGTCCTTGAACGCGGTGTGTAAGACTTCGATCAGCCTTGACCAATGCAAACATCGCGATCATCCTCTTTGATTACCGTTGGCAACCTGTCGCTGTAGGCTTTCCAGCATAGGAAGCAACTCCTGAAATCTCACTTTCTAGGAGACATGAACGGCCTCCTTGAGTATGTTTTCTTTCAGAGCGGGATGAAGCGCATCCGGCATCCCCAAATCCACTTCCATGCCGAGCAGAGTACTTAATTCCTGTTTCAGTCGTATAAATTCGAACAACCCAATCGGGGCGTCCTGTTCGAATTCCACCAGTATGTCGACGTCGCTGCCTGATCGCGCCTCGCCTCGCACCACCGAGCCGAAAAGCGACAGTGATCGTATGTGGAAGCGAGCCAACAACTCTCGGTTTTGTCGAAGGCTTGCAATTATCCTGTCCCTATCCATCTTTATCCCCCTTTCGGGCGTTGAAGGCTATTTATCGAGATTATACCTTAGCCGACATTTTGAAGGAGGGAGATTGGGAGGCATGGCTTCACTTTTTCGCCGAGGCGGTAATTGCTGTCCCTCTTGTGCTATATTATATTATTCCGACAGCGTCACAAAGGAGGGACGGACATGGATTTCGGACTTGCGGACAAGACAGTGCTGGTGCTTGCGTCGAGCTCCGGCCTGGGAAGGGCGGTGGCGGGGGAGTTTCTCAAGGAGGGCGCCTCGGTGGTGATAACGGGGAGGGACGCCGACAGGCTGGCCGCGACCTCGGCAGAGCTGGAGAGGGTCGCAGGCCGCCGGCCAAGGCATCTTCCCTGCGACATAACCAAACCTGAGGACATAGCGAGGCTAGTCGCTTTCGCCTCGGAGGAGTCCGGCTCTGTGGACGTGCTGGTGAACAACGCCGGAGGTCCTCCAGCCGGGACATTCGACGACTTCGACGACAAAAGCTGGATTGCCGCCTTCGAGCTTACCCTGTTGAGCTACGTGAGGGCCATCAGGGAAGTACTGCCGCTCATGAAGAAGAAGGGGTGGGGCAGGATTGTGAACTCCACGTCCTCGTCGGTCAGAGAGGTGCTGGAGAACCTGATCCTGTCGAACACCTTCCGCCTCGGCGTGATCGGCCTCACGAAGACATTGGCGTCCGAACTGGCGCCCCGCGGCATCCTGGTGAACGCCATCGGGCCCGGGCGTTTCGACACGGAGAGGATCAGGCAGCTCGACCTGGCCCTCGCGAAGAGGAAGGGACTGACCTTCGAGGAGGTCAGCGCCGAGTCCTTCTCGAGGATACCCCTCGGCCGCTACGGCGACCCCGCGGAGTACGGCAAGCTGGCGGTATTCCTGGGCTCCGAGGCCAACACGTACATCACCGGTCAGACGATAATATCGGACGGCGGCATGCTGAGGGCCGTACCCTAGGGCGCGACGCCCAATCATGATAAAGGAGTGTTGAAAATGATCGACAAAAAACTGCTCGAGGTGCTGACGACCCCGCCGGACGCGGCTCTTTCAATCGTCACCCAGGGGGAGGAGGGCCCCCACCTGGTCAACTCGTGGAACAGCTACGTGAGGACCACCGAGGACGGGAAGCTGATCATACCGGTCGGCGGCATGGCCGAGACGGAGAAGAATATCGAGAGGGACGACAGAATCCTGGTAAGCATCTGCAACCGCGAGGTGCAGGGGAAGAGGTACAAGGGGACGGGTTTCCTTGTGAGGGGTACCGCCGCCTTTGCAAAGGAGGGGACGGAGTTCGACACGCTAAAGAGCGACTTCCCCTGGGCGCGCGCCGCGCTGGTCGTTACCGTGGAGGAAGCGACGCAAACGCTGTAAGCGGTGCTCCTTGAACAGACCTATGAAGTAGAGCGCGAAAGGGGGCGGGCCGCCAGCAGCGGGTCGTCGAGTCGGGCAACGAGGAGATAGCCTCCTACTTGGCCGTCTGGGGCGCGTTTCTTGAAAGAGCGCGCAACGGAACTGTCTATAAGGCCTGAACAGGCTGTTGCGTCCCTTTTAGGGTGAAAATTGGCCCTCGAGCATTGCCGCGCCTGAATCCACGTCCGTTAAATCAGGGGAAGGTCGATTGACGGACGCGTGCTTTGGCTTGACAACGGGAGGGGTTTGGATTCGTTGTTACTGTTCCCGCTCTACCACCGGAATCAGGAACGAACCCACGTACAGGTCGGAGTCCGACCTCAGCGCGTGCATGGTCCCGGCGGGGACGTTGAACACGCCGCCGACTTCGAGGGGTACCTCGCCGTCCGCCAGCACGCCGAAGCCCGCGCCCGCGACGCAGTAGAATATCTCGTCGTGCTTGTCGTGCTTGTGCAGCGGGACCTTCTTGTCCCGGTCGATGTGATATACGTTCGTCACTATGCCTTTTTTAAGCGCTTCGGTGTCCATTTGCGGCCTCCTTTGGTATTATGCCGTAGGGGTTTTCCTCTGTTTCGCAAAAGCTTATCACGAGAGTCTGGGAGGAGCAACGATGATAATCTACAGAAACGCCAAGGCGGACGACATCGCGGGGGTGAGCGACCTCCAAAGTCGCTATCACATATCGTCCATCCGCGAGGAGGACAAGCCCGACGGCTTCGTCACCACCCTGTTCACTCACGAGCAGTTCACGTCCCTGATCGAGCGGGAGAACGGGCTTGCGGTGGCTTGCGACGGCGACCGCGTGATCTCCTACGCGATGGCGGCATCCTGGGAGTACTGGCGGGAGTGGCCGCTGTTCCAGCACATGATCGCCGACCTGCCGAGCATCGAGTACCTTGGGCGCGTGCTCTCGACCGACAACTCCTACCAGTACGGCCCGGTCTGCATAGACGGGGAGTACCGGGGGAGGGGAGTGCTGGAGCACATCTTCGAGTTCTCGCGCAGGCAGATGGCCGGGCGCTGGCCCGTCATGATAACGTTCATCAACAAGATCAATCCGCGCTCCTACGAGGCCCACGTCAGAAAGGTCGGGATGGACCTGATCAAGACATTCGAGTTCAACAACAACACGTACTACGAGCTCGGCTACGACATGAGCAGACCCGTCCCGGGCACGAGGCTGGACTGAGCCGGGGCGGCGGGCAGACTACTGCATCGGCGCGGTGACGTACTTTACGGCGTTGCCGCGCTCCGTGACGAAGCGCAGCACGTCGGCGAAGGATATGTACAGGGTCGCCGTGTTGTCGTTAGGGTGGACGCCGATTCGGTCCAGCTCCTTCAGGTCGCGGTCGAAGGCCACGATGACCGCCCGGTCCGCGTCGTTGAGGACGCCGAGCGGGGTCACCTCCCCCTGCGCTAGGCCGAGATACCTCTTGAGCCTGTCCGCCGAGGCAAAGCTCAGGTGTTTCGTGCCCAGTTGGTCGGCCAGGTCGGCCAGGTCTGCGCGCTTGTCCTTGTGCAGCACCACCAGCCAGTGAGAGGGCTTCTTCTTCTGGTCCCTGACGAAAAGATTCTTGCAGATGGTCACGTCCTCGGCAAACCCGATCCTGTCCATGTCCTCCACGGTGTAGGCGGCGTCGTGCTCCACCAGTTCATATCGAACGCCCAGTCTGTCCAGCTCCTCCAGGACAGCCCTGCGAGACTCGGCCTTCTCCTCCTTGCTCCTCATGGTTTCACGCTCCTCGTCTTGTTTGTACAGCATTATACAGCATGGATACAGGCTCGAGGGGGTATAATACGCGCATGAAGCAGGGCGCTTCTACGGAAGCGCATCTTGAGATTCGGAGGCGCCATCATGAGCAGAATCAGGGTATTCGTCGCCGTTGCGTTGTTGACCCTGTTCGCCACCCCCCCGGCCGCGTCGGCGAACGGAGAGATCTGGCTTGACCGGGACAGCGCGAGGATTGAGGTAGGGAGTAGGCTCGTGCTCCACGCCGAGACCAGGCGCTCCGGCGATATTTGGTGGGAGACGAGCGACCACGCCGTGGCGGACATCGCACCCGGAGCGCAGGGGCGCGACGCGACCGTGCGAGCGTGGCGGCCTGGAACCGCGACCGTCTACGCGCACTTCGCCCCCTTCGGCTCGAACTCGGTCTTCACGGCCATCTGCCGGTTGACGGTGATCGCGAACTCAAACCCCCGCCGGGTGGCAGCCGTCCGCCTGACGCCAGAGTCGCTGCTGCTGGGGAGGGGGGAGTCGAGAAGCCTGACCGCCGAGGTGTTCCCCGATACGGCTGTGAACAGGGATGTCGACTGGGAGTCGTCCGACCCCTCCACGATCGCGGTGGACCGGAATGGAACGGTCGCCGCGCTGAGGCCGGGGCGGGCCTGGGCGAGGGTCGTCACGCGGGACGGCGGCCACCGCGCCGAGTGCGACGTGGAGGTGGTGGAGAGGGAGATCAGGGTGGAGGGGATAGTGCTTAATCATGCCTCGTCCTACGTAATCAGGGACGAGACACGTCACCTCATCGCCTACATCACGCCAGAGAACGCCACCAATAAGAAGGTCTACTGGAGCACGTCCAACCCTAACATCGCCTCGGTCTCCAGGACGGGAATAGTAGTCGGAGTCAGGAGGGGAATAGCGATAATCAGCGCCATGACGGAGGACGGCGGCTTCGTGGCG
>JAKJGK010000231.1 GCA_022704435.1 Synergistota bacterium | reverse complement strand
TCGAACGGAAAAAGCGCCCGTTCGGCCGCCTGCTTACCTTCGTCGCTGCGCTCGCTCGGGACGACAATGCCAACACCCGTCGCCCGCTTATGTCATCCCGACGACCGAAGGGAGGAGGGATCCTGCTCGGGGGCAACCTCCGATTCAGAGGCGGCCCGACGTAAGGTCCCTCCTCGCTGCGCTCGTTCGGGACGACAAGCCAACTCCGGTCGCCTGCACCCTTCGTCGCTTCGCTCCTCAGGATAGGCGATCGACTCGAACGGGAAAAACACCCGTTCGGTCGCCTGCACCCTTCGTCGCTTCGCTCCTCAGGATAGGCGATCGACTCGAACGGGAAAAACACCCGTTCGGTCGCCTGCCTACCCCTCTACGTCGTCTACGCCTTTGCCCAGGAACTGGTTCACCAGCAGGTTCATCACTACGCCGACCGTCACCGCTATGAACACGTTGTTGTTTACGTACATTCTCCAGAAGGGGCTGAGCGTCGCCGCCCACTTCGCGCCGGCGGTGCTGGCGTAGAAGGGCAGCATGATCGCCATGCCGAGCGCCGTCCCCGCCACCAGATTGTTCTTCAGGTTGCGCTTCTCGGAGACTATGACATCGACGCCGGAGAACATTATCAAGCTCGCGCTGATGGCGAAGACCCCGCCTATTACCGCTCTGGGGATCGATGCCAGCATCACCGCGAGCTTCGGCGACAGTCCATAGAAGAGGAACATCACCGCCGCCACCTGAGTGACGAAGCGGCTCGCTATCCCCGTGGCCGCGATTATGCCTATGTTCTGAGTGTAGCTCGTGACCGGCAGTGCGCCGAGGAAGCCGCTGGCTATGCAGCCGATGCCCTCCGCCGTGATGCCCCTGTTGATGTGCTTGACCCTGTAGCTCTCGCCCGAGACGGCGCAGGTGGCGGCGTAGTCACCGAGCGACTCGAAGACGGAGCCGATGTAGCCGGTGAGGCCGCCGATGATCGCGGCCACCGAGAAGATCACCGCGTCCTGCGTCCCGTCGAATCCCCTGAACGGGAACAGCTTGGGCATGGCGAACCAGGGGGCCTCGATGACCGCGGACCAGTTGTACTCGCCGATCATGCTCGCCCCCGCCACTCCGACAAGCAGAGTGGCGACCAGGATGAAGCCCCTGGAGATTATGCCCTTGAAGCGGAACTTGAGCACAAGCGCGACCACGAAGGCCACTACGGCCATGACCAGGTGAAGATTTCTTCCGCTGCCGAAGATCCATGTGAGGGATATCCTCGCCGCCACGAAGCCTATCGTAGCCACCACGGAGCCCGTGACGCACGGGGGAATGAACTTGCGTATCCTCCCCAGCAGCCTCGACAGGCCGAGGAACGTCTCCAGCAGGCCGCCCACCAGCACCGAGCCCCACATGGCCGGGAAGCCGTACATAGCCGTCACCGGTCCCATCGCGGAGAGGACCGACGCCGACGGCCCCTGGACGATCGGGAGCCTGTTCCCGAATATCGTCTGGATCAGGGTTCCCACCCCCATGGCGAGGAAGCACGTGCTTATCATCGTCGGCAGGATGGAGTCGGGAAGGCCGGCCAGCGTCACGAACATCCCCGCCCAGATGAAGGGCGTGAAGTCGACCAGCGTAACCTGAAACGCGTAGAACAGCGTCTCGAATACCGTCTTCGGCCTGTCCTCGATCCCCATTATAGGCTTGATGGAACTGGTTACCTCCTGCTCGAACACCAACTGTTCAGGATCGTAAGAAGACATTAACATCCCTCCTATTAGATATTTGCTGCGTCTGCCTCGTCCTGGTCCTTACCGTCCAATCCCCCCTTTTCGAGGTATTCCGCTATGTCGTGCGCGCCTATGGCCGCAAGCCCCTCCTTCGTCTGTCGCCCTGTTCTCGCGTCCCACCCTCTCTCGGCGTAGTACTCGTCGAGCATTCTCTCAA
>JAKJGK010000230.1 GCA_022704435.1 Synergistota bacterium | reverse complement strand
CCCCTTGGCTATGGCGACCTTCTGCTGGTTGCCGCCGCTGAGCGACAGCACCTGGTCCAGCACCCCCCTGCACCTCACTCCCAGCCTGTGGACGAAGGACTCCGACAGGGCCGTCGCGGCCCCCCGGTCCGTGAACGGCCCCCTGCGCAGGCCGTGGAGCAGGCGCATCGCGACGACGTTGTCGCGGATCGTTCGGTTCAGGAAGAGCCCCTGGCGCTTGCGATCCTCCGGGACCAGCACCAGCCCGCGCCTCAGCGCGTCCGCCGGGTTGCGCGGCCTGAACGGCGTCCCCCCGGCCAGGATCTCCCCGCCTTCGAACGGGTCCAGGCCCACCAGGCACCTGGCCATCTCCGTGCGGCCGCTGCCGACCAGCCCGGCCACCCCGAGTATCTCACCCGCCCTCAGGGTGAACGAGACGTCCCGCAGCGCCCCGCCCCTCGACAGCCCTCGGACCTCCAGCAGCACCTCCCCCGGCTCGCCGAAGCTGCGGGGGTAGAGCGCCTCCACGTGCCTGCCGACCATCATCGAGACCACGGCCTCGGGGGTCAGGTCCGCCGCGTGCCCCCCTCCGACCATCTCGCCGTCGCGCATTACGGAGATGCGGTCTGCCAGTGAGAACACCTCCTCCAGGTGGTGGGAGATGTAGATGATGCCGACCCCCGACCCGCGCAGCTCCGCGATGACGCGGAAGAGCCTCTCCGTCTCGCGGGCCGACAGGCTCGACGTCGGCTCGTCCATCGCGAGGATGGAGATGTCCTGCGAGATCGCCTTCGCAATCTCCGCGAGCTGCTGCTCGCCGGGGGAGAGGGCGCCCGCCCGCCGCCTCGGGTCGATCCTGACGCCGAAGCCGTCGATCAGCCGTGCCGCGTCGTCGTAGAGCCTCCTTCGGTCCACGAAGGGGCCGCGCATCGGCTCGCGCCCCAGGTAGACGTTCTCCGCCACGGTAAGGTGTGGGGCGAGGCTCAGCTCCTGGTGGATGATCCCCACGCCGGCGCGGATCGCGTCGCCGGGGCCGCTCCACCGGACTCTCCCGCCGCGGATCAGTATCTCCCCCTCGTCGGGCGCGACCACCCCCGCCAGGGTCTTGACCAGGGTGGACTTCCCCGCGCCGTTCTCGCCGACGAGCGCGTGGACCTCGCCCTCCGACAGCGCGAAGGAGATCCCCTTCAGCGCGTGGACGCCTGGGTAGCGCTTGTGCACGTCTCTCATCTCGAGCAGGGGGGCCATCTCCGTCACCGCCGTTCGCGGGCGCGCCGCCCGAAGTCCGAGCGGCGCGCCCCGTTCAACATGCCTACTCGGTCACCAGCTGGAGGGGCACCGGGATGAACTCCGGCAGCTCCTCGCCCGCCAGCAGCGCCGCCGCCTTCTCGACGCCCATGGCCCCTATGACCGCGGGCTGCTGCGCCACGGTGGCGGCCAGCTTGCCCTCCTTGACCGCGGCCACGGCGTCGTCCACCGCGTCGAAGCCCACGAACACGATCCCGGTGCGCCCGGCCGCCTCGGCAGCCGCCACCGCCCCGAGGATCATCTCGTCGTTGTGAGCGAACACGCCGTCGATCTCCGGCTGGGCCTGCAGGATGTTCTCGAACACCTTGAGCCCCTTGTCGCGGCTGAAGTCAGCAGCCTGGGAGGCCACTATCTCGATGCCCGGATACGCCTTCACCGCGTCGTTGAACCCCTGTCCGCGGTCCCTGGCCGCCGAGGTGCCGGGTATGCCGACCAGCTCCACCACCTTGCCCTTGCCGCCCAGCCTGCCGGCCAGGAACTCCCCGGCCATCGCGCCGCCCGCGACGTTGTCGCTGGCCACATGGCAGGCCACCTTGCCGCCCGAAGCCCCGCGGTCGATCGTCAGCACCGGGATCCCCGCCTCGTTGGCCTTCATGATCGACGGGGTTACCGCGTCGGAGTCGGTCGGGTTGACCAGTATCGCGTCG
>JAKJGK010000229.1 GCA_022704435.1 Synergistota bacterium | reverse complement strand
TTCTTCCCCTGCCAGCCCAGGCCAGCCGAGATCGCCCACTCGCGTTCGAGGAGAGGACCGGTGTCTACATAGCAGCGCGCTGCCAGGGGACCCAGGGCCGCTGTCAGCGACCGCACCAACGCTGCGAGGCGTCGCAGCAGCCAGCGGTGATAATCCTCCCCCCAGGCATAGCGTGCCACCCGACCGTGAAGGGGCGGCAAGAGCGGAGCGGCGACGCCGGGATAGGCCGCCGCCGCGACGATCACCGACTTCGCGGTCGGCATGATCCGCCGTGGGTCCGCGCGACGCGCGATGGCATCCGGGCGCGTCAGGTACGTCATCGCCCCCGCATACCCCTGCGCGAGCCAGGCGCGATACGCTTCCCACGTCCGCGCCGGGCCGGCAGGAGCCACTCCCACCCGCTCGAGACCTGCCGCGTCCGCCAGAACTTTCAGCGTCCCCTCGTCCATGGTTCGCAGCCGTGCCCGTTAACAAAACGCGGGCCAGAGGATCCTGGCCCGCGTTCCAATTTCAGGCGCGGATTATTCCTCGGCCTGGATCATGATCACCACACTCGCCCCGCCCGTCTCCTCATCAGAGACGTAGAGCTCCAGAGTGCGGCCTTCCTTGGTCCAGGTAGGAACAAAGCCCTCCGGGTCCTTCCCCCAGCCATTATCAGAGAGCGCTTTTTCATAGAAAGCGGTGACGGTCGCAGCATCATCCACCGTCTTGAAGCTCACCATGCCGCTCATCGTCGTGAGCTCCGTGCCGCCGGGATACATCGGCACGTCCTCGGGCAATCCGCCGGCCAAAGCTTCTTCCGGCGGCTCGATGGTGAAACTCTTGTTCACGTCGTAGACGTCCTGCGTGATCGTCGCCGTGCCCGGGCGATCCGTCTCGATGTCGCCCTTGTAGGTGACAATCATACGCACCATGAACGGCGGCAACTTGGACTCATTCGCGATCCACACCTCGCTGCTGGCTTCTGTGACGTTAGTCCCGAACATGGCAGCGGCTTGCACACTCGAGAGGTCAAGCCGATAGTGCTTGGTGCTGAGATCATTCACCGTTTCACGGCCAAGGTACTTGTACTCATCTCCCGTCACGCCGCTCGTGATGTCCTCAAAAGTGATCAGGTTATCCTCAAAGGTGCTGATGTCATCGGTCGTCTCGGTCTGCATCCACTGGCCGCCGAAGTTGATCCATTGGGTCGTCCCCACCTGAATCATTTCCATCTGTCCCGTGGCATCCTCTGTTTCGCCTATCGTGGCCATCACGGTACGGGTAGCGAAGGGTTCGCGGATACACTCCTGCAACAGCGAGACTTCCTCAGTCGTCCCATCCTCAAATTCGGAGCGCATCGTTGTCTGGGTGCGATAACTATCCAGGTTCTTCAAGGCGTCAGGGGAGACTGTAGGGACGGCATTGTCGTCGTTTTCCTGCGTCGGCTCGGGGGTCTGCTGCTGCGTCCCACCGCCGCTTTCCGTGGTAGGCGCTTCCTTTGTGAGCACGGGGGTCTCACTTTCCGTAGCTGTAGCGACCGGGGTTTCCGTCTCTTTTCCGCCCCCTCCACACGCCGGGGCCAATAACAACACCACGGCCATCAAAACCATCATCCAGCGTTTCATCGTTTCCTCCTTAAATTGTGAATGCCCCTCTCAACCTTCGAACAACGTGCGCGCTTGCAGCACATTGCCGCATAAAAATTATAACAGCAATTCAATAACAAGCAAGGAATCGCGCTCTTGCTGTCCCCGTTCTCTTGCCCTTTCTTTTAACCGTGCTATCATTTTATCTATGGAGAACTTGTCTGCTGAAGAAGACCTGAGAGCTTTGCCCGATCGTCCCCCACGTTACTGCCCGGCGTGCAACGCCAGGGTGGCCGACGGGGCGACAGTATGCTTGATGTGCGGCGCCTCCCTCGAGGAGCCGGGGACGCCCGTCGCGCCGGAAGCG
>JAKJGK010000010.1 GCA_022704435.1 Synergistota bacterium | reverse complement strand
CCCGCCACTCCTCGAGATTCGCCCACGCCCTGCGGGCCCCGGTGATCGGGGTGATAACCAAGATCGACGCCGTCGGGGCGGACGACGTGGAGGCGGCGCGCAACAGCCTCAAGAACTCGGGGGTCGGCGAGATATACGCGGTCTCCTCCCTGAGCGGGGAAGGCATGGAGGAGCTTGCCGAAAGGGTGCGCAGGCTCCGCAGGCGCGAGGCTGGCTAGAGAGCTGCGAGAGAAGAATGATTAGCGCGTCCTACATCGGCCCTCGAGGAGACGTATATAAAGGGAAGCTCTGATTAAGCGTGTCTTGCTCATCACAAGGGTCGTTGGCATCCACTGTCTCCGCAGACACGAGTGTCTCCGCAGACACGAGGGACTTGATCAGAGCTTCCAGCCGATACAGGCACGGCGCAGACCCTCCCTCTACATCACATAGGAGATCAGGTCCCTGTGCGGAGACGGGATGACGGACGAGCTTACCACGCCGCCCTCGTCGCCCAGCTCCTTCTCGCAGGCGCGCACGGATGTCTCCACGCTGCCGAGGTCGCCCGTGAACAGGACGAACCCCTTGCCGCCGAGCCCTCGGGCTATGCGTATCTCGACGAGCCTGACCCCGGCGGCCTTCGCCGCGACATCGCCCGCCTTTATCGCCGCTATGGCCGAGATGGTCTCGACCACGCCGAGCGCCTCCACCTTCGCGATCTCGACCGTCGCGGTTATCGCCGGTATCACCGACGGGTGGACGTTCGGTATCACGTGGGAGTCTATCGTGAACAGGTCGCCTATGGCCACGGCCCTGTTCACGGCGGTCCTGACCGCGTCGACCTCCCCGCATATCACCGAGACGTACTTTCCGGGGCATATCGGCGAGGAGAAGAGGAGCTGAACTTCGGACGCCTTGAGCATGCCGTCCGCCGCCTCTATCCCCTTGGGTATCGTCTTGTACTCAACGAGTCCTATGGCCTTGCTCATTCGTTCTCCCTCCCGCCTGATGCCTCGACGATTATTCTATCCTGCTCGACCGCGGTCACGACCCCGGATATCGACGAGTGGACGTTCGCCGAGACCGGTGCCTCTCCAGCGGCCACCAGCCCTCCGCGCTCCACCGGGTCGCCCCGAGAGACCACCGGCGCGGCAGGCGCTCCTATGTGCTGCTTCAGCTTGAGCACGACCCGGCTCGTCGGCAGGGGGTACTCCGACAATGGGGCCCTGCGGTCGGCGTACTTGGACAGGCCGAGCCTGCGGGTCAGCTTCCATACCGGGAACAGGCGGTACTCCCTGAACGGGTTGGCGCGCTCCGGGCGCTCGTGATGCGGGTTCTTTATGCCGGCTGCGGTCATGCGCGCCTTCAGCTCCTTGTTAAGCTTCCACGGCTGGAGCCCCATTATGCACGCGGTCTCGCACAGGCCGCACTCGCAGCACAGGAAGGCCTCGGTGGCCGCGGCGTCGCGCTCGCAGGTGCTGTTGAACGCGGCCAGGCGCATCATCTTGTCCGGCCGCAGCTTGTGCCCGAGCAGGTAGCGCGGGCAGACGTCCGTGCACAGCATGCAGTGGCAGCAGGCGGTCTTGGCCAGCCGCATCATCTCCGCCATGTCGCGCCCCCTGGAGATCACCAGGGGATGATCGCGGGGGAGCACCAGTATCCCTTTAGTGGTCTTCGTGACCGGCTCGTCCTGGTCGAATACGAGCTTCCCCATCATCGGGCCTCCCTCGATGAAGACCCTGTCCTCCACCGTCGCGCCGCCGCAGGCTGCCACCACCTCGCCGAACGAGACGCCCACCGGGACTCTGAAGGTCGCGGGCGACCTCACCTCGCCCGCGACGGTCAGGTACTTGTCGACGACCGGCCTGTCCTCCATCGCTTCGGCAATGTTCAGCAGGGTCTCGACGTTGAGCACCACGACTCCGACGTCGAGCGGGATACCCCCCTCGGGGACTATTCGCTTCAACGTCTCGTATACGAGGACCTGCTCGTCCCCCGCGGGGTAGGTGTTCGACAGCGCGTGCATGCACAGCCTCGGGTACCGGGGGAGGGTCGCCTCAATCTTTCGGATCGCGTCCGCGTACTTCTTCTTAAGGACGAACACCGCTCCCCTGGCCCCGGCCAGGTCCACGAGCGCGTCCATGGCCGCGAGCAAACGCTCGGCGTGCAGCGCTGCCAGCTGCTGGTCGACCTCCAGCAGGGGCTCGCACTCCGCCCCGTTCACCAGTATGTACTCGCAGGGGCGGGCGAACTTCACGTGGGTCGGGAATCCTGCTCCCCCCGCCCCGACGACGCCCGCGCTCTTTATCTGCTCAAGAAGATCGCTCATCTGGTCTCTCCCCCTGTCGGACGCACTTCTATCCCCCGAACACCAGGGTCTTTATGACCACGGGAAGCACCCTGCCCTTGGACAGGGGCTTGCCTATGTCGATGTAGTCGCCGTTTTCCACCTTTATCCCGTCTATGCTGACGATCTTCCTGCCCTCTCCGAGAGTGCCGCGAAGGGCGTAGCCCAGCGCCTTCGCCATGTCGTTCTCGATGACCAGGACGACCTTGTCGTTCTGCGCAAGGTACTCGCCCAGGCCGTTGCGCAGCTCCGAGGCAAGGGCCTGCACCGCGTCGAACGACGGGTTCTCCTTCCCGCGGAACGAGACGGCCACGGTCCTCTGCCTGCCGGAGGAGTCTTTGAACCAGTTCAGCTTCTCCGCGAGGGCGCGCCCCAGGCTGTTCTCCTCGTCCTCCTCCGTGAGCTTGAGGATCGGGAGGTTCTTCAGCGGGAAGACCGACTCGTCGGAAAAGGATATGGTGCTTCCACTTATGTCCAGCGAGTGGCTTCCCGCGCCCACCACGGTGGCCCGGATGGTCTCCTCGGCCGGTACCACCTTCATGGTCCGGTAGGTCTCGGTCCACTTGACCGCCTGCCCGAGCAGGATGCCTATGTCGCCATAGGCGAAGGGGCCCCCTGGCGGGACGGCGGCTATGCCGTCGGCCACGCCGCCCGAGTAGGAGACGTGCTTCACGCTCCTGTCCGCCCCGCGGAAATCGTGGGAGGTCAGCAGAGCGTCGAACAGAGGGCTTCTAGGGGCGGTCCCGATGAGCTCGTCCATGAACGCCGCCATGCGGCTCGCGAGCTTCTCCAGGTCGTCCATCGACGCGGGCCTGCCCTCGGAGACGGACAGCCCCAGCGACGAGATCACGGGGGCCAGGCAGGGGGCGACGTACTCGACCCTCCTGGAGGCCGGGTCGAGCCTGACGAGCCTTCCGCCGATGTCGAGGCAGCTCGTGTCCGTCACCTCGCCGTTTCTGAAGATCGCGACGTTGGTGGTGCCGCCGCCGATGTCGAAGTTCGCGACCGACGTGCGCTCGCGCTTGGAGTAGGCCGCAGCGCCCGATCCCTTTCCGGCCAGGATCGCCTCCAGGTCCGAGCCCGCGGTGGCGACGACGAAGTCCCCCGCGAGCCCCTCCATTCCCCTGGTCAGGGTCTCCGCGTTCTCCTTCCTCGCCGTCTCGCCGGTTATTATGATGGCCCCGGCCGAGATTCTCTCCCTGTCCATGCCGGCCGCCCGGTACTCGGACTCGACAATGCGCCTCACGCCGTCGGCGTCGATCACCGTGGCAGAGAGCAGCGGCGTGAAGTGGATGCCGCTGCGGTAGATTATGCGCTTGTCTACGACCGTTATCCGCGGCACCGAGGCGACGCTCGCCGTGTTCTCTATCTCGAGAGCGCTGAAGACCAGCTGGGTTGTAGATGTGCCGATGTCAATCCCGACGCTGAGAACAGTCTCCGCCATTTCAACACCTCTTATCCCGCAATGCGTCCCGAGCGGGCCGTCTATTTGAACTCCCTGTCGTACCCCTTGGGAAGGTGCCTGTACATGAGCACGTAGCATACGCTGCTGAGCCTGTTCAGCGCCCGCAGCACGTCCGGCCTGGCGATGATCCCGTCTCCCTCGTAGTAGGCGTTGAACGCCGCGAGCTCCACCTCGCGCACCTCCGAGCGCAGGGCGTTCAGCCCGGCGCACAGGGGACCCATCGTGTAGTGCGGCTTGATGTGCCCCAGGCCGAAGTGTTTCTTAGGGTTGTGGGACATGGACCTCAGCTCGTCGAGCTCCAGTCCCAGCAGCGGAATGTCGTCCACCTGCCTGCCCGTGACGTCGGAGGCGAGCAGGGCGCGGGAGAAGTCCAGCAGCTCGTCCAGCTCCTCCGCCAGGGCAGGGTTCCCAAGCTCCACCGCCTTTGTCTGGAGCTCTATGATCTTGGACTGAAGGCTGTCCATCCTGCCCCGGAATGCGATCCGGGGATGCCCCTTGGTCACCAGGCGGTTGCCGGAGATGTGAGTCAGGTGCTCCGGCTTGTCGGTGAACGATCCCCCGTCCGGGCCGATGAAGCGAGGCTTCCTGGGCTCGGGGGCGGGGTCGGGCGGGGGGGCCTCGCGGGAGGGAGGTACTGACTGCGTCGTGGCCCCCTTATTCTCCCCCTCCCCGATTACGAGCTCTATCTTCCTGTCGCTCAGGTACTGGCGAGCCGAAGGGGTGACTATGGTCCCCCGGTCGACCCGGTAGGAGCGGAGGTCCTTGCCTCCGATCTCGGCTCTAAGATCCTGTTCCGTGACAAGCTTCATCATGGTCACCCCTTCGGAGTCCGCCACTGCGCGCTACTGCGACGCCCAGTCGGCCGGGTAGGTGATGTAGAGAAAACGGGCGAAACAGGGGGCGCTGAACGTGATCGACGAGTTGGCGGGGATGAAGATCACATCCCCCTTCCTGCCGGTCACCTTCCTGCCGTCGATGATTATCTCGAGCACGCCCTCGATTATGTAGTCGACCTCGTCGTAGCGAAGGGTCCAGTCGAAGGCGGACTCCTCCATCTCCATCACGCCGCAGCCGAGTCTCGGACTCTCCTCCAGGGTGACTATGTCGGTCAGGTAGACCTGGTCGCCGCTCTTCCCGGTGTCGAAGGGCGCCGGCCTGACCGTGGGGAGGGAGACCGACAGGATGCCGCTTTTGTCCACATGCTTCTCGAAGGCGGGGGCGGTCCCGCCTCCGGCCATCTCGACTATTATCTTTCGCACCATCGACTCAAGTTCTGTCCTGTCCACGGTTTTACACCACTCTTTCTGGGACGGGGCCCTCCGGGCGGCGCAGCTTCCGCCCGGAGGAGCCGGGTTCTACTTCTTTGCCGCCGCAGCGTTAGCCGGGGTCACCATGCACGCCAGTATGACGGCGGTGATACCGCCAACCAGCTTGCCGACTATCATGGCGAGGATCAGGCCGCGCTCGACTCCGGCGGTGAAGCCCAGGTGGTCGCCGAAGACAAACGCCGCGCTGACGGCGAACGCCACGTTTATGACCTTGCCGCGCTCGTCCATGTCCTTCATCAGGGTGAACATCGGGATGTTGTTGGCCAGGGTGGCCACCATCCCGGCGGCTGCAACGTCGCCCATGCCGAGCTTCTTGCCGAACTCCTTCAAGGGCTTGTTGAACACCTTGGTTATGAACATGACCATCGGGAAGGCCCCCGCCAGCACTATGGCGATGGACCCGATGATCTCTATCGAGTCGGACAGGGGCGCGAGCGCCATCGGAGAGCCCTCGGCGAAGAAGCGGAACGGCGACAGGGCCTCGATTATCCCCATCGCAAGCCCTATCGTGATGACCGTGACGACGCCCTTGCCGAAGTAGGTGAAGCCCTTGATCATCTTCTCGGGGATCAGCTTGAGGCCGGTGGCTATCAGAGCGGAGAATACCACGACCGGGATGATGTTGACCAGCATCATGCCCATGGTGAACTCTGCGCTCAGCATTATCAGCCCTCCGGCGACGCAGCCGAACGGGATCGTGACCATGCCTATCAGGATTCCCTTGGCCAGCGCCTCATGGTCCTTCTTCTCGATTATGCCGAGCGCCACCGGGATGGAGAAGACTATCGTCGGGCCCATCATTGCACCGAGTATGATCCCGGCGAAGCGGCCGATGGCCGGGTTCTCCGCCATCTGCTTGGCGAGCGGGTAGCCGCCCATGTCGTTGGCCAGCAGGGTGGTGGCGAACATGGCCGGGTCGGCGCCGACCATCTTGTAAAGCGGGACTATGACGGGCTTCAGCACGGCGGCGAGCAGCGGGGCGAGGGTGATGACTCCGCCCATCGCCAGCATCAGCGAGCCCATCGCCATAAAGCCCTCCTCGAACTTCTCGCCGAACCCGAGGCGGCTCTCCATGAACGCCTTGTCGAGAGCGCCCAGGACCATGAACCCGGTCATGATGTACAGAATGATATCGTTGATTCCCATATGATTCACCTCCGGTATTGAATGGCGATTAAGACCGTTACCGACCTATGACTTCAACGAGCGGCACATCGGGCGGCCTTGAGGGGCCCTAGTACTCCAGGAGCCCCTCGTCGACCTCGACGGAGTCGATTATGCCGACTATCACGGCGTCGACCGGCACGTCCCCGCCTGCGAAGACCGTCCGGGCGGAGCTTCCCTGGGACACTATGACATCGTCCCCTATGCCCGCGCCGGCGGCGTCCACGGCGACGAAAGTCTCGAGCTTGGAGCCCTTGACCGGGCGGACGACGAAGAACTTCATGCCGTTCAGCTTGTCGTCCTTCTTGGTTGCCCACAGGTTGCCCACGACCTTGGCGATAATCACTACGCACCCTCCCGGCGGACCGCGATCTTCTTGAGGCGGAGCCAGTCTTGCCCAAGCGGCGTTATTACCGCCCTCGGGTCGACCAGCACCGATCCGGCGTCCTGACAAATATCCTTCAAGTCTCGCTCCGTCAGCACCTTCCTGCCCCTCGCGTCGGCTGTCCCGCCGCTCGCGGGCAGCGGCGACGGGTTTGCCGCGGCGGCCCCCCGCAGGGTGCCGCTCAGCTCCCCGGCCTCCACGTACTTCGCCCCGAAGGAGCGCAGTCTCTCCTCGCACGCGGCGTAGTGCCTGGCCAGCGGCGTATCGCAACAGGCGGCAAGCCGCCACGACACGCCCTCCTTGAGCACGTACACCGGTACACCGGCCAGTAGCGCCCCGACCATGACCGACGACTCCAGTCCATACTTCAGGCCCAGCGAGGCAAGGACGAGCTGGTTCTCCGAAAGGCAGGGAACGACCACACCCGAGTAGTCGCGCCACTCGGGCTCGGCCCCCCTTGAGGCGTACTCGACGTCCACGCCCGGCGGAGCCTCGCAGCAACCGGGCTCGCCGGCCACCAGCAGCGGCTTCCCCGCCGGGGCCCCGCCCCTCATGCCCAGCCTCCTCATCAACTCCTCTGTCACCATGTCGACCAACTTAGCCTGATCCATCTTTTCACCTACAATCTTCAGGCAAACGATTCATTCGCCGTGCTTCGTCACGCATTTCAGTCGCGGATGCCCGCTAAACCGGACAGTTCATCGCGATCCCCAGGGGGGTGGCCAAAAACGGGTGGAGCGGCTTGTACGACGGTATGCCGGTCTCCCTTCCGATGACGCTCTCCATCCCCTCCAGGCAGCAGGTCCCGCCCACCAGGTACAGAACTCTAACGTCGCGACCCCTGGTGTGTCCGATCACTATCGACGCCATCTTCTGCAGAACAGGCGTCACCACCGGCAGCAGCTCCTTCTGCATCTTCGGGTCCCTCTTCAGCCGCTCGGCCTCGTGGAACGGGATCCTGCGGTTGCCCGCTATCACCAGGGAGACGTGCGTCCCGCCGGTCGGCTCGTCGAACACGGCCTCCACGACTCCTCCGCGAAAGACCGAGATCCCGGTGGTGCCGCCCCCGATGTCCACTATTGCGCCCTCCTGTATCCCGAGGACCGAGTTCGCCGCCGTGGGTTCGTCCAGTATCGCGGCCACTTCGATCCCCGCGCTCTCCAGTACGTAGCCGTGGGTCGCCCTGTCCCTGGTCCCGGTGCCCGGGGGAACGGCTATCGCGGCCGACCGCAACTCCCTGCCCAGGTGCTTCTCCACCCGGTCCTTGAGGCGTCTCACTATCGATCCGGCGCCGGAGAAGTCCACGACAAGCCCGTCGCGGATCACGGACGCCTCCTCCATCTCCCAGACGAGTGGCCTGTCCAGCTCGTCCAACACCATAACCACCACGGACGAGGTTCCAAGGTCCACTCCGACCTTCAGCGGCGTTTCCCTGGCGACCGCGGCGGGGCGACCCCGCCGCCCGTACGCCGCCTCAAGAAGTTCGTTGCCCCTCCGCAGCTCGTCCATGCCTCCCGCGCTACCCATCCGAGGGCCCGACTATCCGTCCCCGGACCCCGGCGCTCCAGCCGCAAGCGTTGGCCTCGTCGTAGTCGATGTGCATCGCCAGTCGATACCTCGGCGACACCCGCACGAGCACCCCCTCGAAGACGGCGGGGCGATCCCCGGCCACCCTTACGCTCACCCTGTCCCCGTCGGACACGCCGAAGCGCTCCGCGTCCTCGGGCGTCATGTGGACGTGCCTGTGGGCGACAATAACCCCCTCATCCAGCGTCACCTCGCCCGTCGCCGTCTTCAGGATCAGCGACGCGCTTCCGCCCGTGTCCCCGGAGTCGCGCACCGGGGGCTTCACTCCCAGGGACTTGGCGTCGGTTATCGACAGCTCCACCTGGGTACGTTTGCGCTCCGGCCCGAGGATCGCCACATTCTCGATGGTCCCCTTCGGGCCGACGAGCGTCAGGCGTTCGACGCTCAGGAACTCGGCGGGCTGAGACAGCCCGCGCGAGCTCGTGAGGGAGTGCCCCTTGCCGAACAGGGCATCGATATGATCGCGGCACAGGTGCACGTGCCTGCCCGAGGCCTCGACCTCGAAGGAGATGCGGTCCAGTATCTCCGCCGTTATTCGCTCGACGAGCAGGTCAAGGGCCTCTTCGCTCATCCCGGTCACTCCCCCTCGCCCTCTCGGTCCTCACGCCGCGCCTGGATCAGCCTTCCAGCTTCGGCAGGATGAACTCGACCTCCGCATGCGGACGTGGTATCACATGGACGGAGATCAGCTCCCCGACCTTGCCCGCCGCCGCGGCGCCCGCGTCCGTGGCCGCCTTCACGGCGCCCACGTCGCCGCGGACCATGACCGTCACGAGTCCGCCGCCGACCATGACCTTGCCGATCAGCGTGACGTTGGCGGCCTTGACCATCGCGTCGGCCGCCTCGACCGCCCCGACAAGACCCTTAGTCTCTATCATTCCAAGCGCCTGCATTCCGTTATTCATCGTTCCCTTACCTCCCTGCGAGAAGTATTTGCTATATTCCGTGTTCAATAGGATACTGCCAGAGCGCTACAGGCCGAGTCTCTCGGCCAGCTTCGCGGTAACGCGTTCCACCAGCAGCTCCAGGGCCGCGCCGTCCAGCCCGTTGGTCGAGGGCGTCGACGGGCGAAGATCCTCTATCTCCCTGACGCCCCACGCCACCCTCCTGATGTTGATCAGGTGCAGCGGGCCCACGTTGTCCGACGTGGCGTTGTGCCCGATGGCGCCGCACCCCAGGGTCATGGACGGCACCAGGTTCGTGGTCGCTCCGACGGCCCCAAGGGCCGAGCCGGCGTTGACCACCACGCGCGACACCGGTTTTTTCAGCCCGAACTCGCGTATGACCTCCTCGTTGGACGAGTGGATGGCGAGGGTGTGCCCCGCGCCCTCGAAGGCCAGCAGCTCTATGCACTGCTCGCAGCACTTCTCCCACCCGTCGGCCGAGTAGAAGGCAAGCACCGGGCAGAGCTTCTCGTGCGAGAAGGGGTACTCCTTCCCGACTCCCATTCCCTCCGCCAGCAACAGCACCGTGCCGTCCGGGATGCTTATCCCCGCGGCGTCGGCGATGAACTTCGGCGGCTTGCCGACCGTTCGCGGGTTCATCCCCCCGGACGGAGTGAAGATGGCGCGGGCTACCTTCGCCGCGTCCTCCTGCGGCAGGAAGTATCCTCCCTGCCTCGCGAACTCCTCCCTGACTCCGCGCTCGATGCACGACTCCACAACCACGGACTGCTCCGAGGCGCATATCGTGCTGTAGTCGAACGTCTTGCTTGAAATTATCCTACGCACCGCGGTCGGGATGTCCGCCGACCTCTCTATGAAGGCCGGGGTGTTCCCCGGGCCCACACCTATCGCTGGCGTCCCGGAGCTGTAGGCCGCCCTTACCATGCCGGCGCCGCCGGTCGCCAGGATCAGGGCCACGTCGCGCGAGTGCATCAGCTCCTCCGTGCCCTCCTGGGTGACTATCGACATGCACCCGAATATGTCCTCGGGTCCTCCCGCGGAGACCACCGCCTCAGACAGGATACGCACCGTCTCCTGTATGCACCCCTTGGCGCTGGGGTGCGGGGAGAAGACTATCGCGTTGCCCGCCTTAAGGGCGATCATCGCCTTGAATATCGCGGTCGACGTCGGATTCGTGCACGGGATCAGCCCGGCCACCACCCCCACCGGCACCGCGACCTCGAACATCCTGTTGACCTTGTCCTCTTTTACTATCCCGACGGTCTTCAGGTCCTTGATGGCCTCGTAGACGCTGCTAGCCGCGAAGAAGTTCTTGAGCGTCTTGTCCTCGGCCTTGCCGAAGCCCGTCTCGTCGCGAGCCAGCCGGCCAAGCGCCGGCGAGTTGCGCATCGCCGCCATCATCACGGCCTGCACAAGCTCGTCTATCCGCGCCTGGCTGAACGTCGCCAGGCACTTCTGCGCCTCTTTGGCCCTGGCCACGAGGTCCCGCACCTCCTGCACAGACAGCAGGTCGCGATCCTCCAGCCGCGTCATCGGCGGTCACCTCCGGAGGTTTCGAAAAACGCCGTAAGCTCCCTGATCAGCTCCGCCTTTCCGGCGAAGCGTATCTGCCTCTTGGTCATCGTCCTCAGCCCCGCGTTCCGTGCCAGGCGTCGAAGCTCCATGACGGTCATGAGCTCGAGGTCGGCCGTGTCGCCGCTCCAGCCCGCGCCGTTTCCGTTGGCATCGTCCGCCTCCTCGTCATCGGCCTCCTCGCACTCCTCTTCCGCCGGAGAGACAGTCTCGTCCGCGTCCGGGGCGCCTTCAGGCTCCTGTTCGGAGACCGGTTCCTCCTCCGGGGCGTCGCAGGCCTCGTCAGCCGTCTGCGACGGCGCCGCCTCCACACTCCCTCCCGCCTCGGCGGAAGCGCAGGAGCGCCTCTGTCCGCTCGCTATCATCAGGAGGACCTCGGGCGACAGGCGCGGTATTACGTGCGAGGAGCACTCCTGTCCCATCCTGCCCAGCGACGCCGTGGCCGCGTCGACAGCGGACCGCACGGCGGCCACGTCTCCCGTCAGGAAGACGGTCATCAGCCCGGCACCGACCTTCCTGAACCGCAGAAGCGAGACGGAAGCCGCCTTCAGGGCCGCATCGGCCGCCTCAACCGCGCCGAGCATTCCGCGGACCTCTATCATTCCAAGAGCCCTGTTCTCCATGGAAGAGTCTCACCGCCCTTACAGCACGGCCGCATGCCTCGCGGCCCTGCATGATTCAATACAGAGGCTCTAGTACAGAACCGGATTCTCCGCTACGAAGATCACTGCCTGCGCGAACGCGTCGCACGCGGCCTTGCACGCGGACTGCGAGCCGGTCAGCAGTCCTCCGCCGAAGTTCGTCTCGGACGGGGGCCCGTAGAAGGATACCAGCCTCACGTCGGCGGCCTTGAGGGCCGCGTCCAGCGCGTACATCGCCTCGAGCGGCGGCGCGATGAGGTAGGCTATCGCGTCCCCCTCGTTGACCCCGGCCACCTTGGACAGGTAGCTGCCTGTGCGCGATATGCAGTGAGCGTAGTACGGGATCGAGTCGTCGTCGTTCGCAGATATGAACCACGCGTCGTTCTGCACGAAGTCCGCGAGGGCGTTGAGCCCGCTGCGCACCTCGGCCGGGTTGGGCCCGGCGATGATTCCGATTATCTCTCCGGCGAGCTTGGTGTTGGCGTTCGCCGCCCCCGCGTAGAACGACTTCGCGTACACCACCTCGACGTCGGCCTTCTTCGTGGCCTCGTCAAGCCCGGTGTAAGTGACGTCGTCGCTGTCCGCGGTAACCATCCCGATGCTCCTCTGGTCCGGACGCAGTCCTAGGGACGCGGCCATCTCCGGGTTCACGTTGGGGATGATCTTCACGCTCAAAAGCGTTGCCTTCAAGGGATCGCCCTTCATTTCTTCTTCCCTCCCGACAGAAAAAAGTAACCTAGAGTTTCAGGTCGATGCCGCTGATCTTCTTCTCGAGCATCAGCTTGATGATGTCCGCGATGTAGCCGCCGGCCTCGACGGCCGGGGTGCCTCCGGCGTGGATGTTGGACACCACGGTGCGCTTGGCCTCCGGCATGCCGACCGTGGCCTTGTAGGCCATGTAGGCGGACATGCTCTCCGCCGTCACCAGGCCGGGCCTCTCCCCGATGAGGGTGCAGACGACGTCCGCGCCGGTGACCTCCGATACCACGTCCATCGCCGGAACGCGCCCGTACTTGACGAAGAAGGGCTTGGCTATCTTTATGCCGTTCCTGTCAAGTCCCTGCTCTATCGCCTTGAGGGTGTCGATGGCGTTGGTCATGACCGCCGTGGAGCTCAGGCCGTCGGCGATGTAGATGACGACCTTCGGCGACTGGCCCGCGATGCGCTTGATCGCGTCCCTGGACTCCTGGCCGAACTGCCTGCCAAGGTCGGGCCGCGTCAGGAACTGGTCCTTGCTGGTGCACTCCGTCTGGACTGTCTCCAGCTTGTTGGCCTCCAGGAACTCGTCGGACACGTTGGTGAAGACCGCGTCCTGCGCCGCCGCATGGTCGGCGCGGAAGCGCAGCAGGGTCTCGGTCATGTACCTGGGGCCCGCGCGCCACACGCCGATGCGGGACGGCGTGGTGAGCTTCATGGCCATGAGCGCCTCCCGGTTCGCCGGGTTCGGCACCAGGCAGTGCCTCCTCAGATCGATCTCCGTGAGATCGGGCAGTCCGTCGCCGTCGTCGCAGGCAACGCACTGGGCCGCCGCGGGCGAGCCCTTCGGGGCGCCCCCGTCCTTACCGCTCATCTCCGTCAGGATCTGCTGGACCATTTGCTTGAGCTCAAGCTCGGTTACCATAATCTCACCTTCCTTAAGCAGACATCCATATCGCGTTTTGCGATTTGTGATGGTCGCTCGGGCGGCATTCCTCCGGCCGCCCATCGCGCAGGAATTGTGCGTATTTTTTCCCGACGCCCGCCGTCACAGGAACAGCGAGGCGTCTCCCGCCCGCTCGGTCAGCCTCCCGGACTCGTCCAGGATGCCGAACTCGACGATCTTGCGGAAGAACTCGGGCGCGGGCTTCAACCCCAGTATCTCGCGCAGGGTCGCGTCGTCGTGATAGCTGGTGTCCTGGTAGGAGAGCATCACGTCGTCGCCGACCGGGACTCCCATGTAGTAGTTCGACCCGGCCATGGCCAGCAGCATCGTGGCCACCTCCTGGTCGTCCTGGTTGATGTTCGTGTGGTTCGTGTAGCAGGGCGCCATCCCCATCGGCAGGCCGGTCAGCTTGCCCATGAACAGGTCCTCGAGGCTGGCGCGGATGATCTGCTTCCCGTCGTACAGGGTCTCCGGCCCGATGAACCCGGAGACGTTGTTTACCATGAACGGCGCGTATCTTTTGGCGAAGCCGTAGGTGCGCGCCTCCAGCGTCATGCCGTCCACGCCGCAGTGGCAGTCCAGCGACATCTCCGCCCCCTGCCCGGTCTCGAAGTACATCAGGTTCGGGCCGGGCGCCACTCCCTGCTTCGTTATCAGGTCGTAGGCCTCGTCCAGCAGTTTCGCCGTCACTCCGAAGGCGGAGTTGGCCTTCTCGGTGCCCGCGACGCTCTGGAAGAGCATGCACGCCGGGGCGCCGTTCTCGACCGCCTCCATCTGGACGGTCACGTGGGACAGGACGGAGTTCTGTGTCGGGATTTCCCACTTCTGTATGAAATCCCAGGATAGCTGGAACAGCTTCTTGGTGTTCTCCATGGAGTCGTCAACAGGGTTTATGCCTATGACCGCATCCCCGCTGGCGTAGGACAGACCCTCCCGGATCGAGGCCAGTATGCCGTCGGCGTCATCCGACGGATGGTTCGGCTGTATCCTGTACGACAGCGTCCCGGGCAGCCCCACCTCCGTGACGCAGGTCGCGCTGTTCTTCATCTTGCTCGCCGCGTAGACCAGGTCCATCGCGGACATGAGCTTCGCCACGCCCGCAACCATCTCGGACGTCAGTCCCCGCCCGATGCGCTTGAGATCCTCGGCGGATGTCTTGTGGCTCAGGATTCGCTCGCGAAGGTCGGCCACCGTCCAAGACTTGATCTCCCGGTAGGCGGACTCGTTCACGCCGTCGTCGATGACCCTGGTGACCTCGTCCTCCTCGTAGGGCACGGACGGGTTGTTGCGGATCTCCTCCAGGGTGATCGCGCTGAGCACGTACTTCGCGGCTATTCGCTCCTTGGAGCACGACGCTCCGATGCCCAGCAGGGTGTCGCCGGACTTCTCCTCGTTGGCCTTAGCCAGCACTTCATTCAGGTCTTTGAACGACCAGGCGGTCCCGCCGAGAACCGTCTTCAGTTTCATGTCCCGCTCCGTCAGACGCAGAACACCGACGCGTCGCCGGCCTTCTTCGTCAGCTTGCCGTCCTCCATCAGGCCCATCTTCTCGAGCCACTTCTCGAACGGCTTGATCGGGCGGACGCCGAGCAGCTGGCGCAGGGCCGCGGACTCGTGGTAGCCGGTGCACTGGTAGTTGAGCATCGGGTCGTCGCCGTGGGGCACCCCCATGAAGTAGTTGCATCCCGAGGCGGTGAGCAGCACCGCGAGGTTCTCGATGTCGTTCTGGTCCGCCTTCATGTGGTTGGTGTAGCAGGCGTCGCACCCCATCGAGATGCCGGTGAGCTTGCCCATGAAGTGGTCCTCGAGCCCGGCGCGGATCACCTGGCGGCTGTCGTACAGGTACTCCGGGCCGATGAAGCCGACGACCGTGTTCACCATGAACGGCTTGTAGCGCTTGCCGAATCCGTAGGTGCGGGCCTCCAGCGTGACCTGGTCAGCGCCGAAGTGGGCGTCCGACGAGAGCTCGGCCCCCTGGCCGGTCTCGAAGTACATATAGTTCGGGCCGACCCCGGTGCCCTGCTTGTCCGCAAGGTCGTAGGCCTCGGCTATGAGGTCGGCGGAGATGGCGAACGCCTCGTTGCCCTTCTGGGAGCCGGAGATGCTCTGGAAGATGCAGTCCGAGGGGGCCCCCTGCCTGATCGCCTCCATCTGGGTGGTGACGTGGGCGAGGGTGCAGATCTGGGTGGGTATCTCGAACTTCTCCTTGATCTCCTGGAACCTGTAGAGGATCTTCTTGATGTTGTCCACGGTGTCGTCGACCGGGTTCAAGCCGATCACCGCGTCGCCCACCCCGTAGGAGAGGGCCTCGTACACCGCGGCGGTGACGCCTTCCACGTCGTCGGTCGGGTGGTTGGGCTGGCAGCGGGCCGCCAGAGTCCCCGGAAGGCCTATCGTGGTGTTGCAGTGGGCCTGGATGCGGATCTTGCTCGCCCCGTACACCAGGTCCATGTTGGTCATGAGCTTGGCCACACCGGCGATCACCTCGCTGGTCAGACCGCGGCTGACGCGCTTGATCTGCTCGCTCGAAGTCTCGTTCGACAGGATCCACTCGCGAAGCCCGGCAATCGTCCATCCGGCCACCTCGGTGTAGATCTTCTCGTTGACATCGTCCTGGATCACGCGGGTCACTTCGTCCTGTTCGTACGGGATCACCGGATTGTTGCGGAGATCGGCCACCGTGAGGTTTGCCAGCACGTGCTTGGCCGCTATCCTCTCCTCCATCGACTCCGCGATTATCCCGGCAAGGCGGTCGCCGGACTTCTCCTCGTTCGCCTTGGCGAGAACCTCCTTGATGTCCTTGAACTGGTAGGTCCTGCCAAAGAGCCTAGTCTTGAGGTTCACCGTCTTTTCACCTCCAAAATGTTCTCAAACGCCCCCGCGCCGAAAACCGCGAACTGCGGCGCGGGCCGACACGCGCCCCGCCCGGGCGCAACCTCGATCAGGCGTTGCCCTGAATGCCGCGGATCACCTCCCGTCGCAACCATGATGAATGACTCTCGCTCCCCGCCGTCAGAGCATAAAAAAAGGGCCGAGGCGCGACCAAGCACCGCCGGAAAGGCGGCACTCCGTGCAAACGACCCCAAGCCCCGCAAGGCGTTTTCGCTCGATGAACGCGACCGGTCTCCTGGCTTGCCGTCATCCTCGGCCGCTCCTTCCCGAAGAGACTTCAGTGGATTGCCGCGGCTTCGTCCGGCTCACAGTGGCGGGCCCGCGCCGGACTCGTACCGGCTTCCCGAGCATCGCGTTCACCTGATAAACATACCAAGCGCTTCCGATTGAGGAACAGCCTACATGATGCCGTTGCCTATGTCAACACGAACTGGCGTTGCCTGTAAATGTCTCTATCTTATTATCAAGCGTTGAATAGAATGTAAAATATATGCCATGACTTCTCGTTTCAACCCGGAAATTCGCTGTTGACAACGCCGGGCGAGAGGGGTATCATCTGCGCTAATCAAATCTTCCGCTTCGAAAGGAGGTTCCCGCAAAATGAACGGTGCGATACCGGCAGGCCAAGAAGCTCTATTCGCATCCGCGATGACGATGACTAGCGGCGACCCTCCTGAGGCGGTCGGCGCTTAGCATCGCGTGCGCTCGAAGCTTCAGCCGGGGGTCTTCATATACGAAGACCCCCGGCTTTTTTGTATGCGAATCTTTTTGGCGAGGGGGCGGTCATCATGTGGAAGAACGGGGAGGGCGTGGTTCTGAAGTTCGGCGGCACGTCCGTGGCGACTCCGGAGAGGATTCGCGCGTCGGCGCGCAGGGCCGCGGACTTCGCCCGGGCGGGACGCAAGACTGCGGTGGTTGTCTCTGCGATGGGCGGCGCCACCGATGACCTGATAGGCCTGGCCAAGGCTACCGCGCCGGGCAGGACCGACCGCAGGGAGCTGGACAGGCTGCTCGCGACCGGGGAGCTCCAATCCTCCGCCCTGCTGTCGATGGCCATCTCGGCGGAGGGGTGCCCCGCTCGCTCGTTCAGCGGCGAGGAGGCCGGCTTCCTGGCGGAGGGCGCCTGGGGAGAGGGGAGGATCCTGTCCGTGAACCCTGGGCGTATCGAGGCCGCCACGGCATTCGGCAACGTCGCCGTGGTATCCGGGTTCCAGGCGGGCACCAGGGATGGCGAGACGATCACGCTGGGGCGCGGAGGCTCGGACCTGTCGGCCATAGCGCTGGCCGCCGCCCTTGGCGCGTCGGAGTGCCGGATCTTCACGGACGTGGACGGCATCTACTCGGCCGATCCGCGCCGGGTGCCGGGTGCAGTGAAGCTCGACAGGATCTGCTGGGACGAGTGCCTCGAGATGTCGTTCTGCGGCGCCTCGGTGATGCAGGCGCGCGGCCTGGAGATGGCGGGGAGGATGAAGATACCACTGTGCGTGGAGTCAAGCATGGAGGAGAAGGAGGGGACGTGGATCGTGGATAGAAACGTGGACGAGGCTGTTTTCATACGTTCGGTCGCTTCGGACGAGAACCTCGCGGTGCTGACCGTCGGCGGCGGGAGGGGCTCTGAGCGCATGCTTGTGGACGCCCTCTCCAGGGAGGGGATACGGACGACCGCCATCACGGCGGGAGGCGGCCTCTCCATTCACATAGACGGAGCGCGCCTGGCGGACGCCGTGGAGATATGTTCGCGGCACGACGGGTGCTCGGTTTCCGTCGACGAGGGACTGGCACGGGTCTCGGTCATCGGCCCCGGCGTGGGCAACCACCCGGAGGTGCCGGTCGCCGTGCTCGGGGTGCTCGCCGGGCTCGGGGCGAAGGTGCACATGCTCACCTCCTCCGCCCTGTCGGTGACCTGCGTGGTGGACAGGGATCGCTCGGCCGACGCCGTGCGGGCCCTTCACGAGGAGTTCATAGAGAAGAAAGGGGTATTCCAATGCGCGTAGAATCGACGGTGGGGCTGTGCTTCGCGGGTTTCGGCAACGTCGGGCAGGGCCTCGCCCGCATCCTGGTCAGGAAGGAGCGGGAGCTGGCCGAGAGGTGGGGGCTGAACTGCAGGACTGTCGCGGTGGTCACCCGCACCAGGGGAGCGGCCGTGTCGCGCGACGGCCTGTCGCTGGCGGAGCTGCTCGCGCGCGCCGAGCGGGGGGAGCAGCTGGGGACCGACAGGATAACCCCGGTCGAGGCGGCCCTTCTCCCTCAGACCGACGTAGTGCTGGACGTCACTCCCACAAACCTTAAGACCGGCGAGCCGGGCCTCTCGGTCACGCGCGCGGCGCTCGGGTCGGGCAGGTCGGTGGTCACGTCTAACAAGGGGCCGGTGTCGCTCGCACTCGAGGAGCTGAGAGAGCTGGCCCGCGAGCGCGGGGCTTGCTTCCGGTTCGAGGGCTCCGTCATGAGCGGCACCCCGTCTCTCAACCTGGCCATGGAGTCCCTGGCCGGGTGCGACATAAGCCATGTGCAGGGCATAGTGAACGGCACCACCAACTACATCCTGACCCGCATGGAGGAGGGGTGCGAGTACGGGGAGGCGCTGGCCGAGGCCCAGGAGAAGGGCTACGCCGAGGCGGACCCGTCCGGCGACGTCGACGGGTGGGACGCCGCGGTGAAGGCGCAGATACTGGCCTCGGTCGTCCTCGGCTCGCCGATCTCGCTGGACGCGGTCGATCGCACCGGCATCTCGTCCATCACCCGATCCGACGTGGAGGCCGCCGCCAGCCGGGGCAGGAGGATAAAGCTGATCGCGAGGGCGGCTCGAACCGCAGGCGGCGTCTCGGCCTCCGTCTCGCCGACGGAGATACCGCTGGCCCACCCGCTCGCCGGGGTGGGCGGCGCCACGAACGCCCTCACCTTCACGACCGACAACCTGCGCGACGTGACCATCATAGGCCCGGGCGCGGGGCGCGAGGAGACGGGACAGGCGCTGCTGTCGGACCTGATAGCTGTGGCGGCCGCCGAGCGCGCCTGCGGCAGGTTCGCGGCCAAGGCAGGCTAAGCTGCGCGACGAAGGCTGACGTGCCGACGGCGGAGTTCCGTCCCGAGACAGCCTGCATTCGTACGGGTCCTCCAGTCAGCCGGAGGACCCGTACCGAGGCGCGTCCTTCTCCGCCGACGACCCGCGCGGCGCATCTGTCATCATCGCGGGCACTACGACATCGTGTCCATCACCATCTTCACGGCGCTGACCACCACCACGAGCGCGAGGACGTAGCGCACCCACCTGTTGCCCTTCATTACCGTGAAGCGAGCCCCCAGCACGGCTCCGGCCATGCTGCCCACGGCCAGCACGAGCCCTACCGGGATATTCACGAGGCCGTTCATGAAGAATATCACCAGGCTTATCGTGGTATAGCACCCTATGATGATCGTCTTGACCGCGTTCCCGCTGACCAGGTCCATCCCGGCGGCCACCACCAGGGCCCAGGAGAGGAAGAAGCCCACCCCCGCCTGGATGAACCCGCCGTAGATCCCGACCGCGAAGAAGGCCGCGTAGACCCCCCATTTCGGCCAGCTCTTCTCCTCGACCTCCTCCCACATCTTCGGCTTGAAGACGAGCAAAAGCGCCATCAGGGAGATGAGAGCGGCGATCACCAGGTTCAGCATCTTCTTGTCCACCTGGACAACGATGAAGGTCCCGACCAGGGCGCCCAGCGTCGCCGCCGCCGCGAGAGGCAGGGCCCGTTCGAACGACAGGGCCTTCTGACTCCTGAAGCTCGCCGCCCCGGAGACGCTCTGAAGCAGTATCGCTATCCTGTTCGTGCCGTTCGCCACGGCAAGATCCATCCCGAGAAAGGTGAGCGCAGGGAGCACCAGCAGGGTCCCCCCTCCGGCCACGGTGTTGAGAAAACCCTGCATCACCCCCACCAGCACGATCCCAGCCCAGTGGTACCACACAAGATCCATATTCGAAAAGACCCCCCTTGTAGTGCCGCGCGATCCAGCCGCGACATCGTGCAGTATATCAAATCGCAAGGGGAATATAAAGGAGGGGTCCGACCAACTCCGTGTCGCCCGGCGCAAGGCCGGCCGACACCAGGTGCCTCGCCTGCGGAGACGGCGTTAATCGGAGATCACTGAATTAGCGGTCGTGGACAAAGACATGACTCTCTTCAAATTTTTCTTGCGGCGTCGATTCCCAGGTACTCCTTGATAGCGCGCTGCAACAGCGCGGAGAAGTTCACCCCCGCAGCCTCCGCGGCTCGGTTCAACCAGGCTGGGATGGTGAGAGTCTTCTTGGTCGCCCTCGTCTCCATATCCTCCCTGACCAGCGGCATCAGGGCCGTCACAAGTAGAGTGCGGCGACGGGGACCAAGTTCCACGTCCGCCAGACGCGATGGCTGCGGAATGGAGTCTCCGTCCTCCTCCATTCCGTAGAGATGAAGCTCCAGCGCCTCCGTAGCCCTTTTCACTGCCTCTGCGTCGGAATTCGCCTGGCTGACACACCCCGGCAGGTCCGGGAATAAGATGCCGATGCGCCCGTCCGAGTTGTAATGAAGAACAGCGGGGAAGTCGTATCTATCCTTCATATTCGCACGCCCCCTTCTGCGGGCATTCAGGGAGGAAACATCCTTCCTAGAACTTGAGCCCGGATTGTCTTTCGATGCTTTTCAGCACGTCTATGTCGAGGTCTTTCACCGGATGCGGTACAGTCACCTTGCCAGGCTTCGTTTGATGCCTGAACTGATGATGGTCTCCTCTGCACCTGACTTCGCTCCATCCGTCAGCTTCAAGGAGTTCGATGATCCGCTTCGAGCTGTAGCTTCTCTTCATGGAGGCTTCCTTTCTTCGACGAAACAAGTATAACACGTATGAAATATACGTGTCAACCCATTAGTGCAACTCTAAATCCGCACCCCTTCCCCACGAAAGCAAATTCCTCCCCGTTGCTGTAGAATACAGTCACAACAAAAGCGGAGGCAAGACTGACAGGCTGCGTCAGGGCAAGACCTTGCTTCGTTTATGCCTTGTGTGGGGGGAAAAGTATGGACGAGACACAAATTCAGCTTTTAATAGATCTGCACAGGCCCAACCCAAGGCAGGGACCCGGCGGGGAGGTTGAGTCAAGGCTGGCCATGAGGCTGGCGGGGCTGGATCAATCCCGCCCCCTTAAGATTGCGGATATCCCCCTATGTCATAATAGATGTCGCTTGAACCGAGGTGTTTAAGCAGATTGAAACGACACTCGGGAGGTGCGATGTAAATGACCAGATACAGCCCAGAATTCAAGGAGTCCGTGGTGCGCAGGATGATGCCTCCGGACAATGTTCCGATAATGCGGCTGGCCGAGGAGAGCGGCGTCTCCCACGTCACGCTGGCCAAATGGAGAAACGAGGCGCGCGGAGAGGGCAGGGCCGCGCCCGGCAACGGAGAGCGCCCGGAGAGATGGAGCGCCGAGGACAAGTTCCTCATCGTCCTTGAGACTCACGCCCTCAACGGGGCCGAGCTGGGGGAATACTGCCGCTCCAAGGGCATCTTCCCCGCTGAGATAGATGAATGGCGCGAGACCTGCCTCATGGCCAACCAGAGCGACGCCAGGAAGAGCAGCGAACTGCAAAAGGAGATCCGCGCCGAGAGAAAGCGCAGCAAGGAGCTAGAGCGGGAGTTGAAGAGGAAGGAGAAGGCTCTCGCCGAGGCCGCCGCGCTGCTGACCCTGCGAAAAAAAGCGCGGGCGATCTGGGGGGACGGCGAGGAAGACTGATCAGCGCCCCGGATCGCCTGAGAGCAGTAGAGCTGATCGACGAGGCCCACGCCGCCGGCGCCCGACTCTTCATGGCCTGCAGAGAACTTGGCATCAGCATCCGCACCCGCCAGCGCTGGCTCAGGGACGCCGCCGCCGGGACGGTCAATACTGACGGCAGGAAGAACGCCGTTCGAGAGAAACCGTCCGGGACGCTGAGCGAGGAGGAGCGCGCAAGAGTGCTCGAAGTCGCCAACAGCCCCGAATACGCGAGCAGGCCGCCCGCGCAGATAGTCGCCGCTCTGGCGGACAAGGGAGAGTGGCTTGCGTCCGAGTCCACCATATATCGCATACTGCGCGAGAAGGGGCAGCAGCATCACAGAGGGAGGGCAAAGGAACCCGTCCGCAGACCGCCCGCGTCGCACTCGGCCGCCGCGCCCAATCAGATATGGACCTGGGATATCACGTGGTTAAAGGCTCCTGTGCGCGGCATGTACTACTACCTCTACATGATAGTGGACATCTACAGCCGCTGCATAGTCGGATGGGAGGTGCACGAGGAGGAGACTGGCGAATGCGCCAGGGAGCTTATAACCAAGGCCTACATCAAGCAGGCTCTGTGGAGGAGCGACAGCCCTCTGATCCTCCACTCCGACAACGGAAGCCCCATGAAGGCCTCCACCTTCAGAGCCACGCTTGAGAGGCTGGGCATATCGAACTCCTACAGCCGTCCGAGGACCAGCGACGACAACGCCTATTCGGAGGCACTTTTCCGGACGCTCAAGTACCGCCCCGAATACCCGGCCTTCGGATTCGAGAGCCTCAAGGCGGCAAGAGAGTGGACGCACCGGTTCGTGCAATGGTACAACGAGATACACCGACACAGTGCATTGAAGTACGTCACGCCCGGACAGCGTCACCGCGGGGAGTCGGCCGCGATCCTTGCGGCGAGGAAGGAAGTATTCGAGGAGGCGAAGGGCAGACATCCGGAGCGATGGAAAGGTCGCCCGACGAGGAACCTCGAGGAGGCGAAAGTGGTATGGCTCAATCCGGAAAAGGACGGAAGAGCCCAGGAGACTTTAACCCGGGAAAAGCGACAAGTGGGTTGACAGACACCGATATCGGCTGCGGTACGGGCGCATCGGCCATCTTCCTGGCCAGGGAGCTTGATGCGCAGGTCACGGCCGTAGATTTCCTCCCGGAGTTCCTGGAAGAGCTTAAGGCCAGGGCGGAGAGGGAGGGAACAGCGGACAGGATAACCGCCATCAACTGCTCCATGGAAGCTCTGCCCTTTGCGGACGAAGAGTATGACGCAATCTGGTCCGAGGGGGCAGTCTACAACATGGGCTTTGAAGCGGGAATATCGTCCTGGAGGCGCTTTCTGAAGACCGGAGGCAAGCTGGTGCTCTCGGAAATCACCTGGCTCGCCGCAGAACGGCCCTCCGAACTGGAGGCATACTGGAAGGCCCAATATGCTGGAATCGACTCGGCGTCGGCAAAAATGGCCGTCCTGGAACGGCACGGCTACAGCCCGGAGGGGTATTTTGTCCTGCCCGAACGCTGCTGGCTTGAGAACTATTATTACCCCCTGCAGGGCCTGTTTGACGAATTTCTGGACCGTCACGGTCGGAGCGACCGGGCCATGGCTATTGTGGAGGAGCACAGGGCCGAAATCTGCATGTATCAAAAGTACCGGGACTACTACGGCTACGGAGTTTATGTTGCAAAAAAATCATAGGAGCGGCTTCAAAATCCGGGCAACGCCTTTTTTCGTAAGGAAGGTCCGATCAAGTCCTTTTCGCCTGGTACAAGGCTGGACGACAGCAAATGCCCTGGCGGATGAACGGTGTTGTTCAGATATACCATAATATTTCGCCAGGACTTTTTGAGGCAATGAACGAGAAAGGATCTCAACAGCAGGATGATGCCTGCGAGGCAGATTGCGGGCTTGTCGGAGGTCGAGGGATGCCGCAGGACAATTTGAAAGGGGTAAAGCCGGACACGCGCCGCCTTGAACAGGGCGAACTGGACGGAATAAGCCTTGAAAAGGCGCGCGCGCTGTATAAATCCGGGGATATTGAAAAGATCGAGGCGGGAACGGTGAAGGGGCTCATGGAAATTCATCGGCGCCTTTTCCAGGGGCTCTATGACTTTGCCGGGCAGATTCGGAATAAAAACATCTCGAAGGGAGGTTTTCGCTTTGCGAGCGCCCTGTACCTGGAGGCCGCCCTGGAAAAAATAGAGCGGATGCCCGAGGATTCTTTCGAGGAGATCGTGGCCAAGTACGTAGAGATGAATATTGCCCACCCCTTTATGGAGGGAAACGGCAGGGCCATGAGAATCTGGCTCGACCTGATGCTCGTCCGGCGGCTGAAGGTCAGGGTGGACTGGCAGAATGTGGACAGGTCGCTCTACCTCCAGGCCATGGAGCGAAGCCCCGTCAACGACCTGGAGCTAAGAAGCCTGCTGGAACCCAGTCTTACGAAGGATACGGATAATATGGACATCGTCTTCAAGGGCCTCGAGCAGTCCTACTATTACGAGGGGTACGGGAAGAACGGGGACAGTCATGTCCTGTGACAATGCTCACTGCCTGGTCTCTCTGGAAACCTCCTAACGAGCGCTGCCGTCGAGCGGCCTTTTCCCGTTGAACTATGTAGTGGAGGCAATGCGGTGCAGCTCGTCCTTAGACTGGTCGACCTCCTGCTGGATGTGCGATCGGTCGTTCGAGGCGAGGGTGTCGCCGGCGGCCTGCACGGCGGACCGGTCCACCCGCTGGAGGATGGACCGGCCTTTGTTCAGCGCGCCATCATCGCAGGGTTGCTATCTCTTCGAGAAGCGGGCTTCGGGCCAGGCTGTTCGGAAGCAGCACCTTGCCTGCGAGCAGCGGGTTGCTCAGTTGGACCCACAGCCCGTCGGCAAGGTCGATGCCTGCCTGAGCGTACGCCCTCCAGACAAGCTCCGTGCAATACAGACTTCCGTGGTCTTCGCCGTCGAACGCGGTGTCGAACGGCACGCGCTCCGTGTAGTACTCAAGGGCGTTTCTGCTCGCCTCGGCTGCGACGGCGGGATCCGTGCGCACGCGGAAGAGGCTCGCCCTTTGCACCTTCTCCGGGGCCAGGAAATCCTCGGCGCGCTCCATCTGCACCAGCTCGACGTCCGGAGACGCGTGGACGACGTACGGGACTCCATCGACCACCCTGACGACGCCGGAGTGGGTGAAGGCCGAGGCTCCGTCCTCCAGGAGGTTGACGATCTTGCTCCGCCACGTCTTTCCACAGACGAGCAGGATGTCCCCGTCCCTGAGCAGACCGTCCGGGAGTTGAAACGACTCCGGCGGATGCATCACAAAGGGCCTTTCCCGGTCGCGGTCATAGCGGTATCTTATGCCTCCCGCGGGGCGGGGAGGCGTGGCCGTCCCCAGGAGGAGCTTTCCCTCGTCGACGGAGAGGCGCGCGAGCATAAGCGAAAGAGGGAACTCACCGAAATCGAGGACGGGCCTGAGCCGATCGAGATCTCTTTGAAAGAGGACGGTCTTCTCCTCGCCGTTGATGCTTATCCTGGGAGTTTTCAGCAGGACGCGCCTCCCGTCTCGCAGCTCCAGCTTCGTCGACAGCCCGGCCAGGATCGGGAATCCGGCCGTGCCGGGGCAGTAGCGTCCCTGCACGCGAAGCTCGCCCGATTCCAGCTCCAGTCGGACCCCGCCCCAGCTTCCGGAGATATACGTCTTCAAGGCCTCCAGCATGTCGCCCTCGTCGACCATGATTTCTAAATTACTCCGCAGCGCTCCGAGGACTCGAAGGGAGCGTCTGTCGCCGCGAATCCACTCCGAGGGGGAGTTGAGCCGCACAAATGCCGACTCGAGCGCGATCCGTTCGATTCGAACCCCGCCCTGGGCGGCCCCGCGAATTATGACGGATACTGCCAGGATCGCGCCGTCGTCGCCGGGGATGGCGCTCATCTCCAGATCCATCGACTCCGGGTCGGCGAGCGACACCAGGAGCGCGAGCAGCCGCTCTCCGTTGTCCACAGGGGTAAATTCGCCCGAAAACTCGCGGCATGCCTGTTCCGAAGCGGCGGGGTGCGGGCTGAGCAGCACCAGGCACAGGCAGAGAATGAATGCTTTGCGCACGCCGACCCCTCCTTTCGATGCGGCGGTAACTCAGGGTCCTCCACTTTCCTTCCCGCTTTCCATATTCGACGAGGGACCTGGCGCCGACAGGCCTTGCGACCGGCGGAACGCGCTTGATCGGAGCCTCCCCGGCTCTGCGCGAAGAGAATTCCGCAACATCATACCACGCACTCTCGCCACTGCGGATTCAAAGGGCGGGTTGCGGTTGACATTTTCGTGCGCCTCGGGTAGTATAGTCGGCAAGTTCGGTTTGAAAGGGAGAGAGCCATGGGCTTCTCAAGGTTTATACGGGCCTCTTCGCCCGTCTCGGCATTTTTCGGCATGATGATGTGCAGCGACCCTCCGGGAGCGTAGGGGGGCGCATTGCGCCGTTCGCGTTTCCGACGGGGGTCTTCGACTGCTACAGTCCGAAGGCCCCCGTCATTTTTATCTTAGGACAAGAGGAGGATACAACTATGTCGTTCCAGGAGTTTCGCATCGCCCAATCCGTATTCGAGGAGATCAACAGTTACCTGTGCGACCCGAAAACGCCCGCCCTGGCGGACTTGAGAAGGGTCGTGAGCAAGTACGGCACGGTGCGCGACATCAACGAAAGGGCGCGCGAGGCCGGGAAGGTCGAGTCGCTGGTCAAGAGGCTCGAGCGCATCAACTCCCCCTACGTCAAGGACCTCGAGTGGATCGCGACCCTCAGGGACGAGGGAAAGTTCATCCCGCTGTCGCAGTACCGCGCACGAGTTAACCCTCAGCGCCAGGCGTGGGATTACGACTTCTCCAAGGCGCCGACCCTGGAGATCAGCGCGCTGCAGTACTTCCCGTGGCTACTGGCGGAGGTGAAGCAGTCTGTCGAGAAGGGGGAGGTCCTGCCGGGACGCTTCATCAGGGTGCGCAAGATGAAGGAGCAGGAGGCCGACGGCGGCGACCTTCCGGCGGTCCGCGCCGCGACAAAAATCCTGGGGGCGACCTGCGTGGAGACCCTTGACACCAAGGGGGTGGACGGCTCGAACGTGCACCTGGGCGGCCCGGAGACCATCACGGGCTACTTCGGCGGCATAGGCCAGCCCAACGGACACCCCCTCCAGTGGGTGGACGAGGTGCTCTACTACTACACCAACTACGGGGTGGACGAGGTGCTGAACATCAACCCCGGCACCGTGCTGCTGGGGTACCTGCTCTACCGCATGGGCGTGGACGTGCGCTTCAAGATCTCCGTCTTTATGGGTAACGACAACCCCTACGCGATTCTGTGGACTCTGCTCGCGGCGCGCCTGTTCGCCAGGGACGACGGGAGCACGCCCCTGGCCGGGTTCAACCTCTCCAACTCGATAGACGACGAACACATCGCCGCGTCGGCCGCGATACGCAGGGACCTGGGCCTGGACGACCAGGTGAGGATCGAGCATCACGTCACGGAGACATGGAAGAGCATCGTCCGCCAGCCGTACAACCGCAGGGACGGGCTGCTGGAGCTGGTGAAGACCGTGCCGAACATCTCGGCCAAGCACGAGGGGGGCGACCCGGCGGACGAGCGGGAGCTCGTCCACCCGTCGGACATTCTGGACTACTTCAGGGAGAAGAAGGAGATAGAGGCCTCCGGCGACATGGACGCCCTGATGCTGAACTACCTGACCAAGCACAAGGCCGTCAACGCCACCGCGGAGGCCCTGACGAAGGCCGGGCTGTCGTTTGTGGCGGCCGGCGCCCACAGGCTGTAGGCGACGCGTCCCGCCTCCCGGACGGGGGCCCGCATGCCGGGCCCCCGCGCCGACTCAGGCGCGAGGCTCGCTCCACCTCTCGACTATCCACTCCGCCGCCCTGCGCGACTCGTTGAGGGCCGGGCCGTCCACGTGCGGCGAGACGCCCTCGGACTCGGGAATCCTCAGGGCTCGCGGGAGCATCTCGCTCAACAGCCCGCGGCGGCGCAGCAGGTCGAACAGGGCGTCGAAGCGGGGCTTGCCCCACAGGAGCCGCCCGGGGAGCAACCTCCTCCGCACCAGCCAGGAGGTGGCGTCCTGCAGGGCGGACCTTGCGCCGCCCCTTCTTCCGACCCTCAGCAGGAACACCTCCCTGCCGGCGGTGATCGCCTCCGACACCATCGAGACCGAGTCCTCCGTGACGAACAGCCTGGAGCACAGCCCCAGCATGCCCGGTACGGGGTTGAAGTCCTCCTTCGAGGCCAGCAGTAGCATGCGCACCGACGGGTAGAGGGGGGCCAGCAGGGAGAGCACCTCCTCGGCCCCGGCCGAGGTCCGCCTCGACGTGGTGATGTATAGATCGATCCCCAGCCCCTCCGCAGCCGACAGTATCGGAGGAAGCGCCATGGAGATCCACTCCTCCGAGATCGAGTAGTTCGCGTCGTCCCCGCCGATCATCAGGCCCCACCTGCCCCTGCTCTCCTCGGACGGAGGGTTGCGCTCCGCCAGCTCCCAGCCGCGCCTCTTGAGCTCGTCCGGGAAGATCGAGTTGGGGGCGCCCAGGGTGACCAGCACGTTCGGCGACGGGCGCGGGTGGTCGTGCCACGGCACGACGGCGTAGTCGAACGACGATGCGGGGATGGCCGACGGGGTCATCATGACGCACGACCTACCCCTCGCGATCCTGGCGAGGGCGAGGGCGAAGGGCGCGGCGGAGCTCCCCGCGGCGATGAACAGGGCACCGGCCCCGGTCAGCCCGCGCGAGGCCAGCTCCCTCCTCATGGAGTCGAACAGCTCGGCGCCCCCGGTCTCGTCGAGCCAAGCCGCCAGTTCGTGCGGCTTCATGCGGGGAAGCCTGCGCCCCCGCACCTTGAGCAGCTCCACGCGCCTCTTGCCCTCGATTCCCGGCGCCTCCATCTCGACGACGTCCGCGCCGGTGAAGCGCGAAAGCCACCCGGCCACGCCCCGGCTCTGGGACAGGTGGCCGCGGATTGCGTCGCTCAGGATGAATATCAGCGACGGACCGCCGGGCCCGCTCCCTCCGGAGGGCATCCGCGCCGCACCCCTACGCTCCGCGCCCGTCCGAGGCGGCGTCCATGGATCTGACTATGCCTCGAACCTGCTCGAGGTCGTCGGGTGTGTCCACGCTTGGCCCGAGTTTCACCGCCGAGGAGACGCCCACCTTCATGTTGTAGCCGTGCTCCAGTATCTTCAGCTGCTCCAGCGACTCGGCCCGCGACAGGGGGGTCGCCTCCAGGGAGACGAAGCGGTACAGGAAATCCCTCCTGAAGGCGTAGATCCCGATGTGCTCGTACAGAGGCGGCGCCCCCTCGGGGCACCTCAGGAAGGGGATGGGGCTGCGGCTGAAATAGATGGCGAACCCCCTTAGGTCGAAGACGACCTTCACCGCCGCCGGGTCGTGCAGTAGGGACGGGGCAAGAGGGACGCACAGTGTGGCGGACAGGGCGGACTCGTCCTCCGCCAGCAGCGCCACCGCCTCCCCGACCATCACCGGGTCGAGCAGGGGTTCGTCCCCCTGGATGTTCAGCACTATGTCCCCGTCGAACCGGGACGCGGCCTCGGCCACCCTGCTGGTGCCGTCCGGGTGATCGGGGGAGGTGAGGACCGCCTCTCCTCCGAACGACCTCACCGCTTCGACGATGCGGTCGTCGTCCGTGGCGACCACCAGCCTGTCCAGCGCTCCGGAGGCCGCCGCCCTCTCGTAGACCCGCTGGATCAGGGGCTTGCCGCAGATGTCGGCGAGCGGCTTGCCCGGAAGGCGCGTGGAGCCGTAGCGGGCCGGTATGACACCTACGGCCCTCACGGCCGGGCCTCCCGCATCCCGCGGCCGGCGGGACCAGCGGCCCTCGCCCTCTCCCTGACCAGCCTCATGTCCACCGGCTTTATCTCCTTCGTTATCCACTCCCGCATGGCCCTCCCCTCCGGCGTCTGCTGCGCGTAGCTCATGAACTCCAGCTTCAGCGACAGGGCGCCGGCGACCCTCCACGCCAGCACCGGCCACACCTGGCCTATGTCGCCTATGATCGGCACGCTCCCCTCGAGGCGCGCGAAGGCCGACATCTCCATCCTGAACGGGATCTTCGAGATCTTGGTCTTCGGCAGCCCCCTGTCGATCGCCTCCTGCACCAGCGAGCCGCCGGTCTCCAGGTCCCTGGCCCTGCGCAGGTTCTCGTCGAGATCTATCCGCACCAGGGTCTTGCCTCGCAGGGAGAAGACCGGAAGCCCCTTCCACCAGGACCATATTCCGTGCCCCGTGTAGCACTCGAACGGGCCGTCGTGTATCTCCTGGGTCAGGGCCACCGCGGACTCTATTATGACATCGGCCGAGGACAGCATCTCCGCGATCCGCGCGGAGCGCTCGAAGACCGATATGCTGTCTCCGATCGCCATGCCGACGTGCCCGCTTCCCACCATCTGGGGTATGCTGACCAGCACCGGAAGGCCCAGCGCCGCCCCCGCGCCGATCATGGTGCGCCTGTCGGCCCCCCACCCGGCCACGGTCTCGAAGGGCAGTCCGAGCGCCCTGCTGATCACCAGTATCTCCCCCGCTAGATTCTCGTTCCTGAGCCCCATCGGGTAGGCCATGTTGCCGGCGGCCTTTATCACCAGCCGCCCCTCGGCCCGCTCCCCCCTGGCCAGCAGCTCCTCGTCGAGCGGCATCTCCCTTCGGAGCGCGTCGAGCTGCTCTCCGTCGAGACAGGTGAACTCGAACGCGCCGCCGCGCGGCATGAACCGCTCGTCGAAGCCGAGCTCCGAGGCGCGGCATACCTTCACGAGGTCGAGCGCGCCCGCCATCTCGTGGCCGATCACCGCCGAGCTGGTGGTCACCCCGTCGACCACCCCCCTGGACATCAGCTCCGCCACCAGGGTCGTGACCCCTTCGTGTATATTCGGGCCACTCCCCGTGACCACGACGACCTTCCCGCCGCGCCTCTTGACCTCCACGACCCTCTCCGCGGCCGTGTCCAGCGCGAGCCGCGACCGCTCGTCCAGCCCAACGTAGAACTCCTGCAGAAGCCCCTCGTTCACCATCATCGACCGATCACCCCTGTTATCTCGACCGCCGAAAGCCTGGCCGCCCCGCCGACGGTGCGGAAGTAGTCCGCGGCCCCCTCGCGCGCCCGCTCCCTCGCGCCCGGACGGAGGCTCGCCTCCCAATGGACGGCGATATCCTCCGCGCCCCCGACCACGGTCGCGACACCCCTCTCGCCGAGCCCGCGCGCCGCCTCGGTGAAGTCCCTCATGAAGGGGCCGTGGCAGAGCGGCACCCCGAACGCCGCGGGCTCCATTATGTTCTGCCCCCCCCTGTCCACCAGGCTGCCGCCTATGAAGGCCGCATCCGCGAGCGAGTACAGGTCGAACAGCACGCCTATCCGGTCCACTACGATTATCTCTCGTGTGCGCGGCGGAGGGGAGGACAGGAGGGCCGAGGGGGCGACCGCCGACGCCGCTTCGAACACCCTCGCCGCCCGGTCGGGGTGCCTCGGCGCCAGCACCAGCCTTGCGCCGGGCCGGGAGCTCCGAACCATCCGGAAGGCGTCTAGCGCGGCCTCCTCCTCCCCCTCGTGGGTGCTGCCGGCGATGAACAGGGGGCTCCCGTCCGGTACCGTTCCCGGTCCGAACAGCAGCTCCCTCGCGCTCGCGACGTCGGTACTCCGGCGTCGCATCAGCAGCGCGTCCACCTTGCAGTCTCCGGTGACCCGCACCTTCGAGCCGGACACTCCGAGCGACAGAAGAACGTCTCTGTCCGCCTCGGACCGCACGAGCAGCAGGGTGAAACAATCATACACCATCCGCCAGAAGGCCGGGGCCCTGAGCGCGGTCCGCGCCGAGCGCTCGGATATCCTGCCGTTGACCAGGAAGGCGGGGATCCCCCTGCGCGCCAAGGCGAACAGCATGTTGGGCCATATCTCGGTCTCCATCGTCGCGTAGCCGGCCGGTCGCACGGCGTCGAGCGCCCTGGCCACGACGCGGGGGATGTCCCATGGGTAGTAGATCTGCCGGTCGAACAGCCCCGCGGCCAGCCTCCCCGCCATCTCCCTCCCGGTCTTCGTGGTGCTGGAGAGCAGCACCGGGAGATCGCCCCCGCCCAGGCCCCGCAGCTCCGACAGCAGGGGCCAGGCCGACTGCGCCTCCCCCACCGACACCGCGTGCACCCACAGGGGCGACTCGGGGAGAGGGCCGGAGTAGACCCCCCTGCGCTCGTCGAACCCCTCCCTGTACCTGGCGGCGAGCCACGGGTAGAGCAGCGGCCAGGCTACGGTCGTCAGGGCGCCGTACAGCCGCGCCCCCGGTCCGGGGCGGGACGCGGTCAGGTCAGGCCACCCCCGCCTGCAGCAGCTCGTGGAGGTGGAGCATCCCCACCGGGCGGTCTCCGTCGACCACTATTATCGCGGATATCTCCCTCAGCTCCATCGTCCTCACGGCCTCGACCGCCAGCCTGTCGGGGCGTATGACCGCCGGGTTCCTGGTCATTACCTCCCCCACCGGGAGGGACATGCTCTCGACCCCGCGGGACCCTATCAGCCTCCTGAGGTCGCCGTCCGTGAAGATCCCGGCCAGAGCGCCTTCGCCGTCCACTATCACGGTCGCCCCGTACCCCTTGCTGGTCATCTCGAACAGTGCGTCGCTCACCGGCACCTTCGCCTCCACCACCGGCAGCTTGTCGCCCGACCCCATGACGTCGCACACCCTGGTCAGCAGCCTTCTGCCCAGCGCTCCGCCCGGGTGGAACAGGGCGAAGTCCTCCTTGCGCAGCCCGCGCAGAAGGGTGACCATGCCCGCCAGGGCGTCGCCTATGGCGAGCTGGAGGGTGGTGCTGCACAGGGGGGCGAGGTTCAGGGCCCCGTCGCCCCCCTCGCCGTTCGGCGCGCACGGGCCGTCGCCGGCCTCGGACCTCACCGAGGAGTCGAGCACGACGTCTGCGTTCCTCGCCAGAGGGGAGGCAAGCCCCCCCGTGATGGCGATTATCGGAGCGCCCAGCCTCTTGAAGTGGGGCAGAAGCGAGATGGCCTCGGACGTGGTCCCGCTGTTGCTGATGAAGATGGCCGCGTCGTCGCGCGTGACCATCCCGAGGTCGCCGTGGGCGCCCTCCGCGGCGTGAAGGAAGAACGACGGCGTCCCGAGCGATGCCAGGGTGGCGGCGATCTTTCGACCGATTATGCCCGACTTGCCCATGCCGACCGTGACAAGCCTCCCCGCGCAGGAGTAGACAATGCGGGCCGCCCGGGCCAGCTCCGGGCCCAGACGCCCGGCGGCCCTCTCTATCTCCGCCGCCTCGGCGAGCATGATCGACCTCCCCGCGCTCAGAAGCTCCTCGTCGGAGAGGCTTCGCCCCTCGCGCTCCCAGGGCAGACTGAGCATGCTCAATTTCCCGCCTCGGGCCCGGCCCAGGTCAACGAGGAGTACCCGAGGTTGAGGACCATGAAGTGGTGCAGCTCGGCCAGCTGCTCCAGCAGGTAGCGCATCCTGTGCAGGGGGACCAGGTTCGGGCCGTCGCTCCTGGCCCTCTCGGGGCAGGGGTGGGTCTCGAGGAACAGGGCGTCGACCCCGGAGGCCACGGCGCTCCTCGCCAGGGGGAGCACGAAGCGCCTGTCACCGCCCGACGCCCCGTTGGCCGCGCCGGGCGCCTGGACGCTGTGGGTGGCGTCGAACACCACCGGGCATCCCAGGGAGCGCATGACCGGGAGGGAGGTCATGTCCACCACCAGCCGGCCGTACCCCATGAAGGTGCCGCGCTCGCAGAGCATCAGGGCCGACGCCCCCCCGGCTCGGCACTTCTCCACCACGTGCCTCATGTCGAGCGGCGACAGGAACTGCGCCTTCTTCACGTGCAGCGGCCTTCCGGTTGCGGCGGCCGCTAGCAGCAGGTCCGTCTGGCGGCAGAGAAAGGCCGGGATCTGCAGGACGTCCACATACCTGGCGGCCCGCTCCGCCTGCCACGACTCGTGAACGTCCGTGAGCACCGGCACCGAGGCCCTGCGGCGTATCTCGGCGAGCTGCTCCAGCCCCTCGTCCAGGCCGGGTCCGCGGAACCCCGCCAGGGAGGTGCGGTTGGCCTTGTCGAAGGAGGCCTTGAATATGTAGCCAAGGCCGAGCGATCTGCATATGTCCCGCACCGTCTCGGCGATCTCGAGCCCCAGCTCCGGGGTCTCGAGCGAGCACGGCCCCGCGATCAGGGCCAGCCCGCCCGCCCCTATGGGGAAGTCCCACCTTCTCTCGGGCGAATCGTCCCTTATGCGTACTATCTCCTCGGAGCGCAGAGCCGCCCCGCCCTCCGGCAGGGGGCGCTCAGGTGCGCACGATGACCGCACGTCGCATCATCTCCTGACTGTTATTTCGCGGCGCGCCGACCGGGGTCGCCGCCTCTCCACTGGATCGCGAGAGCGTCGTACAGGCGCGCGCGAAGATCCCAGCCCATGCGGGCGGCCGCGTAGTCCGCCACTCGATCCAGAGCGCCGGGCCCGCCAAGTCGCGAGACGCCCTCCTCGGACATCCTCCTGCGAAGCGCCTCGTCCCTTATTATCGCGACGGCGGCCTCCGCCAAGGCCCGGGAGTCCTGCGGCACGAGCACCTCCGCGTCGCCCAGCAGCTTCTTCTGAACGAACTTTCCCTTCTCCTCTATGGAAACCACCGGGACTCCCATCCCGGCGCACACCTGGTTGGCCGTGCCGCCCAGGCCTATCAGCACGTGCGCCCTCGCGGCGACCGCCGGCAGCGGGCCGAAGAAGAAGCGAATCTCGCACGACCCCCTGCGGAGCGCCAGTTCTCGCGAAGACCCGCCGGGCGCCCCGCGGACGGCGGCCCACCCCTCGCCCTCGCAGGCCTGGAGCAGTCTGTCGGTGTCGAGCGTGGGCGCGACGACCATCAGGTACGAGGCGCCCTCGGGCAGCATGGACTGCACCCTGTCCACCGACTGCAACAGCAGGTGCAGGTCGTCGTAGGCCCTCCGCCTGCTGCCGGGCAGCAGGAGCACCCTCGGCCTCCCGTCCTCCCCCCACGACACCGGCTCGATAGTATTATCACACGTTATGTCCATTATGGGGTTGCCGTCGAACCGGGCGTTCGCGCCGGACCTGCTCAGCTCTCCGGCAGTGTCGCGGTCGCGCGTCCAGGTCATCCTGCTCCTGTGCTTCAGGATGAACCTCTCGAGCCTCCAGTGCCCGCTCAGGTAGACGGTCTTGGCCGTCGCCACCAGCACGGGGAGCTGCCCCTGCCCCCACAGGGCGTGCAGCAGCAGGTAGACGTCCCCCACGCACAGAGGAGTCCTTATCCGGCCCCGGAGCGCCGCCCACGCCCTCATCTGCATGGCGATGGATCGCAGCAGCCCGGCCCTGAGGTCCCTCCACAGGTCGACCAGGCGGTACTTTATCACGCCGCCGCTCGGCGAGTCCGAGGGTGCCGAGTCTATGGGTATGCCCTCCTTTGCGTAGTGCTCCCCCCTCCCGACTATAGGGAAAGCCGACACGACGGCGGAGGGGAAGCGCTCGGACAGCTTCCTCGCCAGCAGCACCCCCATGGAGTCCTCTCCGTAGCCGTTGGACGCGACCACCATCCTCGGGCGCAGGGAGTCGAGCAGGCAGGCGCGGAAGCGATCCTCGTCGTCCAGCACCGTGGATATGAAGGGGACCATGACGTCGAGCCCGGCCCTCCACTCGCGAGGCATGTTGTACACGTCCTTCTCGGTGCAGACCATGCACGAGGCCCCGCACTCCCTCATGGAGTCCTCGAGCGCCCTCATGTCCTCCACCCTGTAGCGGTAGTGGTCCTTGAAGCGGTGCTCCCTCAGTATCTCGACCCCCTCGGACTCGAGAGAGCGCCTGAAGCTCTCCGGGCTGCCTATGGCGGAGAAGGCCAGCGCGGTCTCGGGCGGCCCGGGCGCGATCCCCCTCCAGCCTCCGTTCCAAAGGCGCCACTCGTGCAGCGATATGCGCGAGAAGAACAGCCGGTCCTCCGGGACGAAGCGGGACAGCTCGTCCACCAGCGTCCTCAGCCGTCCGGCGGACACCTGCTCGGACTTGGTGACCACCACCGCGGACGCCCTGGCCAGTACGGAGGGCGGCTCCCTGAGTATGCCGGCCGGCGCGATCCAACCGTTGCCGAACGGGCAGCACGCGTCCACCAGCACTATGTCGGCGTCGCGCCCCATGCGCCTGTGCTGGAAGGCGTCGTCCGCCACGATGAGCTGCACCCCCCTGCCGGAGAGCACGTCCACGTCCCTCAACCGATCCTTCGACACCGCCACAGGCACGCCGGGCAGCCTGGAGGCCAGCAGCAGGGGCTCGTCCCCGACGAGGTCGCGCAGGCGGCCCAGGTCGTCCGAGCCGTCGATCGCGTCCGCGGTTATCACCACCGGGTCGACCGTTCGGCCGCCGTACCCCCTGCTGATGATGGCCGGCGACACCCCCGCCGACAGCAGGATTCGGCAGAGCATCTCGACGAACGGGGTCTTGTTCGTCCCCCCAAGGGTGATGTTGCCCACGCTGACCACCGGCAGGGGCGGCTCCTCCGACCTGGCCAGTCCGTGGTCGAACGCGAAGTTCCTGACTGCGACCACGGACTTGGCGACGAGGCCGAAGGGGTAGGCGAGCGCCCATAGCGACAGTCGAGTCTCGCCCCGCGCGAAGGAGAGATAGCTCCCGAGCGCTGAGCGGACGGGGGTGCGCAGCCTCCTGAAGGCACCCTCCCCTCCCGGCTCGCTCACGACCGCTCCTCCCCCGAGGTGTACAGCCTGTGGTACAGGCCGCCCATTGCCATCAGCTCGTCGTGGGTCCCCTGTCCGACTATCCGCCCGCGGTCGAGCACGACGATCCTGTCCGCGCCCCTGATGGTCGACAGCCTGTGGGCTATTACCAGGGAGGTGCGTCCGGCCATCGCCGTGTTCATCGCCTCCTGGACCTGGCGCTCCACCTCGGAGTCGAGCGAGGACGTGGCCTCGTCCAGGATGAGTATCCGCGGGTTTCTGGCCACGGCCCTGGCGATCGCGATCCTCTGCCTCTGGCCGCCGCTGAGGGTCACGCCCCTCTCGCCCACCTCGGTGTCGTAGCCAAGGGGGAGCGACTCGATGAAGGCGCGTATGCCCGCGATGTCGGCGGCCCTGGCTATATCCTCGGATGACATGCCGGGCAGGCCGTAGGAGATGTTGAAGCCTATCGTCCCCCTCAGCAGTATCGAGTCCTGGTGGACTACGCCTATCTGCCTGCGCAGCTCGGACAGGTCCAGGGTGCGCACGTCGCGGCCGTCCACCAGCACCGCCCCCCTGTCCGGGTCGTAGAAGCGGGGCACCAGGTCGGCGAGGGTGGACTTGCCCGATCCGGTCGGGCCGACAATGGCGACCCTCTCGCCGGGGCACACCTCGAGGTCGATCCCGCCGAGCACCTCCCGCCCCGCGACGTAGGAGAAGGAGACCCCCTCGAAGGCCACCCTCCCCTCCAGCGCGCCAACCCTGACCGGGTTGGCCGGGGAGGCGATGTCCACCGGGGTGTCCAGCATCGCGAAGATCCTGTCCGCGGCGGCGAGCCCCATCTGCAGGGAGCTTGTCACGGAGGTGAGCACCCTGATCGGCTGGACCATAAAGCCCAGGTAGCCCAGGAAGGCTATCAGCTCCCCCGGCGTCAGCTCCCCCCCCACGACCTTTCTGCCGCCCAGCCAGAGGATCAGCGCCAGGGCGGCTATCAGCACGACCTCTATGACGCCCGCCAGCGCCGACTGGACCTGGACTCCGTGCATCACCGCGCGGAAGTTGTCCCGGTTGCTCCTGCCGAAGCGCTCCAGCTCAAGGTCCTCCGTGGCGAACGAGCGCACCACCCGTATCGCCCCGAAGGCCTCCTGCACTACGGCCGACAGCGACGCCAGCTCGCTCTGGATCTCGTGCCCCACGCTTCTCAGCCTCCTGGACGCCCGGTCGAGTATAAGCACGGTGAGGGGGATGACCGCGAACGCCACGAGCGACAGCCTCCAGTTTATGTACAGCAGGAAGGCCACCATCCCGACGAATGTGACCGCCTGCACCACCAGGTTGACCAGCACCGAGGTGACCAGGTTCTGCAGGATCGACACGTCGTTGGTTATGCGCGACATGAGCTCCCCCAGGCGCTTCCCGTACAGGTACTTGAGCGACATGCGCTGAAGGTGGTCGTACAGGAGCAGGCGAAGGTCCATGACCACCCTCTGCCCGGTCCAGTTCATCAGGTACTGGTGGCCGTAGGAGGCCAGCCCCTTGCCGATGAAGAGCACAACGAGAAGAAAGGGAAGGGTGTTGAGCATGGCGAGGTCCTTCTGGATCAGGACGTCGTCCACCACGTTCTTCAGCAGCCAGGGGGGCACTATGTTGCACGCCGAGGCGACGAACATGCATGCGAGCGCCGCGGCCAGCCTGCGCGCGTAAGGGCGGGCGCAGGCGAGCAGGCGCATGTAGGGCAATGCCTTGTGCGTGCCGTTCAATCCATTCATGTCAGGCAAGGGTCCTTTCGATGTGATCGGCCATCCGGGCGGCGGCCCCGCGCGGCGCCTCCGAGGAGATCAGGGACAGGGAGCGGCGCGTCTCCGCCAGGCGCACCGGGTCGCCCAGGTGTTCGGCCACCCTCGCGGCGATGTCGCCGGGGGTTACGTCGCCTATCATCTCGTCCACCACCTGGCGTCCAGCAAGACGGTTGGGCCACGCGGTGAACCCCGTCGAGCGCCATCTCGACCTGAGGGCGGCCGCTCGCAGCGCCGCGCCGACGAGCGGCAGGCGCGACAGCGCGCCCGCCAGGCCCGGAAGAGGGACGTGCCTGAGCGAGGAGAAGGGCACCGCGACCAAGAAGGGCACCGCTCGGTGCATGAGCTCCAGGGTGTTCGTGCCGGGCTGGGTCACCGCGAAGTCCACCCCGTCCAGTGAGCCCGGCAGCCCTCCCGGTGAAGGGGCGAGGCCGAGCGCCCGAAGCCGTTCGCCGTCCTCCTCCCCGTCGAACGGCGACAGGAGGACGCGGGCCTCAAGCGACGGCACGAGCTCGCGCAGGGTCGACGCGGTCCGCTCTATCAGGGGTATGGCGTAGTCGCGAATGCCCGGCCTGCTTCCCGGGAAGAAGGCGACGCAGGGGGCCTTCGAGGGCCCTCTCCCTTCGATGGTCGGCACCGACGTCGGGATCAGGTCGGCCGCCAGGTCCCCCGCCACCACGGGCGACACCCCCTGCCGGGTCATCGCTCGCGCCATCGCGGGGAAGGCGGTGTACACAGCCGCGCAGGCCTCAAGCCCCCTCTTGGGCCCGTAGGAGTAGCAGAACAGCGGTGCGCGGCGGCGCGATAGCATCCTCCCCCACATCAGGTCGCCCCCGAGCTGGACGACCGCGTCCGGCGGCTCGCCGCGCCGCTCCCTCCACAGGGCCAGAGCGGTGGCGGGCGCGGACTCCGGCCCTTTGGCCGACAGCCCCAGGGAGGCGGCC
>JAKJGK010000228.1 GCA_022704435.1 Synergistota bacterium | reverse complement strand
TCTAGTGTCTGCGCGGCGATCAATCGACCTCGGTCGCGTGGCCGTGATCGTGATCGTACTCCTTCCCCTCGATCACGGGGAGTCCCTTTCTCTTGCGGTAGTCGTTGATGGCGGCGTGAATGGCCTCCTCCGCCAGCACGGAGCAGTGCATCTTGATCGGGGGCAGTCCGTCGAGGGCCTCCGCGACCGCGCTGTTCGTGAGGTCCCACGCCTCATCGATGCTGCGCCCTTTCACGAGCTCGGTGGCCATACTGGACGACGCGATGGCGGAGGCGCATCCGAAGGTCTTGAACTTGATGTCGGTTATGATGTCGTCCTCCACCCGCAAGTAGATCTTCATTATGTCTCCGCACTTCGGGTTTCCGGCCTGTCCTACCCCGTCCGGGTTCTCTATCTCCCCCACGTTGCGCGGGTTCTGAAAGTGGTCAAGCACTTTTTCACTGTACATCTCTATCTCCCTCCTTCGATGCTCTTAAGGAAGTCCTCCCACAGAGGGGACATCTCGCGGCGGCGCTTCACGATCCGGGGAAGTACCTCCAGCACGTGGCGCACGTGCTCCTCGGTTGTCTCCTCGCCCAGGGTCATGCGCAGCGAGCCGTGGGCCTGCTCGTGGGTGAGCCCTATCGCCATGAGCACGTGCGACGGGTCGAGCGAGCCGGAGGAGCAGGCACTGCCGGTGGAGGCGTACACTCCCTCGCGGTCAAGATCCAGCAGCAGGGTCTCCCCCTCGATGCCTATGAAGCTGAAGTTGGCGTTGTTGGGAAGGCGCTCCCCCGACGGGGCGCCGTTGAACTTGGCGTAGGGTATATTTTTCATCACGCCGTCTATCAGTATGTCCCTCAGGGCGGCGATGCGGGCGGAGCTCTCCTTCATGCGGGAGGAGGTCAGCTCTATCGCCGCGCCGAGGCCGACTATCCCGGCCACGTTCTCAGTGGTGGCGCGCCTTCCGCGCTCCTGTCCCCCTCCGTGGATCAGGTTCTCTATCCTGATCCCCTTGCGAACGTAGAGGGCGCCCACTCCCTTCGGTCCGTAGAACTTGTGGGCGGACATGGACAGCAGGTCGATGTTCATGGCCTTGACGTCGATCGGCACGTGGGCTACCGCCTGGACCGCGTCCGTGTGGAAGGGCACGCCCCTCTCCCTGCACAACGCGCCTATCTTCGCCACCGGCTGAATAGTGCCGATCTCGTTGTTGGCGAACATCACGGACACGAGGATGGTGCGGTCGGTCAGGGCTCTCGCGACGTCCTCCGGCCTGACCCTGCCCTCTGGGTCCACGTCGAGGAATGTGACCTCGAAGCCGTTCTCCTGCAAGAACTTGGCCGCGTACAGGACCGCGTGGTGCTCTATTTTTGTCGTGATCACGTGGTTGCCCTTGGCGCGGTTCCTCCACGCGACCCCCTTCAGGGCCCAGTTGTCGGCCTCGGTGCCGCCGCTGGTGAAGTAGATCTCGTCCCTGGATGCGCCTATTACGTCGGCCACCTTCTGCCGGGATTCGGCGATCGCCCTCCTGTTCTCCTCCGAGAACGAGTAGATGGACGAGGGGTTCCCGAAGGACTGAGTGAAATACGGGGCCATCGCCGATACGACCTCGGGGGCGGTAAAGGTTGTGGCTGCGTAATCGAGGTATACCTGTCCTGACATGACGTCTTCCTCCTTCTATCTGGCGGGGCAGCCGCGCGGCGCGTCTCCCGTCGAATCCGCCTCGGGACGCTCGCCCAGGAGATCCGCCAGGGTGGTGTCCTCGAGTATGTCGTCGATGCTCTCCTTCAGTCGGCTCCAGAGCTCGTGCGTGGGGCAGGTGCCGCGGTTCCTGCACCCGCCCTCGGACAGGCAGTCCGCGAACGCGATGTCCCCCTCGAGGGCGTCGACCACCTCGGCGATCGTCGTGTCGTCCGGGGGCTTGCCCAGCAGGTACCCCCCCTGGGCGCCGCGCACGCTCCTGACCAGGCCGTTGCGCCTGAGTATTAAAAACAGCTGTTCCAGGTACTTCTCCGAGA